>NZ_JAVSCQ010000040.1:0-25628 GCF_040560405.1 Facivitalis istanbulensis
GTCCCAAGCAACTGTTCAGGGTTGTGACCAACGCGGAAGGGGCCCTTGCTCCCTATCGGGCTCCAGACCCTCGGGGGGGACGGGCTCCCTTCCGCAACACCTTCATACCAGCATCACATCAGACAGGAGGGGGGAGCCGCCGGGCACGCCCCATGTGGCGATCCCCCCCTTCCGTCAGGCCGCTGGCCTGTCCCCTCCCCGAGCGGGGGAGGGGCGGATCATTTCGGCAGCGTGCAGCCGACCGGCCGGGTCACGGGGTTGCAGCGTTCCATGACACCGCCGGGCAGCGTGACGGTGAAGCCGCGACTCCAGCCCCTGGTCGGCGCGCCCGGATAGTAATCGGTCGACACCGCCTGCGCGCCGCTGTCGATCGCGGCCCTGGCGCGGGTATAGTCGTCCTCCCGCGCTTCCTTCGTATCGGCGTCGCTGCGGGTGCGGACGATGAAGCCCTGTTTCACCCACTCCTTGATCTTTTCGCCATCCTCGCGCGGATCGCCGACGATCTCGACCGAGGCTTCGGGCTGGTCGGTGTCGTACCAGCCGAAGATCGGACGGCCCTTGAGCGAGGGGTGCCCGGCGCGATAGCGGTCCGACACGTCGCTGGGCGTATCCAGCACGAAGAAGATCTTGCCGCGCGCGCGGTCGAGGGTTGGCCAGCCGCCCTTCGCCCCGTGGCTCGTTACCGCCTCGCGCAGGGTCGCGGCGTTGCCGCGCACATCGTCGGGGGTGATGATCCGGTTCGGTTTCAGGACCGCGCGGATCTCGCCGTCCAGCGCGTCGAGCAAAGGCGCGGTCAGCGGCAGCGGATCGGTGACGCCGGGCTTGTTGATCGGCCGGTCGGCGGCGTTGATCGTCACCATGATCGGCAGGTGACGCGGATGCGCGCGCGACCAGGCGTCGATCTCGGCGATGCAGCGCTTGAAGGTGACGCAGGAGCGGTAATCGACCTCGGGGATGTGGAACACCTTGAAGCCGGGTTGCATCATCGCGGCCTCGTCGAAGCCGGTCTTCTCGCCCGCCGCCCTGGCGATCGCCTCGCCCTTGGGGTGCGCGAAACGCCCGCCTTCGGGATCGGCGAAGATGTCGATCTCCAGCTGGCGCACGCCCCGGTCGAGCTGCTGCGCGAGGGGCAGGTGATCGTAATCCAGCGCGCTGGCGAGCCGGGGATCACGGCGTTCCAGTTCGGCGAACACCGCAGGCGCGATGCGTTTCTTGTAGCTGTTGTGCGAACCGATGACCTGGATGTCGTTCATCCGCAGCGGCGCACGAGGGGCCGGAGCGGCGGCGGTCGCAAGGACCGCCGCCAGCGCGAGACAGGCTTTCATGGACATCAGAACTCCGCCCGAATGCCGAACAGGATCGTCCGGCCATAATAGTTGATCTCGCCGAAGCGCATCTTGCTGTCGTTATAGGTGTCCTGATGCGCGCCCGCGAGGTTGATGCCCTCCAGGCTGAGCGTCAGATTCTCGGCGGCGCGCACCGACAGCTGGCCGTCGAGCGAACCGAAGGCCGCGACATAGGTCGGGGCCTGCACCGTGCTGCCCGTGCCTGACAGATATTTGTCGCGCCACACATAGGACAGGCGGGCCGACAGCGGCCCCTTGTCGTAGAAGCCGACCAGGTTGAAGCTGTTCTTCGACAGGCCGATCAGCTGGTCCTTGATGGTGCGCGAGCCCGCCGTGTAGTCGGCCTTCACTTCCGTGTGGGTGTAGGAGCCCTGCACGCCGAAGCCGTCGAACGGTGCGGGCAGGAAGGTGAAGACCTGGCTATAGGCCGCTTCGGCACCGTACACCTTGGCATTGCCGCCATTGACCGAGCTGGACAGGCGCACCGTCCCGCGACCCGGAATGTCGATCAGCGTGTTGGACTGGGTGATATAGTCGTCCATCGCCTTGTAGAAGACCGCGCCCGACAGCATCCCCGACGGTGCGAAATACCATTCCAGCGACCCGTCGAACTGGGTGGCGAGGAAGGGGACGAGCTGCGGGTTGCCGCCGCTGGCGGTCGGCGCGTCGGTCGACACGGTGATGCGCGGTGCGGTGTCGGTGACGTTGGGACGGGTCAGCACCCGGCTGGCGGCGAGGCGGCCGACCAGCTTGGGCGTCAGGTCGGCGCGCAGGTTGAAGCTGGGCAGAACGTTGTTGAACGTCTTGGGGTAGCTGACTGGGGTGGCGGTGCTGCCGCTGGTCAGCGTGCCGCTCGCCACCTGGTCGGTGTGGACATAGCGGACGCCGACATTGCCGCTGACCGGCACGCTGCCCGCATCGAACTGGTAATCGGCGCGGACATAGGCGGCGGCGATCTTTTCGGTGACGACGAAGGACGACCGCAGGTCGGCGTTGGTCAGCGGCGAGCCCGCGACGGCGGGGGTGAAGAAATTGCCGACATAGGCGTCGGTCACCGGGACAAGCCAGTTGCGCGGCGCATTGCCCGCGACGCCGGACAGGAAGTTGTCATAGGGCATCTGCTGATAGGCGGCCGAGCCCAGCGTGGACAGCGCCGCGCCCGCCGGCGGGTTCACGATGAAGTCGCGGCGGAAATAGTCGCGCTTGCGCCAGTGATATTCGCCGCCCGCCGCCAGCTTCGACAGGAAACCGTCGAAATCATGCGCGACGTCGAGGCGGGAGTAGAAATCCCAGTCCTTGCTGTTCTTGGGCGCGATGTTGAACTGGTACAGCTTGTAATTGGCGGGGTTGGTGACGTCGACCGGGGTGGTGAAGGTCGGCATCGACTGATAGCCGCCGCTGGCGTCATAAGTCAGCGGCGCGGTGAAATAGGCGCGGCTGCGCACCGTGCCGGTGCGGTAGTCGGGGTGATAGCTGTGCGCCGCCGACCAGTTGATGTTGGCGGTGAAATGCCAGCGATCGGGGTTCCACGCCTGCTTCAACCCGATGGTCAGCAGGTCGTGGCGGTTCAGGCTGTATTCGCGCGACGCCATGAAGCGGGCATTGGCGATCGTCGCCTTGGTGATGGTGTCACCGGTGACGGTATAGCCGGGCTGGAGCACCGTGCCGTTGTCGTCGGGATAGATATCGAGGCCGAATTCGTCATAGGCGACGTCCAGTCGGGTCGCGACGACGTCCAGCGTCGTCTGCAATTCCGGCGTCGGCTGCCACTGGGCCGAAACGATGCCGGAGATGCGCTTGCGATCCTCGGTCTCGACGGTGGGGCGGGTGCGGGTGGGCGAATAGAGGCCCGCCGGTGCGCCGCCGCGCTTTGGCGCGTTGGGGTCGGTCGGATCGACATAGCGGTTGAGCAGCCAGCCGAAATTCATGAAGCGGTCGTTGCGGACCGTCTTGCCCCAATATTGCGCGCCCGCCAGGATGCCGAAGGTGCCGTCGCTGGTCTTCGCGCTGGTCAGCACGGTGACGTTGGGGCGGACCTTGTCGGTCTGGCTGGTATAGGTGCCGCGCATGTTGATCGTCGTCTTGTTGCCGACGTCCAGCGGATGGAACGTCTTGACGTCGATATTGCCGCCCAGCGCGCCTTCGCTCATGTCGGCGGTCGGCGTCTTGACCACGTCGATGCTAGAGGTGAACTCGGCGGGCAGCATCTCGAAGCGGAACTGGCGCCCGGCCGCACCGCCATTTTCGATCAGGTCGTTCAGCGCGATGGTGCGGCCGTTCATCAGCGTGTTCTGGAACTGCGGCCCCAGGCCACGGACGCTGACATACAGGCCTTCGCCGCGCGGGCGGGTGATCGCGACGCCGGGAACGAGTTGCAGCGCTTCGGCGACGTTCTGAGTCGGGAACTTGCCGATATCGGTCGAGCTGATCGAGTCGACGCCGTAAGCGGCGCGGCGCTTCGTCTCGATCCCGGCCGCCAGGCTGCGCGCATAGGTGCCGTTGACGACGATTTCATCACCCTCGGTCCCCGCATCGGCGCCATCATTCTGCGCGACGGCGGAGGTCTGGGCGAGCGCCGGAGCGGTCAGGCCGCCCGATGCGAGCATGAGGGATGCCGATGCCTTCAACAGGCTGCGAAACGTGAGCATGTGACGATGTCCCCTTCGGCCGAATGCCGCTTTCGCCGGGCCGATAGGTAGGGGCGGTGTCAGATTCAGGTAACTGTGATGACGTTTTTGTGAAATTATACGATCAACACTGCAATCGATAGCATCGTCTCATCAACTCGTCGCAAATTGCGCAAAAATCGATGCCGTATCGGTCCTTTATGGTCCTTCAGAACGGGGTGGCGCATCCTGGGCAGGGCGCGCGGGCCGGGGCTGGATCTGGTGTGTCAGGACGCGCGGATGGCGAGGCCGGCGGCTTCGTTCGGCCGGGGGGCGGTCACGCGCGGCGACTGGCGGCCGATGGTGCGCGCGGTGCGTTCGGGATCGCGCAGCAGCACCCGACCCGATTTCCACATCAATTCGCCATCGCGCCGCGCCTGCTGGATCATGCGATTGACGTGCACCGGCGTCAGTCCCAGCGCGTCGGCCAGCATTTCCTGCGTCAACGGCATCTCGAAACTGCCACCGACGGTCAGTCCCGCAAGCGCCAGCCGCTCATGGATTTCCAGCATGAAGTCGCCGATCCGCTCCTGGGCGTTCAACCGGCCGAGCTGGACGACATGGCCGATCAGATAGGCCTCCTCCAGCGCGTCGCCGATCGCATAGGCCTGTTCGAGTGTCGAACCGGGTGCCGCTTCGGGCGCGGCGCAGACCAGACATTCGGTCACGGCGACGATCGTCGCAGTCGCGACCGGCATGGGCTGCCGTCCGCCGCCGATCCGGTCGCCGGGCAGATAGAAGCTGATGAACTGCCGGCGCCCGTCGGGCAGGATGCGCACCCGCGCCGCCCATCCTTGCATCAGCAGGACGGGCGCGGGCACCGGCCGCCCCAGCGTCATGAAGCTGTGGCGCGCGGGGATGCTGCACGGATCGATCATCGCGTCGGACAGGATCGCGCGATCCGACTCGCTGAGCGGGGTCAGCGCGGCGAGGCGACGCAATGCGGGGAGGCATGCGGCGCTTTCCTCGGCGGAGGACGCGGCAAGCCTTTGCGCGGACCGGTCGCCATGGGGGAAGGGCGGCGTCATGCTGGGCCTCCATCGGGGATCATGGCGCCGACTGCCCGGACGATGCGGTCGGCATGATAGGGTTTGGCGACGATCGGCGCGGCCTGATAGCGCGCGGGCAGCGCCCAATCGTCATAGCCGGTCAGAAAGGTCCAGGGCACGGCGCGTTCCGACAGGCGATCGGCGATGGCGAAGGCGCGCCCCCCGGCCAGGTTGATGTCCAGTACCGCCGCGTCGAGCGGCTGGCTCTCGGCCAGCGCCAGCCCCTGTTCCAGCGTCGCCACCGGACCGATCACGATCGCGTCGGCGGCGCGCAGCGCACGCTCCAGATCGCGCGCGATGTAATATTCGTCCTCGACCACCAGGATATGCTTGTCGGCGAGCGGCGATTCCCGGCCGGTCACTTTCGGGGATGTCACTTCCCGGTATGTCACTGCGCGCTCCGGTCCGGGGACCTCGCATCCTCATCGTGCATTGGTAACGATATCGTGCACAAGACGCCGCCCCCACGAAACTCGAACTGCGTCCGCGCGCCGAGCCCATAGGGCAGGGCCTCACGGATCAACTCGGTTCCGAAACCCTGCCGCACAGGCGGAACCGGAACCGCCGGTACACCGGTTTCATCCCATTTTACAATCAGTTCCCGTTGGCCGTCTGATGCAGCCTCCACATGCCACCGGATGGCCAGCCGGCCGCCGGCATAGCGCAGGGCACCATATTTCAGGGCGTTGGTGGTCAGTTCATGGATCGCCAGCCCGATCGATTCGGCGGTGTAGGGGGGCAGGGTGACGTCGGGGCCGGTGACGATCAACCGCTCGTCCTGGATCGCGCCCACGGCCAGCAACTCGTCGCGGATCAGGTTCTCCAGGTCGACCCGGCCCGACTGGGTCCGGGTCGAGACGACCTGGGTGCGGGCCAGCGAATCGAGCCGTCCGCGGAAATGATCCGCCACCTGGTCCAGCGGGCCGCCGCCTTCGACCGTGCGGGTGAAGATGGACCGGATGATGGTCAGGATGTTGCGCACCCGGTGCTGCAACTCGGCGACCAGTGTCTCCTGCCGTTCGCGCAGGCGGCGCAGCGTGTCGATGTCGGTCGAGGTGCCGAACCATTCGACGATCGCGCCCTGATCGTCGCGTACCGGCGTGGCGCGCGTCTTGAACCAGCGATAGCGTCCGGTCTGGTGATGGCGCAGCCGCCCCTCCATCGCCAGTTCGCCGAACGCGCCGGCGTCGGACCAGAAAAGGCGCGCGGCCTCACGATCGTCGGGATGGACGGCGTCCAGCCAGCCAAGGCCCAGGCTTTCCGCGACCGTCAGCCCGGTGATCGCCGTCCATTGCGGGCTGGCCCAGGTCCAGTGCCCGTCGCGCGTCGCGGTCCAGACCAGTTGCGGAATCCCCTCGATCAGGGTCAGCAGGCGGCGTTCGCTGGCCCGCAAGGCGCACTCGGCCCGTTTGCGCAACAGCGCCTGGACGATGGCGGGGGTCAGTTCCTCGGCTATGGCGCGTTCGCGCTCGGTAAAGCCGGTGGGATGGTTGCCCAGCGCGAGCATGGCAAAGGCCTCGCCATCACGGCGCAGCGGCACGCCCAGAAAATTGTCCAGCGTCGGATGCGCGTCGGGCAGTTGTTCCGGCCCGGAAAGCTGTGCCCGGTCGTTGAGGATCAGGCTGCGATCCTGAAGAATGACCTGCTCGAGGACGCCCCGGGCCTTCAGCCCGTTGGGAAGGCGGCGTCCGAGGCGATCGCGGGCATCGCCGCGATAGGCGGCCCAGCCCCCTTCGCTGATTGCGATCGGGTCCAGCCGGTCGTCGGGTTCGCGCCGCTCGCCGAAAAAGCTGATCGTCGCGCCGGTCAGTTCCTCGGCGACCGACAGGCACAACCGGCCCAGTTCCTCCTCGGTCGAGGCGGACAGGGCTCCCTGCAGGATGCGGTTGATCCCCGCCAGGACATGCCTGTCCCCCGGGGACGGCGATGCCGGTGTGGTCGAGGATGCGGGGTCGTGCGAAGAAGCCGGATCGGTCATGGGTGTGGATATCCAGATCGTGCCGCATGATACCTGCCATGCGCGGCGGCGCGACACACGGGGTTTTCGGCGCATTGGCGCGAGGTGGAACGCTTTTTCGACGATGTCGGGCGCATGGGGGTGGATTCTCTCGCCTGATCGTCGCGCCGGGGCTATGACGCGGGGCCGTTGCAGACTGGTCCGGGCTTCATGCATCTTTCGCTGTTCTCCTCTTCTTTCCGCCGCCCCGCATGGCTGACCTTCGCGCTGCTGTTGGTCGCGGGGCTGATGCTTGCGATCGCGGCACCGACCCTGGCGCAGGGCAATGCGGGGGATGATGCGACGAGCCGCATCGTCCAGGCCGAACTCGACGTGCGCGCGGTCGACCGCGCGCTCGATGCGGATGTGAAGGACGAGGACCGGGCCGCGCTGCGCAGCCGGGCGCAGTCGGCCAAGGACGCCTCCACGCAAGCGGTCGCCGAGCTGACCGAGCAACTCGGGCTGATCAACGCGCGGATTGCCGGGCTGGGCACGGTGACGCCGGGCGATGTCGAGGCACCCGAACTGCGCGCGCAGCGTCGCACGCTTACCGGTACGCGCACCGCGATCGACGCCGCGATCAAGCGCGGGCGGCTGGCGGGGGTCGAGGCCGGGCAGCTGATCGACGAGATCGACCGGAGCAAGGCCGAGCAGTTCAGCCAGAAACTGTCGTCCAAGGTCCCGTCGCCGCTCAGCCCCACTTTCTGGACGGCGGTGCTGGACCAGGCGCCGCGCGACCTGCGCCGCGTCACCCTGTTCCTGCGACAGGGCGGCGATCAGCTGGCGCGGCAATGGCAGGGCGGCATTCCCTGGCATGCGATGCTGGGATGTGCGCTGGCGGTGCTGCTGATGGGGCCGATCCGGCTGGGCGCGCACCGGCTGGCGCAGCGCCGCCTGGTCGCCGAGGCTCCGCCCAGCCGGGTGCGGCGATCGTCCAACGCGCTGTGGCGGGTGATCGTCGGCACGCTATGCCCCTTGGCGGCGGCGTTCGTCTTCGTGCAGGGACTGCATTGGTCGGGCCTTTTGCCGCAACGCTGGACCGGGCTGCTCGACGGGCTGGTCTTCGCCTCCGGGTTGGCGGGGTTCACGGCGGCGGTGACGGGCGCGGTGCTGATGCGCAGCCAGCCGTCCTGGCGGATCGCGCCGATCGACGACGAGACCGCGCAACGCCTGCGCCCGCTCTCCTGGGTGCTCACCATCCTGACCTTCGCGACGGCGATGACCGGCGCGTTCGTGGTCGCGATCGGCAGCAGCCGCGCCGCGTTCGTCACGACCCAGGCGATCGAGGCGCTGCTCCACCTGATGCTGATCGTCGTGACGCTGGTGGTGCTGGGCCGTTTGCGCGCCGCCCGCGCCGCGCATGCCGAATGCGACGAGACCGCCAGCGCGGGCGTCAGCGCGGGGTTGAGCGTGGCGGTCCTGCTCGCCTGGATCGCGGTGGGCGTCGCGATGGTCGCGTTGCTGATCGGCTATATCTGGTTCAGCTGGTTCGTCGCGCTGATGATCGGCTGGGCGGTGTTGATCGGCTCGGCGCTTTATCTGACCATGGTCGCGGCGGACGATATCGCGACGACCGTGTTCGTGCGGGACAGCAAGGTCGGCGTGACGCTGACCCGTGCGCTGGGCGTGCGCGGGTCGATGGTCGACCAGTTCGGGCTGGTCCTGTCGGGCACGGTGCGGCTGGCGCTGGTGCTGCTGGCGCTGGGCATGCTGCTCCAGCCCTTCGGCGCGAGCGGCGATCCGAGCGCGGTGTTCGGCCGGCTGGGACTGCTGGTCGAGGGAATAAAGATCGGCGGCGTGTGGGTGTCGCCCGGCGCGATCCTTCAGGGGCTGGCCGTCTTGTTCGTCGGGCTGACGCTGGTGCGCAGCTTCATGCACTGGCTGAACCATCGCTATCTGCCGGCCACCGACCTGGACGGGTCGGGGCGCAATTCGGTCAGCATGGTGGCGCGCTATATCGGCATCGCACTGGCGGTCATCTGGGCACTCGCGTCGCTGGGCATCGGGATCGAGCGAATCGCGCTGCTGCTGTCCGCGCTGTCGGTCGGGATCGGCTTCGGCCTGCAGGCGATCACGCAGAATTTCGTCTCCGGCCTGATCCTGCTCGCCGAGCGGCCGATCAAGATCGGCGATCTGGTGCGCGTCGGCACCGATGAGGGCGATGTGAAACGGATCAGCGTGCGTTCGACCGAGATCGAGCTGGCCGATCATTCGACGCTGATCGTTCCCAATTCCGAGCTCATCACCAAATCGGTGCTCAACAAGACCTTGTCGGGGCCATTGGGCCGGGTGCAGATCCAGTTCTCGATCCCGATCGAGGCGGATGCGGCGGCGGTGCGCCAGATCGTGCTCGATTGTTTCCAGCAGCAGGACGCGGTGCTGGCCGAGCCCGCGCCCGCCGCCTTCATCGACTCGATCGTCGATGGCCGTATCCTGTTCAACTGTTTCGCGCATGTCGCCAGCCCGAGGGCGGCCTATGGCACGCGCAGCGCCGTGCTGCTGACGCTCCTCCATGCCTTGCGTGAGCGCGAAATCGCGATCGGCACCGTGGCGCAGCGGCTCGAACTGGTGCAGCCGGGGCTCCCCGAACCGCGGGGTGAGGGCAAAGATGACTCGGGGATGAAATGAACAAGTAACCGCTAGTCACTGAAAAGTAACGCTACCTTCTCGGACCTTCCCTATCCGCGCGGCCAGCGACGACCGACAGGTCGATCGGGGGAAGGGACATAGAGACCATGAAGATCAGTTTTATTCGCGCATCGCTGCTGGGCGGCACCGCGCTTCTGGCGTTGAGCGGCACGCCCGCTTTCGCGGCGGATGCCAAGCCGGCCGATGCGACCACCGCCCCGGCGGCCGATCCCGCCGAGGACAATGGGCAGCTGAAGGAAATCGTCGTCACCGCGACCAAGCGTGAGACCAGCCTTCAGAAGACCCCGATCGCGATCTCGGTCCTCGATCCCACCGCGCTGAAGGATCGCCACGTCCAGAGCCTGCTCGACCTGGCCGATGGCAGCGTGCCGTCGCTCCGTGTCGCGACCTTCGAGGCGCGTCAGTCGGCGCTGACCGTGGGTATCCGCGGCATCGTCCCCTTCGACCAGAACCAGACCGCGCGCGACACCGGCGTCGGCGTCTATATCGATGGCGTGTATCTGGGCCGCTCGCAGGGCCTGAACGCCGCGCTGTTCGACATCGAGCGCGTCGAAGTGCTGCGCGGGCCGCAGGGCACGTTGTTCGGCCGCAACACCGAGGGTGGCGCGCTGTCGATCGTCACCGCCAAGCCGACCGGCAAGTTCGGCGGCTCGATGAATGCGGGCTTTGGCAATTTCGGGTCGTATAACGGCCAGATCCACCTCAACCTGCCCGAATTCCACAATATCGCGGTGAAGGTCGAGGGCGTCGTCCAGCACCAGAATCCGTTCGTGAAGGATCCGCTGCCGGGCAGCATCGGCTGGGGCGCGTTCAACCGCGCGGGCGGCCATGTCGCCGCGCTGTGGAAGCCCGCCGACGGCTTCTCGGCCGAACTGTCCTATGACCAGGCGAAGGACGAGAACACGCCCTTCTACAGCCAGTTGGTCAACTATAATCCCAAGGGCAAGCCGGTCGCGACACTGGCGCAGATCGCCGCCAACAACGGCAAGCTGCCCAGCGGCACCATCGCCCCGTTGTCGCCGCTGGTGGTGGTGGCGGGTTCGGACCGCATGAAGACCGCCGATATCGGCGTGCCGCAGCAATATAGCGTCGACCGCACGCACGGCTTCTCGGCCAAGCTGAACTATGACGTCATGCCGGGCCTGGAACTGCGCTCGATCACCGCATGGCGCGGCGTGTCGACCGATCAGTGGGACAATTCGGGCGGCGCGCACCGCACCGTCTTCATGCCGAACAGCAAGTTCAGCCGCTACAGCCTGTCGTTCATGCAGCAGCACCAGTTCAGCCAGGAATTCCAGGCGGTTGGCAGCCTGCCGCAGCTCGATTACGTCGCCGGCCTGTATTACTATACCGAAAACGCACGCGAAGTGGCGGCGACCCCGTCGACCAACCAGTGGAACAGCGACGGCACCGGCTATACCATCCTGTCGCAGACCGCGCTGGGTTCGGGCAACCAGGGCTGGGCACCGGGCTCGTTCTTCCTGCAGCGCGGCAGCTTCGCCAAGGCGTATAGCTATGCCGCCTTCGCGCAGGCCACCTATACCCCGGCGGGCTTCGACGCCTTCCACCTGACCGTCGGCGGTCGCTACACCCACGACAAGCGCAGCGGCACGCTGTACCTGGTGCAGGGCAACGCCAGCAACTTCCCCTTCACCTTCAACAACAAGCGGTTCGATCCGATGGTCACCGCCGCGTTCGATGCCAGCGATTCGGTTCACCTCTACGCCAAATATTCGACCGGCTATCGGGCGGGTGGTGCCAATGACCGTTCGCAGACCTTCGCCGCCTTCGGCCCCGAAGCGGTCAAGTCCTATGAAGTCGGCGCCAAGATGGACATGCTGGACCACCGGGTTCGCCTGAACCTGGCCGGCTACATCATGGATCGCACCGGCACGCAGATCGACTTCGACAATGTCGACACCAACCCGTCGAGCCCGACCTACAACCTGCACACCGAGGAAACCCGCAACGCGCCGGGCAAGTCCAAGATCCGCGGGCTTGAGGCCGATGTCACGACCAACCCGATCGACGGGATGACGCTCGGCGCATCCTATGCCTACACCTACACCGACGTGCCGCTGACGCCGAACCCGTTGCCGGGCATGAACAACGTGCTGACCCAGGTGTTCGTGGTCTACACGCCGCGCAATGCCGCCTCGGCCTATGTCGACTATGAAGTGCCGTTGCCGGGTTCGGAGGCGAAGGTCCGTTTCCACCTGGACGGCAATTATGCCGACTCGGCCTATAGCTTCCAGAACGAGACGACCCGCACCGACAAGACCTTCGTCATGAACGGTCGCCTGGCGCTGGCCGATCTGCCGATGAACGATGCGGGCACCAAGCTGACCGTGTCGCTGTGGAGCCGCAACCTGCTCAACAACACCTTCATGTATCGCCGGTCGGCCGCGAATGCGGGCACGCTGGGCGATTATGCGAACTTCAACCCGCCGCGGACCATCGGTCTGGAGGGCACGGTTCGCTTCTAAGCGTTCGACCTGATACCCAAACTGCGCGGGCCGCCCTTCGGGGCGGCCCGTTTTGTTTTGGCAAGGCGGCAGGGGCGTGGCGAGAGGCGCGGGCCGGTGTGGCCCCGGAGCCCGCGCGCCGCGTTATTCCATTCCCTGGCGCGGGCGCGTCCAGAGCGAGGGATCGCGGGGCGTGATCGTCATCCGCCCGCGCCCGGCGGCCTGGAGCCCCGCGCGCGTCATGAAACGCAGCTTCTCCAGCGTGCCGGTCGCCACGCGACGGTCCCAGGCCTTGCGACCGCGCCGTGCCACCTTGCGCCCGATCGCGCCATAGATCGCCGCGGCCGACAGGACCGCCCAGGCCGAGCGATAGGATAGCGCGGGCGTACCCATCCGTGCGCTGGCCTCGAACATGGCGGCCCGATCGGTGAGCCGCCGGGCGAGCGCGCTCAGCCCCGGCCGGTGCGACGGCGCCATGATCGCTTCGGGGGCGATGCTCGCATGAGCGAGCCATTCGCGCGGCAGATAATGCCGCCCCGCCGCCGCATCCTCCGCGATGTCACGCGCGATATTGGCGAGCTGGAACGCCATGCCCAGGTCGCAGGCGCGGTCCAGTGTCGCGTCGTCATCGGGCGCCACGCCCATCGTCACTGCCATCATGCAGCCGACGACGCCCGCGACATGATAGCAATAGCGGTAGAGATCATCCTCGGTCTGTGGTCGCCAGTCCTGCGCGTCGAGCGCGAATCCGGCGATCAGGTCGCGGGGCCAGCGATGCGGCATCCCCGTTTCCGCGGCCACGATGCGCAGCGCGTCGAAGGCCGGGTCGCCGACCACCTCGCCCGCCAGCGCCGCCTCGGTCTTGGCGGTCAACGCGGCCAGGCGGGCGGGCCCATCGGTGACCCGGCTCATGGCATGGCCGTGATCCTGTCCGTCGGCGATATCGTCGCAGCGGCGGCACCAGGCATAGAGCAGCCAGGCGCGCGCGCGCGTGTCGGGATCGAAGAGCAGGCTGGCCGCCGCGAAACTCCGGGAGCCGCGCGCGATCGAAGCCCTGGCCGCCGCCACCAGCGCGTCCCGCTCGTCGGGGGCGGCGGGGCGCGTCACAAATCGTTCGCGTTCATCCGGACGATGGGCTGGGTCGGGACATGCGCCGCCATCCGTTCCAGCAGCCCGTCCAGCGTGGCGTCGACGATCAGCAGGTCGCGATGCTGTGGCCGCACGAACCCGACCGCGCCCATCTTGTCCCAGAAGGCGACCAGATGGTCGTAATAGCCGCCGGTGTTGAGCAGCCCGACCGGATCGGTGTGATAGCCGAGCTGCGCCCAGCTGAGCGCCTCCCACAATTCGTCCATCGTGCCGGTGCCGCCCGCGATGGTGATGAAGCCGTCGGACAGGTCGGTGAACGCCTTTTTGCGTTCATGCATTCCCGGCACGACATGGAGTTCGGTCAGGCCGCGATGCGCGACCTCCGCATCGACCAGCGCCTGCGGGATAACGCCGATCACCTCGCCCCCCGCCGCCAGCGCGGCATCGGCAACCGCGCCCATCAGGCCCAGACGCCCGCCGCCATACACGATGCCGATCCCGCGTTCGGTCAGGCCCCGCCCGACCGCACGGGCGGTGTCGATATAGAGCGGATCGGCGGGGGTCGCAGACCCGCAATAAATGGCCAGTCGTTTCATGGCGTGCATCGCTAGGCCATGGCGCGGGGCGGGGCAAGCGGGGTGGCCGTTGCCGCTGGAGGACGACGTCGATCGTTTCGTGGGCGGAATAGGGTCTATACACCGAAGCGCTTTCTAGATAATGCAAATCGATCGCATTATCTAGAAAAGGGGATATTGGATATGTGCCGTTTCGCGCCACGGGTGCGCTTGGCCCTTTTGGGGGTCGCCATGGTCCCGTCCGTTGCTTCCGCCCAGTCCGCCAACGGCACCAAGGACGAAATCGTCGTCACCGGCGAGCGCGAGGGCTATGTGCCGGTCGACACTTCGGCTGCCAAGATTCCCGCGCCGTTGCGGGACATTCCGCAATCCATCGCGGTCGTGCCGCAACAGGTGCTGCTCGACCAGCGCGCGCTGTCGCTTCAGGACGCGTTGAAGAACGTGCCGGGGGTCAGCTTCGCGGCGGGCGATGGTCAGCGGGACCAAGTCAATATCCGCGGCTTCACCGCGATCGCCGATCAGTTCGTCAACGGATTCCGGGACGACGCGCTGTACTTCCGGGACTTGTCGAACACCCAGCGGGTCGAAGTCATCAAGGGCCCGGCGGCCGTGCTCTACGGCCGCGGCTCATCGGGCGGCCTGATCAATCGGGTTCTCAAGCAGCCGGACGTCAATGTCACCGCCGTCACCCTGTCGGGCGGCTCCTATGCGACCAAAAGGGCGGAATGGGATCTGGGGCGCTTCGATCCACAGGGCGGCGTGGGCTTTCGCCTGACCGGCGCGCTCGAGAACGACCACAGCTTCCGCGACCAGCAATTCCTCAAGCGCTTCACGCTGGCGCCGTCTTTCCTGCTCGGCGCCGGCGGGCCGACGACGCTTTATGTCGAGGCGGAGTATCTGCGCGACACCCGGTTGATGGATCTCGGCATTCCGGCGATCAACGGCCGGCCGGTGGATGTGCCTCGGTCGACCTATTATGGCGCGGCCAATGCCCGGGATGCGGACGCGACGACCAGCCGTGTCCTGTCGCAGACGGTGATCCTGACCCATCGCTTTTCCGACGATCTGAGCTTTCGCGACGGTTTCCGCCATTATAAATACGAGCTTGATCGTCACAGCACGCTGCCTTCGGCGGTGAACGCCGCCGCGCTGACGGTCACGCTGCAACATGGCCGCATGCTGCGCGATGAGGATGGCTGGTCGAACCAGGCCGAACTGACCCAGAAATTGCGTTTCGCCGGGATGGAGCATGTGTTGCTCTACGGCTTCGAGATTGCGCGGCAGGACAAGCGGGCCGATGTCTTCGCGTCGCGCAACGTGGCGGTCACGTCACTGTACCGGCCGGTGCTGCCGGTCGTGAACGATGCGAGCTTCACTAAGCTGGGCAGCAGCAGCAACACGATCTTCGACACGCGCGCGCTTTATGTGCAGGACATGGCCGATCTCGGCCACGGCCTGAAGGCGCTGGTCGGCGTGCGGCATGACTGGTTCGACCAGAAGACCTACCAGTTGTTGCCGGGCCAGCCCGATCTCAGCCGTTCCGACCGCAAATGGAGTCCCCGCGCGGGCCTCGTCTATCAGCCGGATGACCGGCAATCCTATTATGTCTCCTGGAGCCGCAGTTTCCAGCCTTCGGGCGAGACCTTCGCGCTGGCGGCGAGCAACGCCGATATCGCGCCGGAGGAAACCGTCAACAACGAGATCGGCGCCAAATATACGCTGCTCGGCGGTCGGCTGAATATCCAGGCGGCCGGGTTCATCCTGCGCCGCACCGGCATCAAGGGCAGCGATCCGTTGACCCCGACGCGAGTCATTCCGATCGGTACGCAACGGACGCGGGGCTTCGAACTGTCGGGCCAGCTTGACCTGCCCTCGGGTTTCCAGGCGATTGCCGGCTATGCCTATCTCGATACCCGGGTGACTGCATCGGCCAATCCGGCCTTTCTCGACAAGCGTGCGACGATCACCCCGGAGAATGCGGTCAACGCCTTCGTGACGAAGAGCTTCGCCAAGCGATTCGGTCTGGGCGGCGGCGTCAACTATGTCGGCGATCGCTGGGCCGATCCGGCCAATACGACGGTGCTGCCGCATTATATCACGATGGACGCCATGGCCTGGGTCTATGTCGGGCCGGTGCGGCTTCAGGTGAACGGCTATAATCTGGGCAATGAGCGCTATATCGTGTCCGGCCACGGGACGTCGCCCCTGTTGAACCTGCCCGGTGCGCCGCGCACGGTGCTGGCCACGGTGCGGATCGGCCTGTGAGGCGTTGATACGAGGACGAGGGACGCGGCGACCGATCACGGCCGCCGCGTTTCCGTCCCAACAAAAGCGACGCCGCCCTTTCCCCCTTCCGGCGGCGTCGCTACATGCACCCCGATGGTCGCCGACCCCCTTTCCATGCTGCATCAGGTTTTCGGGTACAGCCAGTTTCGCGGCGTGCAGGACCAGGTGGTCGACCGGGTGCTGGCGCGGCAGCGGACCCTGGCGGTGATGCCGACCGGCGCGGGCAAATCGCTGTGCTACCAATTGCCCGCGGTGATGATGGAGGGCTGCTGCGTCGTGGTCAGCCCGCTGATCGCGCTGATGCACGACCAACTGCGCGCGGCCGAGGCGGTGGGCATC
Source organism: Facivitalis istanbulensis (assembly GCF_040560405.1). NCBI lineage: Bacteria > Pseudomonadati > Pseudomonadota > Alphaproteobacteria > Sphingomonadales > Sphingomonadaceae > Facivitalis > Facivitalis istanbulensis. The sequence continues at coordinate 16,461 of NZ_JAVSCQ010000040.1, forward strand.
CGCGCCGCGACCCTGACGAGCGTCGACCAGAATCGCGCCGAGACGATCGCGCGGTTCCGCGACGGGCAGCTCGACCTGTTATATGTCGCGCCCGAACGCGCCTCCTCCGCCCATTTCCGCGAATTGCTGGCGTCCGCGCCGCTCAGCCTGTTCGCGATCGACGAGGCGCATTGCGTCAGCGAATGGGGGCATGATTTCCGCCCCGACTACCGGTTGCTCGAACCGCTGATGGATGCCTTTCCATCGGTGCCGCGGCTCGCGCTGACCGCCACCGCCGATGCGCATACCCGCGCCGACATCGCCAAGCAGCTCGGCATCCCGGTCGAGGGGATGATCGTCTCGGGTTTCGACCGACCCAATATCCGCTATGCCATCTCGCCCAAGGCGAATGTGAACCTTCAGATCGCGCGGGTGGTCGCCGACACGCCCGGCCCCGGCATCGTCTATGCCCAGACGCGGGCGGCGACCGAGAAGCTGGCCGAGGCGCTGGCGCGGACGGGGCGGCCGGTCCGCGCCTATCATGCGGGTCTCGACCCCGCGATCCGCGCGAAGAACCAGGCCGATTTCGTCGCGAGCGAGGACATGGTGATCTGCGCCACCGTCGCGTTCGGCATGGGCATCGACAAGCCCGACGTCCGCTTCGTCGCCCATGCGGGCCTGCCCAAATCGATCGAGGCCTATTATCAGGAAACGGGGCGTGCGGGCCGCGACGGCGATCCGTCGATCGCGCATCTTTTCTGGGGTGCCGAGGATTTCGCCCGCGCCCGCCAGCGCATCGCCGAGGTGGAGCCCGAACGGCAGGCGGGCGAGCGGGCGCGGCTGGCGGCGCTGGGCGCGCTGGTCGAGACGGGCGGGTGCCGCCGCCGTATCCTGCTGCGCCATTTCGGCGAGGAACTGGCCGAGGATTGCGGCAATTGCGACAATTGTCTCGGCTCTCCCGATGCGGTCGATGCGACGACCACGGCGCAGAAATTCCTTTCCGCCGTGTTTCGCACCGGCCAGATGTTCGGCGCGGGCTATATCGAGCAGGTGCTGACCGGCCAGTCGAGCGAACGCAGCCTGATGAACGGGCATGAGGCGTTGTCGGTGTGGAACATCGTTGCGGGTGACGAGGTGGCGCTGTTGAAGCCCGTCCACCGCGCGCTGTTGCTACGTGATGCGCTGCGCACCAATCATCACGGCGGGCTGGAATTCGGACCCGCCGCGCGCGCCCTCATCAAGGGGGAGGCGCGGTTGTCGCTGGTCCTGCCGCCCAAGCGCGAGCGCAAGGGCCGCCGCGCCGCGCCGGTTGCCGCCAATCCCGCCGACAATCCGCTGTTCGAGGCGTTGCGCGCCAAGCGCCGCGAACTGGCGCAGGAGGCGGGGGTGCCGCCCTATGTCATCTTCCATGACTCGGTGCTGCGCGACATGGCGGCGCAGCGGCCGGCCAGTCGCGCCGCGCTCGCGCTGCTGTCAGGCATCGGCGCGCGCAAGCTGGATGCCTATGGCGAGGCATTTCTGGCGGTGATCCGCGACGCGGGATAAGCGATCGGGCATGCGCTTCATCAGCCCGACACCCGTCCTGACCACCGAGCGGCTGATCCTGCGCGGCCATCATCCCGAGGATATCGACGCGCTGGCGGCGATGTGGGCCGATCCAGCTGTCTATGCGGGGGTCGGCGGCCAGCCGCGAAGCCGCGAGGAGGTGTGGATTCGCCTGTTGCGTTCGATCGGCGGCTGGACGGTGTTCGGCTATGGGGCCTGGGTGGTGTGCGACCGGGCGACGGGAGTGGTGCTGGGCGATATCGGATTGCTGGAATCGCGGCGATCGATCGAGCCCGCGCTGGCCGTGCCCGAAGCGGGCTGGATGCTGGGCCCGGCGGCGCAGGGGCGCGGCTATGCGAGCGAGGCGATGACGGCGGTGCTTGGCTGGGCCGATGCGCATGGGATCGGGCGGACCTGCTGCATCATCGATCCTGGCAATTCGGCGTCGATCCGGCTGGCGGGCAAGCTGGGCTATGCCGTGCCGGTCGAAGGGCGCTATCGCGCGCGGCCGATCCTGATCTTCCATCGGGGGTAGGGGGCAGCGATCGAGCTGGGCCTCAACAAAAAGGGCCCGGAGTTTCCTCCGAGCCCTTCCCTGTTACCCTGAGGCAAAGGATCAGTCGCGATCGCCGGTCAGGAAGGCCGGCGCGAATTCGGGCGCGCTGCCCTCGTCGCCGCCTTCGCGACGGGGACGGTCGCCCCGATCACGACGCGGGCCGCCACGGCCTTCGCCACCCCGGTCGCCGCCATCACGGCGCGGACCGCGACCACCTTCACGGTCGCCGCGCGGACCACGATCCGAACGCTCGCCACGCGGTTCGCGCGCCGGACGATTGTCCTCCAGCTCGGCACCGGTTTCCTGGTCGACGACGCGCATCGACAGGCGGACCTTGCCGCGCGGATCGATCTCGAGGACCTTGACCTTGACCTCTTGGCCTTCGCTCAGGACGTCAGAGACCTTCTCGACGCGCTCGTTCTTGATCTCCGAGACGTGGACCAGGCCGTCCTTGCCGCCCATGAAGTTCACGAACGCGCCGAAATCGACCAGGTTGACGACCTTGCCGTTATAGATCTTGCCGACCTCGGCCTCTTCGACGATGCCCTTGATCCAGTTCATCGCGGCTTCGATCTGCGCCGAATCCGACGAACTGATCTTGATCACGCCCTCGTCGTCGATGTCGACCTTGGCGCCGGTGGTGGCGACGATCTCGCGGATCACCTTGCCGCCGGTGCCGATCACGTCGCGGATCTTCGACTTGTCGATCGACATCGTCTCGATGCGCGGCGCATGGGCCGACAGCTCGGTCCGGGTCGAGGCCAGCGCCTTGTTCATCTCGCCCAGGATGTGCGCACGGCCTTCCTTGGCCTGCGCCAGCGCGACCTTCATGATCTCCTCGGTGATACCGGCGATCTTGATGTCCATCTGGAGCGAGGTGATGCCCTCGGAGGTGCCCGCCACCTTGAAGTCCATGTCGCCCAGGTGATCCTCGTCACCCAGGATGTCGGACAGGACGGCGAAGTCCCGATTACCCTTGGCATCCACTTCCAGGATCAGGCCCATGGCGATGCCCGAGACCGGACGCTTGAGCGGCACGCCCGCATCCATCAGCGACAGCGAGCCGCCGCAGACGGTGGCCATCGACGACGAGCCGTTCGACTCGGTGATGTCGCTGGTCACGCGGATGGTGTAGGGGAATTCCTCCTTGGTCGGCAGCACCGGGTGCAGCGCGCGCCACGCCAGCTTCCCATGGCCGATCTCGCGACGGCCCGGCGCGCCGAAGCGGCCCACTTCGCCGACCGAATAGGGCGGGAAGTTATAGTGCAGCATGAAATGCTGGTAGGACAGGCCGTTCAGCCCGTCGATCATCTGCTCGGCATCCTTGGTGCCCAGCGTGGTGGTCGCGATCGTCTGCGTCTCGCCGCGCGTGAACAGCGCCGAACCATGCGAACGCGGCAGGAAGTGGACCTCGGCCTCGATCGGACGGATCTGGGTGGTCGAGCGACCGTCGATGCGGCGGCCGTCCTTCAGGATCGCGGTGCGGACGATCTCGGCCTCCAGCTTCTTGACGAGCTTGGCGGCGACGAGCTGTTCCTGCGGGGTGCGGTCGGCCATGGCGGCCTTCGCCTTGGCGCGCGCTTCACCCAGCGCGGTCTGGCGCTGCTGCTTGTCGGTCAGCTTGTAGGCGGCGGTGATGTCCTTGCCGATCAGCTTCTTCAACTCGGCCTTCACGGTCTTCTGGTCGTCGCCGACCTTCAGTTCCCACGGGTCCTTGGCGGCCTGCTCGGCGAGGTCGATGATCGCGTTGATGATCTGCTGCGATGCCTTGTGCGCGTACATGACCGCGCCGAGCATCACTTCCTCGGACAGCTCCTTGGCTTCCGACTCGACCATCATCACCGCGTCGTGCGTCGCGGCGGCGACCAGGTCGAGATCACCAGCCAGCGCCTCGGCATCGGTCGGGTTCAGGACGTATTCGCCATCGATATAGCCGACGCGCGCCGCGCCGATCGGACCCATGAAGGGCACGCCCGAGATGGTCATCGCGGCCGACGCCGCCACCAGCGCCAGGATGTCCGGCTCGTTCTCGCCGTCATAGGAGAGCACCTGGCAGATGCAGTTGATCTCGTTGTAGAAACCTTCGGGGAAGAGTGGGCGGATCGGACGGTCGATCAGGCGGCTGATCAGCGTCTCACGCTCGGTCGCGCCGCGCTCGCGCTTGAAGAAACCACCGGGGATGCGGCCCGCCGACGAGAACTTCTCCTGATAGTGAACGGTCAGCGGGAAGAAATCCTGCCCTTCCTTCACATTCTTGGCGGCCGTCACGGCGCAGAGCACCACCGTCTCGCCCAGCGTCGCGATCACCGCGCCATCGGCCTGACGGGCCACCTTGCCGGTTTCGAGGGTCAGCGTCTTGCCGCCCCACTCGATGGCCACTTTCTTGGTATTGAACATGGAATTTCCTTCACTCCGACGGGCCTATCCCGCCGGGGCCTATGGGTTGAGCCAAGATTGGCTCTGGAGTTCGGCCGAATTGCCGATCCTCCGATCCTACCCGCCGCGTTCGACGGGTTTCATGACATAGAGGCTTTGGGGAGGCGCAGCCTTGCGCCATCCGGTCGGCCGGGTGCTCTATACACCAGCCGAAAAAAAAGGGCACCCCGCGAGGGATGCCCTTTTTCGTCAGCGCCGTCTGCGTGTTACTTGCGCAGGCCGAGCTTGGCGATCAGCGCCAGATAGCGGTCGCCATCCTTGTGACGCAGATAATCGAGCAGCGAGCGGCGCTTGTTGACCAGCATCAGCAGGCCGCGACGCGAATGGTTGTCCTTCGCGTGGGTCTTGAAGTGCTCGGTCAGGTTCTGAATACGCTGGGTCAGGATCGCGACCTGGACTTCGGGCGAACCCGTGTCACCCTCGGCGCGGGCATGATCCTTGATGATTTCCTGGCGGCGTTCAGCGGTGATCGACATCGTGATCCTTTCTTAATCGAGGTTGAAGCCGCGCACGACCCGGACATTTGCGTCCAGCGCCTCTACCAGCGCCACCGGGTTCTCACCCAGCATCGCGAAATATTGGCCATCGTCCACGGCGATCCCGGCCAGCACACGCCCCTGACGGAGCGCCCCTGCCTGGTCGGGGTCGAGAGCAAGAGCCGGGATGTCGTCCAGCCCCGCCCTCAGCGGCAGGAGTATCTGTTCAAGCCCGCGCGCCTGCCCCATTTCGTTCAATTTGTCCAGCGATATCGCAGGGGCCAGGGTGAACGGCCCCGCCTTGGTCCGGCGGAGCATGGTGACATGGCCGACCGTGCCCAGCGCAAGGGCGATGTCGCGGGCGAGCGAGCGGATATAGGTGCCCTTGGAGACATGGGCGGTGAGGGTGATCTCCTCCAACGGGTCGGTTACAGCCTTGCCGTGGATCGTCAGCGCGTGAATCGTCACTCGCCGGCTCGCGAGCACCACCTCCTCGCCCGCCCGCGCCAGATCATAGGCGCGTTCGCCATCGATCTTCAGCGCCGAATAGGCGGGCGGTACCTGCTCGATCGGGCCGGTGAAACGTGGCAGCACCGCCGCCAGCGCCTCGCGGGTCGGGCGGACATCGCTTTCCGCCACCGCCTCGCCCTCGGCGTCCAGCGTCGCGGTCTGCACGCCGAAGCGGATGGTGAAGTCATACACCTTGTCGCTGTCGAGCATCCGCCCGGCCAGCTTCGTCGCCTCGCCCACCGCGATCGGCAGCACGCCTGTCGCCAGCGGGTCGAGCGTGCCGCCATGGCCGACCTTGATCCCCTTGCCATAGCCGCCCTGGCGCAGCACGCGCTTGACCGCGCTCACCCCTTGCGTCGAGCCGAGCCCCAGCGGCTTGTCGAGTATGATCCATCCATGCATCGCGCGGCGTTAGTCGGGCTTCGGCCCCGCCTCAAGCACCATGGCCCCCGCCAGCGCCTCGCCGAAATGGCGACGGCACAAGGCGATATAGCGGTCATTGCCGCCGATTTCGGTCTGCGCGCCCTCGGCGATCGCGTGCCCCTGGCCATCGACGCGCAGGTTCATCGTCGCCTTCGCGCCACAGACGCAGACCGACTTGATCTCGCTCAGCGTATCGGCCAGCGCGAGCAACCGGGCCGACCCGGGGAAGAGCTGGCCCTTGAAATCGGTGCGCAGGCCATAGGCCAGCACGGGTATGCGATGCCGGTCGGCCAGCCGGGCCAGTTGCTCCACCTGATCGGGCGTCAGGAACTGCGCCTCGTCGACCAGGATACAGGCGAGCGGCGTCCCGGCATGGCGTTCGAGCGCGCAGGCCTCCAGATCGGTGGCGGCATGAAAGGGCGTGGCGGGTCGCGACAGGCCGATGCGCGAGGCGATGGTGCCATAGGCGAAGCGGTCGTCGATCGCGGCGGTGAACAGCATCGTGTTCATCCCCCGCTCGCGATAATTGAAATCGGCCTGCAGCAGCATGGTCGATTTGCCCGCGTTCATGCTGGCATAGTAGAAATAGAGCTTGGCCATCGCGGCTCCTTGAACCCGGGGCCGCCGCGGTGTCGGGCGGCCGGACGCAATCGACATCCGGAAAGGGGCGCGCGATTCCGGCGGGTCACGCTCCCGATCGAAGCCGATCAGCCTTCGTCGACGCTATCCGCGGCAGGGGCTGGCTTGCGCCCCTTGAACCCCTGCGCGACGACGAACCATTCGACCGACCCCTTGCGGCTCGACGGCGGCTTGGCGTGTTTCACCGTCGCGAAGTGGCGCTTCATCTCGGCAACGAGCTGTGAATCCGCGCCGCCCGCAAAGACCTTGGCGACGAACACGCCGCCGGGCGACAGCACGTCGCAGGCGAAGGCGAAGGCGGTTTCGACCAGTCCCATGGTGCGCAGCGCGTCGGTCTGTGGATGGCCGACCGTGTTGGCCGCCATGTCCGACATCACCAGATCGGGCGCGCCGCCCAGCGCCTGCATCAGCGTGTCGGGCGCGGCGTCGTCCATGAAGTCCATCTCGAAGATGGTCACGCCGTCGATCGGATCGACGGGCAGCAGGTCGATGCCGACCACCGTCGCGTTGGGCACCTGTCGCCGCACCACCTGGCTCCAGCCGCCCGGCGCCAGCCCCAGGTCGATGATCCGCTTCTTGCCGCGCAGAAAGCCGAACCGCTCGTCCAGCTCGATCAGCTTATAGGCCGCGCGGCTGCGATACCCCTCCGCCTTGGCGCGGCGGACATAAGGATCGTTCAGCTGGCGCTCCAGCCAGCGGGTCGATTGGGCGGTACGGTTCCGGGCGGTGCGCACACGCTGGCGCAGTCCCGAATTTCCTCTGCTCACGGTCTGGCGATTCCCATCAATCGGCGTAGGATTCCCTCGCGAATCCCACGGTCGGCGATCCCTAGCCGCTCGGCGGGCCAAAGGTCCAATATCGTCTCCAGGATCGCGCAGCCCGCGACCACCAGATCGGCGCGCTCCGGCCCGATGCACGCGACCTTGCCGCGCGCGCTCAGGCTCTTGCGCGACAGGTCGGCGCTGATCGCGCGCATCGCGGAGGTCGGCACGATCAGCCCGTCGACCGCGGCGCGGTCATATTGGCTGAGCCCCAGATGGACGCTGCCCAGCGTCGTCACCGTCCCGCTCGTGCCCAGCAGCCGGGGGCGTCTGAGCTGGGTCGGGAGGCGCGCGGTAAAGGGCGCGAAGCTCTCCGCGACGATGTCGCGCATCCGCGCATAGGCGGCCAGCCGCCCGGCCTCATCCTCGCCGCCGCCCGCGCTTTCGGTCAGCGACACCACGCCCCAGGGTGCGGAATGCCAGTCCAGGATGCGCGGCACCGCGCTGCGCGTGTCGACCAGCACCAGTTCGGTCGATCCCCCGCCGATGTCGAAGATCAGCGCCGGGTCCTCCCCCGGCTCGATCAGCGCGTGGCAGCCCAACACCGCCAGCCGCGCCTCTTCCTCGGCGGAAATAATGTCCAGGTGAATGCCCGTCTCCGCCAGCGCGCGGGCGATGAAGGCGGGGCCGTTGGCGGCGCGGCGGCATGCCTCGGTCGCGACCGCGCGCGACAGGGTGACGTTGCGCCGCTTCAGCTTGTCGGCACAGACCCTGAGCGCGGCGATGGTACGATCGATCGCGGCATCGGACAGGCGGCCCGTGGTCGCCAGCCCCTCGCCCAATCGCACGATCCGCGAAAAGGCGTCGACAATGGCAAAGCCACCGCCCTGCGGCCGCGCGATCAGCAGCCGACAATTGTTGGTGCCAAGGTCCAGCGCGGCATAGGCCTGCGCATCGGACCACCGGCCACGCTGGGGCCGGGGTGGAGCCGGACGGGCAGGGGGCTTGGCCTGCCGGTACGGCCTTCGGGTGGGACCATCCCCCATCGCCGTATCTCGCTTATTCTGTTCTATCCGTCACGAACATGAGTGTTCGCCGGTGCTTAGTTCCCAAGGTAGCGGCTTGGCGCCTGTGCGACAAGCCGCCCTGCGCGCGAACCGTGCAATTCCGGTTGACAAGCCCCCAGGCGCCGCCTAGAGGCACGCCCCTGTTCGGTGCCCCGTCGTCTAAAGGTAAGACCACGGACTCTGACTCCGTTAATTGAGGTTCGAATCCTCACGGGGCATCCAGGCAGCTATCCTGCGACACCAAAGCCGAACCTCTGTGACAGACAGTGATATGCTGTGTCGGCAGGCGCGATCATCTCTCACCATCTGGTTCCCAGCTATTCCGCTGGATCTGGCGAATAGGGACCGGCGGCGTGACGCGGTCGGTCGTCGTCTCTGGACGATCAGCCGTCGTGTCGTTCGGTGAACATGGCGCGCATATGCTGTGCGCCTTCCGGCCCGAACATATCCGCAAAACTCTCGCGGCACTCGGCGGAGATGGTTCGCGCCCGCGCGCGCATCGCGGTGTCAAACGTGGCCAAGTCGTCCGCCAGATGGACCTCGCGCAAATCGCGGGCGTCGAGCAGCCCAGCATGGCGCAGTTGCTGGCACGGATGGAGCGTGATGGCCTGATTCACCGCGAACCATCGCCAGATGACCGGCGAAGGAGCCTAGGCTTTGTCTGCATTTATCGTAGCCAGATCATGGCGCATGCGAGGTGAACGAAGCCCATGAAGGCGGCGATGGTTTTCTCGCAGCGCAGGGCGATACGGCGGAAGCGCTTGAGCTTGTTGAAG
>NZ_JAVSCQ010000041.1:0-22868 GCF_040560405.1 Facivitalis istanbulensis
CAGCATCTCAATGCCAGTACCACCCCGAAGCGCCACACTCAGTGGCCCGCTCCGTCGCGGTGAAACCCCTCTACCCATACACCATATTAGGGTCAACAGAAAAAGTGCCACGAAACCGTAAAAAATCTGAAAACGTCGCCAAATCAATTCCTTGTAACTTCTCCCGTCTCGCGCGTCGACTGCGTCGCCATGCCGGACGGCGCGAACCGATCCGGATCAACCCCCGCCAAACCTCGAATCGATGCGGAGATCACCCTCCAGACGTAAAAAGGGGCACTCTTCCGGTTGGAAAGAGCGCCCCTGTCGTTCTCATACCTGTGAGAATGCCCTTAGAGGCGTTCGACCTTGACGGGCCTGGCGTCGCCCCGCTTCAGCGAATTGGCCAGCGGCAAGGTGAATGGCGCGGCCGCGATTTCGAACACATCCCCTTCCTCGGTGCGGATACCGTCCGAGAAGGACAGCGTCGCCGTGCCGAAGAAATGAACGTGAATGTCCCCCGGCCGCCGGAAGAGCGCATATTTGAAGTGATGATGCTCCAGGTTCGCGAGGCTGTGCGACATATTGGCTTCGCCCGAGAGGAAGGGCTTTTCCCAGATCGTCTGGCCAGCGCGCGCGATCCTGCTCGTTCCCTCGATATGCGCGGGCACCTCGCCCAGCAGCAGCTCGGCGCCCAGTGCGGCGGGCCGCAGCTTGGAGTGGGCGAGCCACAGATAATTGTGCCGCTCGGTCACATGGTCCGAAAACTCATTGGCCAGGCACAGGCCCAGCCGGTGCGGCGTGCCATCCGGGCCGATCAGATAAATGCCCGCCAGCTCGGGCTCCTCGCCGCCATCCTGTGCGAAAGCGGGCATTTCGAGCGGATCGCCGGGGCCGACCAGTTGCGAGCCATCGCCCTTATAGAACCATTCGGGTTGCTGCCCCACTCGGCCCTCGCCCGGCTTGCCGTCCGCGACGCCCTCGAGAAACATCCGCATCGAGTCGGTCTGATGCGCGGCGGTGGCCGCGTCGCGATGCATCTTGTCGCGCCCCTCGGCCGAACCGAGATGGGTGAGCCCCGTGCCCGTCATGACGCAATGCGCGGGATCGGCATGGTCGATCGGCGCGATCAGACGCCCCGCCGCCAACTCGGCCGCCAGATCGACGCTCTCACCTGCGCCACAGGCCAGCGCGGTATCGAGAAGCGAACGCCCCTCGGCGATCGCCCGCTGCGCCAGCGCGAGGACGGTGTCGATGCCCGGAACGAACGCCGCCTGCGCATCCCGCGCCAAGATGACCGAACGCGTCCCGTCGGGCGCGCGATGCTGCAACAGGCGATCCGCCATGATGTCCTCTCCTGATTCTAACTATGTCTTCGACAAAAGGGGTGCGTCCACGGTCCGGACGCACCCCATATGGATTCAGCCCGGCTGACCGTCGACCAGACGCGGCAAGACCCCCGCCGCGCTGTCCTTCAGGTCGTCGGGCAGCAGCGCCTGGTCGAGATTCTGGTACGACACCGGGCGTAGATAGCGGTCGATCGCCAGGCTGCCGACCGAGGTCGTGCGGCCATCCGACGTCGCCGGGAAGGGGCCGCCATGCACCATCGCATGCGCCACCTCGACGCCGGTCGGCCATCCATTGGCAAGGATCCGTCCCGCCTTGCGCTCCAGCACCGGCACCAGCCGCGCCGCCAGATCGGTATCGCCCCCGTCCATCTGGATCGTCGCGGTCAACTGGCCCTCGGCGGCCTTCAGCACCTTCACCAGTTCCCCCTCATCCCGGCAGCGAACCAGGATCGACGACGCCCCGAACACTTCATGGCCCAGTGCGTCGTCCGCCAGGAAAGCCTCTGCCGTCGTCTGGAAGAAAGCGGCCCGACCGGCGGTGATGCCCTCACCCACCTGGCCGCGGGCGACCGTTTCGACCTTGTCATGCGATGCGAGCGCCTCGGCACCCTGGGTATAGGCGGCGTGGATGCCCTGCGTCAGCATGGTCTGCGCCGCCACACCGGTCAGCGCGGTACGGGCGGCCTCGACGAATGCGTCCAGCCCCTCGCCCTCAATCGCCAGCACCAGGCCCGGATTGGTGCAGAACTGCCCCGCCCCCATGGTCAGCGAACCGACAAAGGCCGTGCCCAGCGCCGCGCCGCGCGCCTTGAGCGCTTCGGGCATCAGCACCACCGGGTTGATGCTCGACATCTCGGCATAGACGGGGATCGGCACTGGCCGGTCCTGCGCGATCTTCATCAGCGCGAGGCCACCGGCACGCGAGCCGGTGAAGCCCACCGCCGCGATGCGGGGGTCGGCCACCAGCGCACCGCCCAGTTCGTTGCTGGCGCCGGTCAGATGACCGAACACGCCCTTGGGCAGGCCGCTGGCGGCGACCGCCCGCTCGATCGCGGCCGCGACCAGCGCCCCGGTCTGCGGATGCGCCGGATGGCCCTTCACCACGACCGGGCAACCGGCCGCGAGCGCGGAGGCGGTATCCCCCCCGGCGGTCGAGAAGGCGAGCGGGAAGTTGGACGCGCCGAACACCGCGACCGGGCCCAGCGGCACCATGCGCAGGCGCAGGTCGGGCCGCGGCAGGGGCTGGCGGTCCGGCATGGCGGGGTCGACGCGGACCTGCAGATAGCCGCCGGCGCGCAACACCTTGGCGAACAGCCCCAGCTGGCCGACGGTGCGGCCACGCTCCCCTTCGAGCCGCGCGCGCGGCAGGCCGCTTTCGCGCATCGCCACCTCGATCAGCTCGTCGCCGATCGCCATGATCTCGGCCCCGATCCTGTCGAGGAACGCGGCGCGATCCTCTCGCGAGGTCGCGCGATAGACGTCGAAGGCCTCTTCGGCGGCCGCACAGGCGATCGCGACATCGGCCGGTCCGTGGACCGCGAAAGCATCGCCCACCGGCTGTCCGGTGACGGCGTCGATCGAACGGAAATCGGTCATAGGGAAGCTCCTTTATATTACTCTGACATATTGATTTGACGGAGTGATGGCAATGTTAAACCTTGTGCGGCAAGGGTAAGGATGGAGAGGTGAGACATACGTTATGAGCGATACCGACATGCCCGAGACCCCGCCCCCTGTCGTACAAACCGACGATGACGCCTCCACGACGACGCCGCGCACCCGGCGCGGCACCGGCCGTCGCCTGCACGGCGCGATCGCGCACAAGCTGGGCGCGGCGATCGTGTCGGGCGAGTACCGTCCCGGCGACACGCTTTCGGGCGAAGTCGCCTTTTCCGAAGCGCTCGACGTATCGCGCAGCGCCTATCGCGAGGCGGTGCAGGTGCTGAGCGCCAAGGGGCTGGTCGAGAGCCGGCCCAAGACGGGCACCCGCGTCCTGCCGCGCAGCCGCTGGAATCTGCTCGACCCCGACGTGCTGGCCTGGGCCTTTTCGGGCGAGCCCGACATTCACTTCGTGCGCAGCCTGTTCGAACTGCGCGCGATCGTCGAGCCTGCCGCCGCGCGGCTGGCGGCGGAGCGCCGTGAAAAGGCCGACCTGAAGGAGATGCGCGACGCGCTGGCCGCGATGCGCCGCCACACGCTGGCGACCGAGGCGGGGCGCGCCGCCGACCGCGACTTCCATAATGCGGTACTGGCCGCGACGCGCAACGACGCGCTGGTCGTGCTGACCGCCAGCATCGGCGCGGCAGTTGCCTGGACCACCCAGTTCAAGCAGCGCTCGCGCGCGCTGCCCCGCAATCCGGTGCCTGACCATGTCAAGGTCTATGACGCGATCGCCGCGGGCGATGTCGAGGGCGCGGGGGAAGCCATGCGGCTGCTCGTCGATCTGGCGCTGGAGGACACCCGCAGCGCGATGGAAGGATAGGAAGGCCCGACAAAGGACCCGCCCCCGCGACGGGAGCGGGCCGCCCGGACGCCGGGTTCAGATCTGCGCGCGGTGCAGCGGCTTGGCCGGAACCGTCACGCGGAAGGTGAAGATGTCGCCCGCCTGGACCTGCTCGGCCAACTGGCCTTCGCTCAGCCCCTGGCGCGCCGTGGTGGCATAGGCGGTGCGCCCGTCGGGGCCGCCCAGCGCGATCTTGGTGATATTCGACACGGGGAATCGTACCTCGTCGGTCATCGTGCCGTCCGGCGCATAGCGGCGCGCCGCCCAGCCGCCGAAAAAGCCGACCCACACGCCACCCTCGGCATCGCAGATCGCGCCATCGGGGTGTCCGTCCGCATCGCCGAAGCGCGCGAATTCGGTCGCGGGGCCCAGCGTCCCGTCCGCCAGCATCGGATGCGCCAGGATGACCTTGCCCAGCGTATCGACGTGATAGAGGATCGAATCGTCGGGCGAGATGGCCGGGCCGTTGGTGATGCAGACCACATCGGCGCTGGTCGGTTCGACCCGCCCCGCCGCCCAGCGGAACAGGCGCCCGGACAGCGCCGCCTCGTCATTGTCCATCGTGCCGAACCAGATTCGTCCCTGCCCGTCGACACAGGCGTCGTTGAGGCGATTGGCGGGCAGATGTGCGTCGACATCGGCCAGCCGCGCGAAGCCGCCGGTGGCGGGATCGAAATGATGTGGCCCCGACTTCAGCCCCGCGACGAAGCCCCCACGCGCCGCCGGCACGACCCAGCCGACCATTTCGGGCGCGGCCCAATGGTCGAGCGTGCCCGCCGCCGGATCGTGGCGATAGATGCGCTGCTGCTTGATATCGACGAACCACAGGGCGTCATCGACCCAGATCGGACCTTCGCCCAATGTCGCCCCCACGGTCAGGCAATGTTCGGCCTGCTGCATCACGCTCTCCTGTCAGTCTTCGCACCGTCGATTGCCGGTGGATCAGCGCCAACCGGCATCGATGAAATAATCGTGCCCCGTACACATCTTCGCATCGTCGGAGGCGAGGAACAGCACCAGCGCCGCGACGTCCGAAGGCTGGATACGGGCATCGAGGCATTGCGCCGCGACGATTTCCGCCTCACCCTCGGGCGTGTACCATTTTTCCTGACGCGGCGTCTGCACATTGCCGGGGACGATGGTGTTCACGCGGATATTCTCGCGGCCCAGATCGCGCGCAAGGCTGCGCGTCAGGCCCTCGATCGCGGCCTTGCAGGTCTGGTAGAGAACCAGATCGTTGAGGCCGAGGTGCCAGCTGATCGACCCGAAGTTCAGGATCGCGCCGCCACCCGCCCGCTTCATCGCGGGAATGACGGCCTGCGCGGCGAAGAACTGGTGGCGCAGATTGACGTTCAGCCGCTCGTCCCAATAGGCCGGGGTCACGTCTTCGATGCTGTGGCGATCGTCATTGCCCGCATTGTTGACCAGGATGTCGACGCCGCCCAGCGCCGCTTCCAGCTCGGCGAAGATCGCCTTGAGGTGATCGAGGTCGGTCAGGTCGCAGCGGCGATGGAGCGGCGCGTGCCGCGCATCAGGCGTCAGCCGCTCGACCAGCGCCCGGCTCGCCTCCTCGGCGATGTCGACAAAGGCCACGCGGGCCCCCTGCGCCACGAACGCCTCGACGAGCCCCTCGCCGATGCCCGATCCACCGCCCGTCACGATGACGCGCTTGTCGATCAGGCTGGGATAGCGCGCGGCGGATTCGCCCTGAGAAGCTTCGTCTCGCGCGCTGGTCTTCTGCAACATGGAAATCTCCGTCACAACAGGCCGCGCTTGGCCAGGTTGCGCATCAAATCGCCCAGACCGAAGGTCCAGGCCGGGGCGTCGGCGCTGGTCATCACCGGATTGACCAGCGTTCCCAGACGCGGGTTGGTGATGACGACGCTGTCGCCGACCTTGTGGGTGAAGCCGCGACCGGGCTCGTCGCGGTCCTGGGTCGGCGCGAACAAGGTGCCGAGGAACAGGACGAGACCGTCGGGATAGTGATGCTCGCTCAGCGCCTGGCCAAGCAGGTCCTCGGGGTCGCGGCTGATCTGGTCCATCGAGCTGGCCCCCTCCAGCACATAGCCATCGGTGCCGGTGATGGTCAGCTTGACCTCGCTCGACCGGACATCGTCCATGGTGAAGCCGTCATCGAACAGGCGGATCAGCGGCCCCAGCGAACAGGAGGCGTTATTGTCCTTCGCCTTGCCGAGCAGCAGCGCCGAGCGCCCCTCGAAATCGCGCAGGTTGACGTCGTTGCCGAGCGTCGCACCGACCGCCCTGCCATGCGCGTCGGCGACCAGCACCACTTCGGGCTCCGGGTTGTTCCAGGTCGAATCGGAACGGACGCCGACCGGCATCCCCCAGCCGACCGTCGACAGCACCGGGGACTTGGTGAAGATCTCCGCATCCGGGCCGATCGCGACCTCCAGATATTGCGACCACAGACCCTCGGCGATCAGCGCATCCTTAAGCTTCGCCGCCTCGGCCGAGCCCGGCACCACCGAGCGGATATTGCCGCCGAGCGCCTGTTCCAGCGTGACGCGCAGCCCCGCCGCCTTGCCATGGTCGCCGCGCGCACGCTCCTCGATCACCCGCTCCAGCGCGGACACGGCGAAGGTGACGCCCGCCGCCTTCACGCACTGAAGATCGATCGGCGACAGCAGCCGGTGGGCCGCGCCCTCGTCCGGCGACAGGCCCAGTTCGGCCAGCGCGCCCAGGGACTCGCCGCGCGTCGCGTCGATCGTCCCGCCCGCGAGCAGCGCGGAGACGGTGGGGGCGACGCGGCTCATGTCGAAAGCCTGGCCGTCCTGAACCAATATGGGACAGGGCCCTTCGCCCCGATCGATCCGACCGACGAACCGGCCTGCGCGCCAGTCATGGGGCAATGCGTCGATCACATTGGTGGGGGTGCTGGCCATCTTATCCTCTCTCAAGCTTTGTTAGCGGTATCGATTGCCGTCTCATCCAGGTCAAGAGGGCCCGACGCCCTTCCCACCGCTTCCGTCCGTCCAGCCGGCATTTTCGCCCGACCGGCGCATAAATTCCATATTGGTATTAAGGACCTGATGCCCCATGAAGCAGCCGGGTCACATCCGCACCATGACCGGAGCGCCATGATTTTCGACGACAGCTTCTTCACCCTGCGCATCGATGAGAATCATATCGTTCATGTTCAGGTCCGGGGGGCTTGGACTCCCGCCATTGCCGATCGGTATTGGCGCGCGCTCGGCCCGTTTCTGGCCGCCTCGCGCGCGGCGCTGGGCTATGCCAAGGTCCTGGTGGACCGTCGCCAGACCCCGATCATGCCGCTGCCCATGGTCATGGTGATGCGAGCGGGGCTCAGGGTGCATTATGCGCAGGACGACGTGCTCGCGCTGGTCGTGGATTCCAGCCCGCTCAAGTCACAGGTCCGGCAGAACTACGCCGCCTCCCGCATCGAGGCCTTTCTTTCGCACGACGCCGCCCTCGCCTGGCTGGCGCATCGCTGATCCGCCGGCACGAAGCACGAACCGGGCCGGACGGGATATCCGTCCGACCCGTCGCACCCGATCAGTGGTTGTCGCGCGGCAGGCCCCGCGTCTGGGCGATACGCTGATATTTCTCCGCGCCCTCCAGAATCGCACCGGTCGCCATCTGGCCGACCACCGAACGCTGGATCTCCTGCCACGGGGTCTGCGACGCCGGATAGGGATAGCCGCCCGCCGCCGCCAGCGTCTTGCGACGCTCGGCCAGTTCCTCATTCGGGATGAGGATGTTGGCGGTGCCCTTGTTCAGGTCGATGCGCACCCGGTCGCCGGTTTCCAGCAGCGCGAGGCCACCCATCGCCGCCGCTTCCGGGCTGGCGTTCAGGATCGAGGGCGAACCCGAGGTGCCCGACTGTCGCCCGTCGCCGATGCAGGGCAGCGAGTGCACGCCCTCGGTGATGAGATAGGCGGGCGGCCGCATGTTGACGACTTCCGCCGCGCCCGGATAGCCGATCGGCCCCGCGCCGCGCATGAACAGCAGCGTTTCGGGCGTGATGCCGGTCGCGGGATCGTCGATCCGGTGGTGATAATCCTCCGGCCCGTCGAACACGACCGCCGGACCTTCAAAGGCGTCGGGATCGTCGGGGTTGGACAGATAGCGGTCGCGGAACTCCTCGGAGATCACGCTGGTCTTCATGATCGCGGCGTCGAACAGATTGCCGGACAGGACGATGAAGCCCGCTTCTTCCTTCAGCGGCTCAGCGAAGGGGCGGATGACCTTTTCGTCCTCGATCGCGCGGCCACGGCAATTCTCGCCCATGGTGCGCCCGTTGACGGTCATCGCATCCTCGTGGATCAGCCCCTGCTCCATCAACTGGTTGACCACGGCGGGGACGCCGCCCGCACGGTAATAATCCTCGCCCAGATACTCGCCCGCCGGTTGCAGGTTCACCAGCAGCGGGATCTTGTGCCCTTCGGTTTCCCAGTCCTTGACCGGCAGATCGACGCCGATGTGGCGCGCGATCGCGGCAAGGTGGATCGGCGCGTTGGTCGATCCGCCGATCGCCGAATTGACCTTGATCGCGTTGTGGAACGCGTCCTTGGTCAGGATGTCGGAGGGTTTCAGATCCTCATGCACCATCTCGACGATCCGCTTGCCGGTCAGATACGCGACCTCCTGCCGGTCGCGATAGGGCGCAGGGATCGCCGCCGAGCCGGGCAGCGACATGCCCAGCGCTTCGGCCAGGCTGTTCATCGTCGTCGCGGTGCCCATGGTGTTGCAATAACCGGTCGACGGCGCCGAGGACGCGACCAGGCGGATGAACTCGGCATCGTCGATCTCGCCGGCGGCCAGCATCTGGCGCGCCTTCCACACGATGGTGCCCGAGCCGGTGCGCTCGCCCTTGTGCCAGCCGTTGAGCATCGGCCCGACCGACAGCGCGATGGCGGGGATGTTGACGGTCGCGGCGGCCATCAGCGCCGCCGGGGTCGTCTTGTCGCAGCCGATGGTCAGCACCACCGCGTCGAGCGGATAGCCGTACAGCACCTCGACCAGACCCAGATAGGCCAGATTGCGATCGAGGCCCGCGGTCGGCCGCTTGCCGGTTTCCTGGATCGGGTGGACCGGGAATTCCAGGACGATACCGCCCATCTCGCGCACGCCCTCGCGCACCCGTTCGGCCAGCACCAGATGGTGGCGGTTGCAAGGGCTCAGGTCCGAGCCGGTCTGCGCGATGCCGATGATCGGCTTGCCCGACTGAAGCTCCTCAAGGCTCAGGCCGAAGTTCAGATACCGCTCCAGATAGAGCGCGGTCATGTCGATATTCTCGGGATTGTCGAACCAGGCGCGGCTGCGCAGCTTCTGAGGGGCGGTATCGGTCATATCAGGATTTCCGGTCAGCGAACGGTGGAGAAACGGTAGATCATGGTATGCCGATACGGCTTGCCGGGATCCACGCGGGGAGAGACGAAATCGGGCTTGTTGGGCGAGTCGGGGAATTTCTGCGGCTCCAGCGCGATGCCGTCGCCCATGCGGTACAGATGCCCCTTCTTGCCGACATAGGTGCCGTCGAGGAAATTGCCGGTGTAGAATTGCACCCCCGGCTCGGTCGACAGCACTTCCAGCACGCGACCCGAGGCGGGGTCCTCCAGTCGCGCGGCCAGTTGCGGCGTTGCGGTCAGCCCCTTGTCGAGCGCGAAATTATGGTCATAGCCCTGGCCATAGCGGATCTGCTGGTCATTGCCATCGCGAATGCCGTCCGCGACCACGCGCGGCGCGCGGAAGTCGAACACCGTGCCCGCGACCGGCTTGCGCTCGCCGGTCGGGATCAGCTTGGCATCGACCGGGGTAAAGGCGCTCGCCGGGATGGTCAGCTTGTGGAAGGTCGCACCGAGCGGGGAACCTTCGCCGTTCAGGTTGAAGATGGCGTGGTTCGTCATGTTGACGATGGTCGGCTTGTCGGTCTTCGCCTCGAACGCGATGGTCAGCGCGCCCGCCTCGTCCAGCGAATAGGTGACGGTGGCGTCGACCTTGCCGGGATAGCCCTGATCCCCATCGGGGCTGGTCAGCGCCATGACCACGCTGGCGCTGGCCCCGTCCTTCATCGAGACGATGCGCCACAGATGCTTGTCGAAGCCTTTGGTTCCCCCATGGAGCGAATTGGTCTTATCATTCTGCGTCAGCTGATAGCCGCGTCCGTCGAGCGTGAACCGGCCCTCCGCGATCCGATTGGCGAAGCGCCCCACCGTCACGCCGAAGAAATTGGGATGATTCACATAGTCATCGGCCTTGTCATAGCCGAGCAGCACATCGGCCAGCTTGCCGTTGCGATCCGGGGCCATCACCGACTGAAGAGTTGCGCCATAGGTCAGGATACGCGCCGAGAGCCCGGCCTTGTTGGTCAGGGTCACCGCTTCGATCGGCGCGCCGTCGGCCAGATGCCCGGCGGCGGTCCGCCTGGCCTCGCTGGCGAGCGCCGCGGTGGAACCCAACGCTGACGTTACCGCTACCAAAGTTAGAAAGCTCTTGATTGACGCTATCGACATGCCTCATCCCTTCGCCGCCAGACGCCATTGACGCGCCTTTTGCGTCACTATAGTCAGACAAAATACCGGGAGCAAGCGGGGCGCACATATCTTTTCGTGCCGCCACCCGCCCTTAAGGAGAGGATTGCCATGGCCGTACCCGTCACGTCACGCGCGCCAGACGCGCCCGCTGCTGCGGGAGGAGCGACCAACTATAGGTCCGCGCTGACGCTGCTGGCCAGCCTGTTCTTCATGTGGGGGTTCATCACCGTCATCAACGGCACGCTGCTGCCCCATCTGCGCAGCGTGTTCGAGCTCAGCTATTTCCAGGCCTCGCTGATCGAGAGCGTCTGGTTCATCGCCTATTTCTTCGCCTCCATCCCCTCCGCCAAGCTGATCGAGCGGATCGGCTATCAGAAGTCGCTGGTCGCCGGCCTGCTCATCATGGCGGCGGGCGCGGTCGGCATGATGCTGGCGGCGTCGCTGCCCTCCTACGGCGTCACGCTGCTGATGCTGTTCGTGATCGCCAGCGGCATCACGCTGCTCCAGGTCGCGGCCAACCCCTATGTCGCGGTGCTCGGCCCGGCGGACACGGCGTCGTCGCGCCTGAACCTGGTGCAGGCGATGAACTCGATGGGAACGATGCTCGCCCCGTTGTTCGGCGCGTATCTGATCCTCGGCCGGTCGAAGGGCGGCACCGCGGAGGCCGGTAGCGCCGCTCTGACCCAGGCCGAGCGGCTTGCCGACGCGCATGCCGTGGTCCTGCCCTATGGCCTGGTCGCGGTGGTGCTGGTCGTCCTCGCCTTCGTCATCGCGCGCTTCCCGCTGCCCGCCATGGGCTCGGCAACCAGCCGCGTCGCCAAGGAAGACCGCAAGAACCACTCGCTTTGGAAGCATCGCAATCTGGTGTTCGGCATCGGCGCGATCTTCATCTACCTGATTGCCGAGATCGGCGTCGGCAACCTGTTCGTCAATTTCGTCAGCCGTCCCGACATCGGCAACATGACCACCGAGGCGGCGGGCCGTTACCTGACGCTGCTGTGGGGCGGGATGATGGTCGGCCGGTTCGTCGGTTCGGCGATCATGCAGAAGGTGCCGGCCGGGACCGTGCTCGCGGTCTTCTCGATCGGCGCGTTCATCGTGATGCTGGCGACCGTCTTCACCACCGGCCCCGTCGCCATGTGGTCGCTGATCCTGGTCGGGCTGTTCCATTCGATCATGTTCCCGACCATCTTCACGCTCGGCATCCGCGGCCTCGGTCCGCTGACCGAGGAAGGCTCGGGGCTGCTCATCATGGCGATCGCCGGTGGCGCGCTGGTCGCGGTGCATGGCTGGCTGGCCGATCATTACGGCCTGCAACAATCGTTCCTGCTGACCGCCGTGTGCGAACTCTACATCCTGTTCTACGCGCTGTGGGGCTCCAGGCCGACCAACGCCTTTGCGGATGAGGATGCGGGCTGAGCCTTTCGGCTCCGACCCATTGGTCGAGCCACTGGTCGAACAGGGGGCGGCGTCGCGAGACGTCGCCCCTTTTCCTGTCCGGCCCGGTCCGATGCGGGAAGCGACCGGCCCTTGCGCATCGGGTCGAATATAGTAACGATACATCATACCACATATCGTCGGTGATATTCCGCTTGCCCCAAAGCCTCGATTCCCTTCTCGCGCCCCTGCCCCCAGCCATGCCCGTGCCCGTGCCCGACCATGTTCGCATCGCCGCGGACGCCGCCACCCTGTCGGCGATCGATGAGCCGCAGGTCACGCTGGCCGTGTGGCAGCGCCCCTCGCCCATTCCCGCGCCCGACCTGACCGATTTTCCGACCATCCGCTTCGGCGCGGCGGTGGACGCGGTCGCCACCGGGATCGCGCACGCGCTGGCCGACGCGCCGCCGCATCGCTGGCACGACGTGCTGGCGGCGGATGCCGGGCGACTGGCCCGGCTTTACGCGACGCTGACCGGCGAACCACGCGTCGAGATCCGGGTCGAGCGGATTACCGGCAATGGCTGCTGGAAGTTCCACGCCGATTATGTCGCGCTGCGGCTGATCTCCACCTATTGCGGACAGGCGACCCAGTGGCTGCCGGAGGGCGCGACCGAGGATACCGAACCGCGCGCGCTGGCGGCGGGCGATGTCGGCCTGTTCAAGGGACGCGAGCTGGCGGGCGACCGCGCCATCATCCACCGCTCGCCACCGATCGCGGGCAGCGGCGAGGATCGGCTGCTGCTGGTCATCGACGCCGAATGGGACGATCCCGCATGACCGGCCTGATCCTGCCACGCGTCGGCACGGCCGCACCGACCGGACAGACCGCCGCGTCGCGCAGCACGGCGGTCCCGGCCCGGCTGGCGAGCATCGACGCGGTGCGCGGCTTCGTCATGATCGTCATGCTGCTCGACCATGTGCGCGAGACCTTCTTCGTCCATATGCAGGTCAGCGACCCGATGGACGCCCGCACGGTCGCCCCCGCGCTGTTCTTCACCCGGCTGCTCAGCGCGATCTGCGCGCCGACCTTCATCGCGCTGACCGGCCTGTCGGCCTGGCTCTATCAACAGACACATAGCCGGGCGGACACCAGCCTGTTCCTGCTCAAGCGCGGCCTGGTCCTGCTGCTGCTCGAGGTGACGGTGGTCAGCTTCGGCTGGTCGGCGCAATTCCCGCCCCACACCCTATGGCTCCAGGTGATCTGGGCGATTGGGATATGCATGATCGCGCTGGCGGGGCTGATCCGCCTGCCTTTGGCCGCCGTCGCGGGGATCGGCGCGGCGATCGTCCTGGGGCACAACCTGCTCGACACGGTCAGCCCGTCCCCCGACAGCCCGTGGTTCAAGCCCTGGGCGATGCTGCACCAGCGCGCCGCGTTCGGCGTCCTCGGCGTGACGATCAAGACCACCTATCCCGTCCTGCCCTGGATCGGGGTGATCGCGCTGGGCTATGTGGCCGGGCCGCTGTTCGCGCGGCCCATGGAGGAGCGACGGCGGCTGTTCGCCGCGATCGGCATCGGCCTGCTGCTCGGCTTCGTGCTGCTGCGCGCCGGGAACGTCTATGGCGACCGGACATGGGCCGCCGTGCCGGGCGATCCGCTGCGCAGCCTGATGAGCTTTGTGTCGCTGACCAAATATCCGCCCTCGCTGCTGTTCCTGTTGCCGACACTGGGCGGCGCGGCGCTGCTGCTCGCGGCGTTTGAGGGGCGAAACGGCCCCATCGCCACCCGGCTGGCGGTGATGGGCGGTGCGGCGATGGGCTTCTACCTGCTGCACATCTATGTGCTGCGCGGGCTCTACCTTGCCGCACTCGCGCTCTGGGGGCCCAATCACGGCGAGGTCTTCGGCCTGCCCGACCTCGCTTCGGTCTGGCTGCTCTATGCCGCGCTGATCGTGCCGCTCTACGTCCCCACCCGCTGGTTCGCCGGACTGAAACGCCGCCGGAGGGACTGGCGCTGGCTCCGTTATATCTGACCGGTCAGAACCAGGTGCGGATGCCCAGCGCCAGCGCCGCGCCGCCGCCCCGCGACGGGCCATAGCGCCGCTCCCAGTTGACGCCGACATAGGGCGCGAATTCTCGCGCCACCTCATAGCGTAGCCGCAGCCCGGCCTCGAGGCTCGACACCCCCGCCGCGATCCGCTGCTCGGGCACGTCCTGCGCCGCCAGATTGACCTCGAACCGGGGTTGCAGGACGGCACGCTGGGTCAGGCGCTGGTCGATCCAGGCTTCGGCCCGGCCGGTCAACGCGCCCTTGTCCGACAGGAACAGCGCGCCCTCGACATCGAACCAGTACGGGGCCAGCCCCTCGATCCCGACCACCGCATAGGTGCGCCGCGCGCCCGCGCCGATATCCTGCCGCACACCGGCCTGAAGATTCCAATAGGGATCGATCGCGCGGGCATAGAGCGCCTGCACCTCGGCCGCGCCGATCCGGCCGCCAAACTCCCCCTCGCCTTCGCTCTTGACGACCAGCCGGTGGATATCCCCGCCGAACCAGCCCTCCCCGTCCCAGCGATAGCCGTCGCGGCCGTCGCGCAGCTGGACCTCGGCAAGGTTGAACAGGATCTGCGAGAAGGCCATGCCGCCATGCTCGCGCCGCATCCGCGCATCGGCGGCGGCCATGATCGCCGGGTCGTAGAAGCGGTCCGCCGCCCGCTGCGTCGGCGCGGGCGGTGGCGGGGCCTGGCCCGCCGCGCGGTCGGGCATCGCCATGCCCGGCATGGCATCATGATGCGGCGCTCCATGATCCATGCCGCCATGATCGGGCGTCGCCGCCTCTGCGCGGCAATGGCCCATCGCCGCATGGTCGGGGGAACAGGTGGAAGGCGTCATCCCCGGCATCGGATGGGCCAAGGCTGGTGCGGTCGGGGCCGGTCCGCTCGGGGGGCAATGCCCCATCGCGGCATGCTCCGCCGAGCAGCCTTGCGGCGTCGCCCCGGCCGGCATCGCGTGATGGGCCATGTCCATGCCGGGGGCCATGGCGGGCCTAGCCCGGCGCGCGGCGCCCGGCCCGACCCCGGCCCTGGCCTTGCGCGGCGCCTTGCGCGTCTTCGTAGGCGCCGCCGCCTTGGGTCTGGCGGGCATCGGCATGGCCATGCCGGGCATCATCATGTCATGCTGCTGAGGCGCGATCAGCAGCATCAGGGCGAAGGGGATCATACCGCCCCTCCCGCCGTGGAATCGGGCCGCACCGTCACGACCTGCATCATCCCGGCATGCATGTGATAGAGAAGATGGCAGTGAAAGGCCCAGTCGCCCTCCGCATTGGCGGTCAGGTCGAAGGTCACCGTGCCACCCGGCGCGACATTGACCGTGTGCTTGCGCGGCGCATGGTCGCCATGGCCGGTCACCAGTTCGAAGAAATGGCCGTGCAGATGGATCGGGTGCGCCATCATCGTGTCGTTGACCAGGGTGACGCGCACCCGCTCGTTCAGCCGGAACGGGATCGGCGCGGTGACAGCATTCAGCTTCACCCCGTCGAACGCCCACATATAGCGTTCCATATTGCCCGTCAGATGGATGGTCAGCGCGCGTGACGGCACCCGCCGGTCGGGATTGGGCGTCCGGCTGACCAGATCGCGATAGGTCAGCACCCGGTGCCCGACATCGGCCAGTCCTTGCGGCGGCTCCCCGGTCCGGTCGACGGGCATCGGTGCGACCGTCTGCACGACCGGGGTGCGGGGCAAGCCGGGCGCGTTGGCGAAGTCGCGCATCCCATGGTCCATCCCGCCGTGACGGCCCTGAGTCATCGCCATGCCCGCGCCGGAGGACGTGCAATGCCCCATCGCCTCATGCTCGGGCGAGCAGTCTTCGGAGGCGGCGTTTCCCGCATGGCCCATGCCGCCCATCCCCATGTCCTTCATCGTCGCCAGCGGCCGGGGACGCAGCGCGGGAACCGGGGCGACCATGCCCCGGCGCGGGGCCAGCGTCGCGCGCGCCATGCCCGACCGGTCCCAGGTCTCGGCGACCAGCGTATAGGCGCGATCCTCGGTCGGGGTGACGATCAGGTCATAGGTCTCGGCGACCGCGATCTGCAATTCGTCCACCCGGACCGGCCGCACATCCTGTCCATCGGCCTGCACCACCTCCAGCGACAGCCCGGGGATACGCAGGTTGAAGATCGTCATCGCCGAGGCATTGACGATGCGCAGCCGCACCCGCTGCCCCACTGTGAACAGCCCCGTCCAATTGTCCGCCGGGCCATGCCCGTTGACCAGATAGCGATAGGCGGCGGCGGTGACGTCGGACACGTCGCTGGGGTCCATCCGCATCGCGCCCCAGCGCAACCGATCGGCCAGCCGCTGGTCCCGCCCCGCGACCAGGCCGCCGATCGTCTGCTTCTGATAGTTGAAATAGCCGCCCTGCAGCTTCAGCCGGCGGAAGATCGCATGGGGATGCAGCGCGCTGTGGTCCGACAGGACGATCACATGCTCGGCATCGGACGCGATGGGATCGGTTCCGGCGGGATCGGTTCCGGCGGGATCGATCACGATGGGACCGTACAGCCCCTCCTGCTCCTGCAACCCCGAATGGCTGTGATACCAATAGGTGCCAGCCTGGACGACAGGGAATTCATAGGTGAAGCGCCCGCCCGCCGGAATGCCCGGAAAGCTGATCCCCGGCACCCCGTCCATCTGGAAGGGGACGAGCAGGCCATGCCAGTGGATCGAGCTTTCCTCGTCCAGCATATTGACCACCGTGATCCGTGCCCTCTGCCCCTCCCGCAGGCGGATCAGCGGCGCGGGGGTCGACCCGTTGATGCCGATCGCGTGATAGGGCTTGCCGTCGATCCTCCGATGCTGCCGCGCGATGGTCAGGGTGATGTCGGCCCCGCTCAACGCAGCGCGCGGGGCGAGGCCGGGCGCATGGCTCTGCGCCCAGGCTGGCAGCGCGGCAAGCGTCCCCAGCCCGGCTGCACCGGCCAGCACATCGCGACGTCGAAACAGGGGCAAGGGATCGGTCATGCTCCCCTATACGCAGGAGGCCGCCCCGCCCCTCATGATCCGTCGCCCCGCAACGCGGCGCGCGCGCGGCGGATGCGGAGTTCGATCGCCTTGCTACTGATCCCCAGCGCCTCGGCCGCCTCCGCCTGGCTCAACCCCTCGATCGAACAGAGGATCAGCGGCGCGCGGAGCGCCTCGGGCAATCGATCGAGCGCGGCCAGCGTACGCGCCAGCGAATCGCGGTCGATCGCCGCCGCCTCGCCCTCGATCCGGTCGTCGGCGATGTCGCCCGCCGCGTCGATCGGCAGCACCCGCGCCAGCATCGCGCGCACCCGCCGCCGCCGCGCCCAGTCGCGGCATTTGTTCAACGCGATCCGGCTGAGCCAGGCGCGCAGCGACCGCGCGGTGTCGAACCGGGCAAGCGCGCCATGCGCCGCGACGAAGCTCTCCTGCACCAGGTCCAGCGCCTCGTCGGCGTCTCGAACATGGGTCAGGATCAGCCGGTACAGCGGCGCCTTGTACCGCGTCACGATCGCGGCATAGGCCCCCGGCCGCCCATCCCGCGCCAGCGCGACCAGATCGGCGTCGGGCCAGTCGGCCCAGTCGCGGCTCACCCGGCGCGACTCACCGGCCCGTATCGGTCAACTGCGCCACCACCAGCCGATCGAAGGTCGCGGCCTGATCCGGGCGAAGCTCCGCGCGCATCGCGAACACATGCGCCAGCGTCGCCTTTTGCAGGTCGCCCATGCTGTGATGCACCGCATCGATCGCCTGGGTGACGCGCGGGCCGTCGCGATGCTCCGCCTCGATCGCCGCCGCCAGCCGCGCATTGTCGCCGCGCAGCCGGGCGTCGAGCGCGGCACGGGTGGTCGCGAACCGCGCCTCCAGCCGGTCGAGCGCCACCGCTTGCGCCGGATCGAGCGCGATCCGGTCATGGACCAGCGCGTGCAGGTCGCGCGGCGGGCTCGGCGCGGGCATCAGCAACCGGCACCCCAGGACAGCCCCGGCCAGCGCCGCGAGGAAGGCAACCGCAACGATCAGCAGATGACGCTTCATCCCCACCCCTTTTACCGGCCGAGCAGCAAGGTCGACGGCGCGCGCGCATCGTCCAGCGCCACCAGCATCGTCGCGGCGGGCGGCCGCTCCGCGCTCCGCCCCGCGACCATTCCACCCCCCGCCAGCCCGAGCAGCAGCGCGGCAAGACCGGTCAGCACCAGTCCCCGGGTCGAGACCCTTTCCCCATCCACCGCACCGGCCTCGATCGCCGCCGCCACCCGCCGCTCGAGATCGTCGATCGCGCCCGGCGGCGTCCGCCGCGCGAGCAGGGCCAGGTCCTGGTCGAAAACATCGCTCATGATGAGACCATACGCGAAAACCGCGCGCGCCCCTCATCGCCTGGGCGAGGATACCGCATGACGCCGACCGATCTCCGCCTGCTGCGCGGCTTCGCCCCGATCCTCGCCGCACCCGATTCCACACCCGGCCATTGGGCGGGCGGCGACAGGTGGGCCGACGGCACGATCGCGATGGCCTTCTTCGCCCTGTCGCCAGACGCCATGCAATGCGTCCGGACGGTGGCAGAGTTGAAAAGCCTGGAGGCGTAATGCGACTGGCGGCAACGCGCCACGGAAACGGACATGGCGACGCTGCTGAACGATCCCGCCGCCATCGCAAAGGCCAGCGCCGACCAGCTTGGCTGGCTCCTGGTCATCTGCCTGCGGCAGGATCGCTATGTCGAGGGAACGCTGGCCCAGGCGTTCGACACCGGCCTGTTCGCCGCCATCGCCCGGCGCGCGCAGATCCTTGCGGGGAAGTAATGGGGAAACGACGCCGAAGCATAGGCTTTGACCATGCCAAGGACCCGAAAACCAAAAACCCCGCTAAGCCGTTGGCCTAGCGGTGTTTTCGATGGTGGGCGTGGCAAGGATTGAACTTGCGACCCCTGCGATGTCAACGAAGATGGGACCGCCTAAGTCGTTGATTTTCCTTCATCCGAGCGCGCAAACGCGAGAGAACATGGCGAGAACAGGTCGTGAATGGCGGTTGCTTCCACGCAAAACACACGCAAGTCGATTTTCGAGCCTATGTTCTTTTGAACGAAGGATTTCTTCATAGCCGCGGCCCACGTCGCGTGGCTGTAATTTCTGACGGCTTGGCGCTGGGGTCGGGCTCATGGTTCGTCGAGACCCAGCACCGCCGGGGCGATCGAATGCATTCGTTGGGAGCATTGCGTAATTCGATGCCCATCGACCGCCCAAACAACCGCTTGGCTTCGATCTGGTCGAAGGTCCGGGTGATCCGCCCCGCGC
Source organism: Facivitalis istanbulensis (assembly GCF_040560405.1). Taxonomy (NCBI): domain Bacteria; kingdom Pseudomonadati; phylum Pseudomonadota; class Alphaproteobacteria; order Sphingomonadales; family Sphingomonadaceae; genus Facivitalis; species Facivitalis istanbulensis. Next base: position 19,035 of record NZ_JAVSCQ010000041.1, read on the forward strand.
GCCAGTCGACCTCATAGGCCTTGAAGGTGCCGAAGCTGTCGCAATTGCTGTGGGCTATGATCTCAGCGGCGACGATGACCTTCTGCGATCCGTCGCGCCACTGGACGATCGCGACATTGGGATCTTCGGGCCAGCCGCATTTGACCGGGTGACCGAACGCCGAGCGGATGAGCGGCGAGAGGTCCGTTACCTGTAGCCCGCCCCCTCCCGCCGCGACGACGATCGTACGGTAGAGGCCGTTCGCACCGCCATCGCTGGTCGTCACCGCAAACGCTCTTGAATTTGGTGCCCACAGGAGTTCCGAGCCGACGCCTGGGCCGAGCGACACGGTGCCCGATCCGAGTTTGCCGCGCACGCGCAGGGTGACTTCGCCGTCCGTTTTCTCCGTTTCCGTGTAGCGGGCGACGACATGCGTTTGTCGATCCGGTGCCTCGAGCCGCAAGCCGGTCGGTGCACCGGCAATCCGGTCCCAGATCGGCTGCGCCTGACGCGCATAGAAACCGGCCGGGGCAGCGGCGACCAACAAGGTCGCGGCAGCCGCAGCAAGGATCGATCGCAGGCGAAGGGTCATATCGCGAGGGTAATGGCACGTCGCAGCGCGTGCAATCAGACGTACTTGGGGAAGAGCAGCTGCGCACGGCGAAGCTGCCGGTGGAATGAAAAAAACAGGCGGCCTGATCCGGACCCGAGACGGGCCGGTGATCCTCTCGCCGAAAGTACCCAACATGTTGACCTCCCCGATCGAGCCGTCGCTCGATCCCTCGCTGCGCGTCCTGTCGCTGCCGCTCACCGCACTCTACGAAGCACCGGTGCCGATCGGCGCACTGGCCGGTCTGCCCGCTGGCATGCTCGACATTGCCTCGGCCAATCTCCTGATCGCCGCTACGCCCTGCGATCCGCCGCTGTTCGGCATGAAGATGGAGGACGCCTGCACCCGCTTCGGGCGCGACGTCATGCTGGTGCGCACCGGGCTGTTCCCGGAGACCATGAACCCGGTCACGGTCGATGTCGCGCTGGTCGGGCCGGACGCGCCGTTCACGATGATCGACCTTGTCTTCATGCGACGGCGGGACGACAGCCTCTGGCTGGTGCCGCAGCGGGCCGGCGCGTTCGTGGAGATCCGGGGCGATGGCCTGGCGCTGCAGACGACGCCGCCCTTCGTCACCTGGGACGAGCGCTGCGACGGGGTCTGCCGTGCCGCCGCCGAGATCGTGCGGATCGTGACCTATCGGCGGGGACGCTGACATGGCCGCGCGCAAACCCCGCAAGCTGCCGGTCAAGCCGACGCCGACCGACGCCGATCCGCAGAGCTGGCTCTACCTCAACCCGTCCGGGCCGTCCCCGGCGGGGACGGTCTTCGCCGTCCTGCGCCGGGCCTATGCCGGTCGCGTCAACAGCGCGCTGGAGTTCGGCTATCGCAAGGCGCATCTCGGTCCCGTCGCCCCGGGCGCGGATCTCGCCGCTTGGTCGCCGAACGTCGAGCGGCTGGAGGTGCTGCTCCCCGCAGGCGCCGACGACGGCCTCGCCGATCCGGCGACGCTGCTGGGGCAGATGGACGCGCATGCCGTCGAGCGCGAGAAGGCGCTGCTCACCTATCTGACGCTACCGCTCGGCGACGTCGATCGGGTGCATGTCGGCTGGGAGCGGGCGCGCGCCTTCCTGCACGATCGGTTCGCCCGGGATCGCCAGCTCGCCTCCGTCCTGATCCTGCATGCGCCGGGGACGATCAACGCCGCCTTCCCACTCCATGCCCACGCCCTGATCGTGCCGAGGCGCCTTACCGGTCTCGGCATCCGCCAGGGCCTGTACGACGAGGACATGATTCACGATCGCGGACAGGCGATCGTCGAGGCAATGTGGGCGGACCACTTGGCGAGCTTCCGGTGACGGGCGCACAGGACGGAGACGGCGCGGCGCTGGTCGATCTCGCCGGCCGGATCATGCTGACCCATGGCATCGATCCCGGTCATGCCGTGCGCCTGCTCGGCATCGCGCGTGCCGAAGCGGAGGACATGATCCAGCTCGGTCAGCTGTGGTCGCCACTGGACACTGCTCGCGTGGAACGGCTGCGCCTGTTCATCAACATCCTGATGCGGCTCGAATGGCGGCTGAACCACGACAGCCGCGCGATCTGCCATGCGCTGGACCTGCCGCTCGATGCGCTGGGCGGCGCTTCCCCTGCCGACCGGTTCGGCGGCAGCCTGGAGGGCCTGCGCGAACTGCGCGGCGCGATCGACAGCGTCGCCGCGCCCACGATCAAATGGTGGCGGGTCGGTCACTGACCGCCCGCCTTGATGGGAGGGAGATGAAGGCAATCCCGGATTGCGGGATGAAAACAGGAGTAAGCGACCATGACCCAACACGACGACGCCATCCTCCGCGCCTACACCGCTGCGGCGACCCGGCTTCTGCTCGGCAACCGCAAGCTGAAAGACGGCGTCGTCGTCACGGGTGGTGAGGCCCTCGATCAGGAAGAGCGCGCCCAGATGGCACGGACGGCGGCGCTATCCGGTACCGACGTCGTCGGGCTCGAGTTCGGGATCACCGCAGATGGTCGGTTCGGGCGAACCGGGATCACGGTCTACCTGCCGCGCGACGAGGGCTGCTATGTCCAGACCAACTGCCGCTTCTGGCTGAGCAAGGCGGGCAACCGCGCGGTCATCCTGCCCCGATTGGAATCGCGTGGGCACTTTCGCATGTCGCCACGCGAGTTGATCCACGTCGACGGCAAGCCGGCGGAGGATATGGTCGACGGCATCGCGCGGGCGGATGCTTGGCTGGCGCGTCGGATGGGGTCCAAGTTTGCCGAGGCCGCGAACGCAGATCTCTTCAGCGTGTATGAACTGGCATGATCTCCTGCTTTCGCAAACAGGCGTTCGCTCATGCCAGGCGTACTCGTCAAAGAGGGCATTGCTGGGTTTGGTGACGAGCTTCAGTCAAGCGCGGACCGGAAGGTCTGGTGAGAGCGGTCCGTCCGCTTTGGGGCGCCGACCGCAAAAAGCAGCCGTTCGTTCAGGCGGCGGGGCAGTGGGCGAACGCCAGCTGATAGGAAAACCGGAACGACCGCTCTGGAGCGCCGGATTGAAGTAGGCGAACCTTCGTTGTCGGACTAAAGGTGTCGGCTACCCGCCGTGTCCACTGGATTGAGCACGCTTCGCGCGCGGGCTAGCGGATCGTGGAGCCGCTACGCTACACGACACACCGACTGACGCATTTTTGGGGTTTTGCTGCTCGATGACTGTTTCTGAAGCATCTGCGCGTGACGTTATTCAGGAGCTATGGGCGCTATGTGATGCCCTTCGAGACGACGGCGTAACCGCCCAGGATTATCTAACTGAGCTAACCTATCTCGTGTTCCTGAAAATGCTGTCGGAGCAGGGTCATGAGAATGTCCTGCCGAAATCCGCTCGCTGGGACGCGCTGGTCAACAGCCCCCCTGACGACGCTCTCGCGCATTATTCGGAAACCTTGGCAACGCTCGCCACACACACCGACAAAAATGTCGCGGCGATTTTTGCTAATGCCCGCACTGCGGTACGAAACAGCTCGACGCTGATGCGCATCATTGGCGCCATCCAGTCATTGTCGTGGTACACCAGCGACGTCGAGCGCATCGGAGATATATACGAAGGTCTGCTGGAGAAAATCGCGACGGACCGCAAGAGCGGGGCTGGGCAGTACTTTACGCCGCGCGCGCTGGTAGATTGCCTAGGGTCAGGACCCATTGATGTGAGCGCCGTGATCTGATTCAGGCTCCGCAAGGAGACCGATATGAGCGACCTGTTTTGGCTGACGGACGATCAGATGAAGCGGCTTCGGCCGTTCTTTCCCAAG
>NZ_JAVSCQ010000042.1:0-19906 GCF_040560405.1 Facivitalis istanbulensis
CCATCGCGATTGGTCATGTACCGCAGTCGAGACGATCGCCCGTGAGCACCGTAAGGCAATTGAGCGCAAGATCGCCGACCTATCAGCGCTTGATCACGAGTTGGCCCAAATCATTGAGAAATGCGGGTGAAGGACAAGCCACAAGGGGTGAACGGGCGGCCATGATATGGCGCTGGTTCACCGCGATCATCGGCTGTTACGGATTCGCGGTCGCGTCGGCGATGCTGACCGCCCGGGTGCTGCCGGTGTCCAGCGACATGGCGCGGGTCGAGGTTACCGGATGGCCGATGCTCCTGTCCTTCCTCGTCTATGCGATGGCCGGCCTGTGGACCCTGCACGAGATACGGCTGGGCCGCGTCAGCGCGGTGATCTGGGGCAGCACGCTCGTCATGGCGGGACTGCTCTGGTGGCTGGGCGTGCGCGCATGAGCAAGGCAGCGGCCGCAGCAGCGGGTGGCACCGGCCAGCGCGGCTGGCGACAGACCATGGCCTGGGCGCATGGCTGGCTGGGCCTGATCGCCGGGTGGATCCTGTTCACCATGTTTGTGACCGGCACCGCGGCCTATTTCCGTCCCGAGATCACCCAGTGGATGCAGCCGGAGATTCGCGCCACGGGCGCCACCCCGGCCCAGGCGGCGGGATCGGCCGTGCATTATCTGGCGCGGATCGGCGGTGACGACCAGCATTGGTATATCTACCTGCCCGACGCGCGGACGATCACCACCCGCGTCTTTCGCATTCCCGCCAAGCCCGATCCCAAGGCCCGCCTTGGCGAGCTTCACCTCGATCCCGTCAGCGGTGCGCCCCTGACCGCGCGCGACACGCTGGGCGGCGAGCATTTCTACCGCTTTCATTTCCAGCTTCAGCTGCCGCATCCCTGGGGCCGCTGGCTGGCGGGCCTGTGCGCGATGGCAATGCTGGGCGCCATCATCTCGGGCGTCATCACGCACAAGCGCATCTTCGCCGATTTCTTCACGCTGCGCTGGAACAAGGGGCAGCGAAGCTGGCTCGACGCGCACAATGTCTCTGGAAAGCAGCTCGACGCCCTTGTCCAGCCGACCGCCATGGACGATCGAATTCTCGGTATAGCCCGAGGTGAACAATATGGCGATATCGGGCAACCTTTCGCGTGCCTTGCGCGCCAGTTCCGGGCTTTTGAGGGTACCGGGCATGACGACGTCCGTAAACAGCATGTCGATCGGAACGCCGCTCTCAATGACGTGGAGCGCGCTCTGTGCATCCACCGCTTTCAGCACCCGATAGCCCAGGTCCGACAGCAGCTCGACCACGGTCGCGCGCACCTCGGCATCGTCCTCCACGACCAGCACGGTTTCAGTGCCGCCGGTGATCGGGCCGGTATCGACCGTGACCGCAACGTCCTCGGCATCCATTGCGCGCGGCAGGTAGAGCTTGATCGTCGTCCCGAGCCCCACTTCCGAATAGATCTTCACATGGCCGCCCGACTGTTTGACGAAGCCATAGACCATTGACAGGCCGAGCCCCGATCCCTTCCCCTCGCTCTTGGTCGAGAAAAATGGTTCGAAGACCTTTTGGATGATGTCCGGGCTCATGCCGCAACCGGTGTCCGATACGGCGAGCATCACATACTGGCCGGGCGCCACCTCGTCATGAGTGCGCGCATATTCGCAATCGAGATGGGCGTTGGCCAATTCGATAGTCAGCTTGCCCTGGGCATCCATCGCGTCGCGCGCGTTGATCGCAAGGTTCAGCAGTGCGTTCTCGATCTGCGCGGGATCGACAAAGGTGTTCCACAGGCCGCCACCCACGATCGTCTCAATCTCCACACCTTCGCCGATCGCGCGGCGCAGCATGTCGTCCATGCCCTGCACGAAACGGGTGACGTTGACGACTTTGGGCTCCAGCGCCTGGCGACGGCCAAAGGCGAGCAGTTGCGAGGCCAGTTTCGACCCTCGCGATACGCCGGCCATCGCATTGGCGACCCGTTGTTCGGCACGGGGATTTCCCGCGACGTCCTTGCCCAAGAGCTGAAGATTGCCCGAGACGACCTGCAACAGATTGTTGAAATCATGCGCGATGCCGCCGGTCAGCTTGCCGATCGTCTCCATCTTCTGCGCCTGGGCCAGCGCGCGCTCAGCCTGACGCCGCTCGTCGATTTCGCGGGAGACTCGAGCTTCGAGGGACTCGTTGAGTTGGCGTAGCTGCGCTTCGGCGCGTTCGCGGTGCGACACCTGCCCGGCCAGGACATTGGCCTGATCCCGCAGCGCCTGTTCGGCGGCGCGCTGCTCGGTGATGTCGGTGTGAACGCCGACCCATTCGACCACCTCGCCATCCGGGTCCGTGATCGGGAGCGCGCGGATCGCATAGGTTCGCCATGCGCCGTCCTGGCGGCGGATGCGATGTTCATGCACGAACAGGCTCTTGCTCGTGATCGCCCGGTTCCACGCGACGATGGTTTCAGCGGCGTCATCGGGATGCACGGCGCTTGCCCAGCCGAAACCCTGATATTGATGCGGCGTCTGGCCGGTCATCGTGGCCCAGCCGGGCTGTGTGCCCATCATCCGCCCATCGGGGCTGTTGGTCCACAATACGCCATGGACCGCGTCCATCGCGGCACGGAAGCGATCATTGCTGCGTTCGATCGCCTCCGAATGGCGCATCCGCTCATCGATATCGAAAACGAGGATGTGGAATCCGACCACGGCACCCTTGTCGTCGCGGCGCGGAATATAGCGGGCCTCGGCACGGCGACAGCTGCCGTCGCGATGGTGGATACGGACGTCGGCCGTGACCGTTTCGCCCGCCAGCGCTGCCTCGATCAGCGGGCGGCGCGCCCTGTAATCGACCTCGGTGAGAACGTCGCTGATCCGCGCGCCGAGCATCGCCGAGGGATCGATGCCCAGAAATTCGCGGTAATACTCATTGGCGAAGCGATAGCGCTCCTCGCGGTCGACGAAAGCCACCAGCACGGGCAAGGAGTCGGTGATCGTGCGCAGTTCCGCCTCGCGATCCACGAGCCGGCGTTCGGCGGCGATGCGGCGGGTATTCTCGATCATGGTCCACATGACCCCGCCGACTTCGCCGTGGCTGAGATAGATGGGGGTAGGATAGAGGTCGAACCCGACATTCTCTTCGACGCCCGAACGATCGAGGCCCAATGTCTGCTCGCGATAGGCGATGCCGTCAGCCATGGTGTTCCGCCCAAGCACGTCGCGGGTCCAATCGCCCATCTCGGGCCAGACATCACGGACGAGTGCGCCAAGGGCTTTCGGGTGACGCGACCCGGCAATCTCGCGATAGGCATCGTTATAGATCATGACATGGTCCGGTCCCCACATCAGCACCTTGGCGATGGGCGAGTGAACGATGTTCGTCACCGTTGCACGCAGTTCGGCAGGCCATCCCGCAATCATGCCAAGCCCGGTCGTGGTCCAGTCGAAGGCGCGCACCCGGTCACCGCACTCACCGCCGCCGATCAGCCATGGGTCGGCTTCGCCGACCGGGCATTCGGCGCGCAGCCGGTCGATAGCTGTGGCCACCAACGCGGCCTTGTCGGCGAACCGGCCACACCGGACGGCGTCGGCGACATACCGGTCCAGCTGCGGCGGGAGCGACAGCGTTCGCGACGGGGGAGTCTTCATCGATTGACGCATGGGTAAACCATGCTGCCAAGTCAATTGAGTGGCTATGCGATTGTCCTGAATCCGATCAGCTTTTGCAGCCTATCGGAGAGAATCCTCGCCAACGGGTTGCGGATGATGCGGTTGCAGGATCAGGGTCCGCCCCTCGACCCGCCAGCTTCGCAGTCGCGACAGGAAATTCATGCCCAGCACATCGGTATCGCCAAAGGCGGGGGAGATGACGACGGGCAGTTCGGTGGCATGGATCGTACCGATCCGAAGCGTGTCGACTCGCGCGGGCTGCGCCCGGACCATGCCATTGGCGGTATTGAGAATGACGGGAAACGCCGAGGTCCCGGTTGCCAGCCCGGCCGCGGCGGCGGTATCGGTCGACAGGGCGGTCAGTGTCGCGCCGCTATCGACCAGCATCCGCCGGCGGACACCATTGACGGCGACCTGCGCCCAGAAATGCCCGTCGGGTGCCATGCGGATGCGAACCGTGTCGCCCGCCACGGTCTGGTCTTGCAAGTTCAACAACTGGATGGCGCGTCGAACATAGGGATCGAATTGTTGTCGCTGCTGGACCAGGAGCAGCAGCCCTCCGGCGAGCAACGCCCAGCCGAACAGGGTGACGACACCGCGGAGGAAAGGGATGCGGCGGGTCAAGACCACCAGACCCAGGACGCACGCGGTCATCATGATGGCGGTCGACAGACCCGGTTCGGCAAACATCGCGGCGTCATCCATGGCATTGGCCCGGTTGCCGGGCAATATCCCCCTGCCTGCCGATTTGTGCCTGTACCGACGCTGACCGGTACAATTCAGTTGTGGTCGGCGATGCCCAATTCGGTGGCGCTGAACTTGCGACCGCCATACCAGCGGCGGAAGCTGCCGTCAGGTTGCCGGAAATAGCGGCGCCCCTGATGAAGCACGGGCGTTCCCATGGAGCGATAGGCGGCCCAGATTCCATAGACCATGGCGATCAACGCCAGGACTTTGATCCACTCCATCGACTTGATCCTTATGGTTATGATGGAGAGGCTTGCGTGAAATAAAATTCATGGCAAGGAAAATAGATGCTGCAATGCGGAAGGGATCATGGTTTTTCTTGCTGCGGAGCGGTGCCTTTACTGGGGAATGGGCGACTGAGCCCCGGCGTTCCGGACAGGCCAAATCGGCGGGAACGCTCGGTCCCGCGTGTGATGCCGATGCGCGGGCCGCTGACGATCGGCGGTTTGATACCGTGGTCGACGAGCTGGAAGGGCGGGGCTGCCAGCGAATGGCCGTCGAGCGCCAGATCGATGCCCAGCGCCTGACATAGCCGCCCCGGCCCGGCGCATAGCAGTACGGGTTTCCTCGCTGCACCGCGCCGGTCGCGCATCCGGTCCAGCCCCTGTTCGGGCATCAGCGCGCGGATCAGGACCGCGCTACCCGCGGTTCCGCATACAATGTTCAGGCAGTGATGGAGACCATAGATTCGATAGACATAGCTGTGTCCCACCGGTCCGAACATGGCTGCGTTGCGTGCTGTTCGCCCGGCATAGCTATGCGAGGCGGGATCGGCGGCGTCATAGGCCTCGGTCTCAAGGATCCGACCGCCGACACCGTCGACCAATATCGTCATGCCGATCAAGCGCCGCGCCACCGTGTCGACATCCTGTCGGAAGAAGTCGGGCGGCAGGTCCGTCATACCTCGGTATCGTGCCGCTCCCGGCCTTCGCCGCCGAAGACGGAAAGATAGCGTGCGACCTCGGCCGGCTCGCCGCTCGCCTTGGCGGGGTTGTCCGACAGCTTCACCGCCGGACGACCGTCCACTTCGACGATCTTGGCGACCAGCGAGATCGGTTCGAGGCCGGGCAGGCCATCGGGATCGCAGCCGCGAAAATCATTGGTCAGATTGGTGCCCCAGCCAAAGCTCATCCGCACCCGCCCGTTGAAATGGCGATAGGTTCGTTCGATCGAATCCACGTCCATGCCATCGGAAAAAATGAGCAATTTCTGGCGGGGATCGCGCCCATGCTGCCGCCACCAGTCGATGATCGCCTCCCCGGCCGTGATCGGCGGCGCGCTGTCGGGCCGAAAGCCGGTCCAGTCCGCGACCCAGTCGGGCGCATCGCGGAGAAATGCGGTGGTGCCGAAGGCATCGGGCAGAACGATCAGCAAATTGCCATGATAATGACGCTGCCACTCCTCGAGGACGCGATAGGGCGCCTTGCGCAACTCCTCGTCATTGTTCGCGAGCGCGGCGACCGCCATCGGCAATTCGTGCGCGTTGGTGCCGATCGCCTCCAGATCATTGTCCATCGCCAGCAGGATGTTGGACGTGCCGATCAGGCGTTCGCCCAATCCTTCCTTCAACGCCTCGACGCACCAGCGCTGCCATAGGAAGCCGTGTCGCCGCCGCGTGCCGAAATCCGAAATCGCAAGATCGGGCAGCGCGCGCAGCCGCTCCACCTTGGTCCAGAGCTTGGCCTTCGCACGGGCGTACAGGACATCCAGCGCAAACCGGCCCTTGCGATGCAGCGCCGCACGTGCCCTTAGTTCGTTGACGATCGCCAGCGCGGGAATCTCCCACATCATCGTCGCGCACCAGGGCCCGGCGAAGCGCAGCTCGAACTGGCCGTCACGTCGGCTGAGTTCATATTCGGGCAGCTGGAAATCGGCGAGCCACGCCAGAAAATCGGGTGCGAACATGCGCGTCTGGCCGTAAAAGCTGTTGCCCGCCAGCCAGATCAGTTCCTTCTTGCTAAAGCGCAGCGTGCGGGCATGGTCGAGTTGCGCGCGCAACTCCGCTTCCTCGATCACCTCGGCCAGGCGCACCGACTCGGTCCGGTTGCGCAGCGCGAAAGTGGCGTGGGTGTCCGGGTAGAGGTTACGGATCATCTGCAACATCAGCAGCTTGTAGAAATCGGTATCGAGCAGGCTGCGGATGATCGGGTCGAGGCGCCAGCCATGATCCCAGGTCCGTCTTGCAATATCCGTGACCGCCATAGCTGACTAACCCTGAAAACCTGTCGTTGCGACCTCGTACCAGAGCGGAGCGTTGGCGAGCAAATCGGCCAATCGGCATGATCGATCATCGATCCTGACCGTGGTGTCGCGCCAGTCGACCCGCCCTTCCGCGTTCATCAGCGGGAGGAGGCGGAGACCGACGATGCAGGTCAGTCGGGCCTTTCCACCGGTCCGTCGAAAGGCCAGCACCCGATCGCGCCCATGGCCCGTCACATCCAGCGGCTCATAATCGCCTTGCGCGAACAAGGTCGGATGGCGACGGCGCAGCCCCAGCAGGTCGGCCAGAAGCGACAGCTTGGGATGGTCGCCTCGCTCCAGTGCCGCCGCGCGGGCGGCATAATCGACCGGCCGTCGGTTGTCGGGATCGACCAGACTGAGATCGAAGAACTCGGTTCCCTGATAGCAATCCGGGATACCGGGCAAGGTCAGCCGCAGCGCCAGTTGCACGAGCGAGTTGGCCAGGGCGGCGGGCGCGATCTCGGCCAGCAGGCTGGTCAGGGTCGCGCGGAACGCCCGCCCGTCCGCGCCGAGGATCAACTGTTCCGCCAACCCGTTGCAGCGCTGCTCATAGGCGTGGTCGGGATATTCCCAGGAGGATCGCAGCTTGGCCTCGCGCAGCGCCTTTTCCTGCCAACTCGCGACACGCGCGAGAAAGGCGGCGTCGCCGCCCTGCTCGGGCCAGGCACCGAGCAAGGTCTGGACGAGCATGTACCAATCGGCCGGGTCGACCCCGTCCGACAGGGATCGGCTTTGATGCCGCCATAGCTCCACCGTCGCTCGCCAGCGCTCGGGCATAGTGCTGACCACGGCGAGGCGGGCGCGGACATCCTCGCCGCGCTTGTGGTCGTGCGTTGCCGTGGTCAGCATCGCGCGGGGGAAAATCTGCGCGCGTTCGCGCATGCGCTGATGAAATACCTGAAGGGGCAAGCTCATCCGCGCCGCGTCGAAGCCGACATCGTTGCGCGACAATAGCCGACCATAGCGGTAAAAGGCGGTGTCCTCGATCGCCTTGGCGGCGATCGGCGCGGAGAGTTGCTGGAACCGGCGGACGGCTTCCGTTCGCAGCGCGGGGGTGCCCGGACCATCGCCCGCCAGCCATTCGAGAATATGATCGACCACGAACGCCTCGCCCGGCGGCGTGAAGCGTGCGGCACCCTGCGCCACCTGGTCCCGGATCGCGGCGTCGCCGGGCGGCGCATCGGGGCCGTAGGTGCGATAGACGGGGAAGACCCACTGCATCCGCGCGATCGCGCGACGGAGCATCGCCATGGTGATCGCCGCCTCCAGTTCCGGGGTCGAGGCGAGCAGTCGCCCGAACGCGGCGACACATTGGTCGAACTGCCCCGCAAATTGCCAGGACAGAATGTCCTGCCGCGCCTGCAACGCCTCCGGTGCGAACTCGGCCGAGCGCTCGCTGAGCTCCGCCCACAGTGCGCCGAGCGGCTGCGCCCCTTCCGGCGCGTGGAGAAGGGCCGCGACATCCTCCATGAAATCATAGCCGCTGGTGCCGTCCACGGCCCATTCGGGATCGAGGCTTTCGTTGGCGGCCAGGATCTTTTCGATGACGATATAGGCGCGGTTGCCGTCTTCGCGGATGATGGCATCGAACCGGGCGTGTAGTCGCCGACAATAGCCGATCGGGTCGGTCAGGCCATCGACATGGTCGATCCGTACGCCGTCGATCAGCCCTTCGGCATAGAGCCGGACATAAAGGGCATGGGTCGCCTCGAAGACGGCCTCGTCCTCGACGCGCAATCCGGCCAAGTCGTTGATCGTGAAGAAGCGTCGCCAGTTGAGCGTGTCATTGGACACGCGCCAATACGCCAGTCGATAATGCTGGCGCTCGAGCAGTTCGGGCAAGTGCAGGGTGTCGGCGACGTCCTGATCCTCCTCGCGGATCGGCAGCCGATGCGCGCCATGGACGATGATTTCCGCGCGCGCGCCATTCCGCTTTACCGAGATCTGGCCGTCCGCCAGCGCCTTGGACAGCGGATCGCCGAGGACGGGCAGGATCAGCGGGGAGGACCAGTCGATGTCGAAGAAAGGGGCATAGGCGCTGGCCTGCCCATGCATCAGCACATCGTTCCACCAGCGATTGCCGCCACCCGCCACGCCCATATGGTTGGGCACGATGTCGATGATGACGCCCATTCCGCGCGCCCGTGCCGCAGCGGCGAGCGAGCGAAAGCCATCCTCGCCCCCGAGTTCGGGGTTGATGCGGGTCGGGTCGATCACGTCATAGCCATGCGGCGACCCTGCAGCCGCCACGGTGATGGGCGACGCATAGATATGGCTGATCCCTAACCGGTCGAGATAGGGCAGCAGCGCCTCGGCGCTGGCGAAGGGGAAGTCCTTGTGAAACTGGAAGCGATAGGTGGCGCGGGGCGTCATCGCGGCGTCCTTTCGGGGCAAAGGGCTCCGCGAGCGTTGAGCGTCGCGATCCGGCTGGCAACGCGGGAGTCGGCCAGCAGGATGTCGGTCTCCTCCGGCAGCCTGCGTCGCCAATTGGGGTGTTCGTCGATCGTGCCGGGCAGATTGGGCTGTTCTTCCAGGCCGAGCAAATCCTCCATCGGTACGAGGACCAGCGGACAGGGGGCGGAAGCAGTCGCCGCGATGGCGGCATCGACCATGGTGGACGCATCGTCTGGCGCGGGTGCGCCATCGCCGATCGCCTGCCATAGCGCGGTGCGCTCATCGGCTCGCGTCCGGCGTTCGGCGTCGGTCACGGCGCGACCCGCGATTTGCGCGCGCCATTCCAGGTCGCGTTCGGTCCACCAGCCCGCGAGCGTCGGGATGTCGTGCGTCGCGGTCATCGCGATTGCCCGTGGGTCCCATTGTCGGGGTGGGATGAAGGCGCCTTGCTGATTGCGCTCGAACGGCAAGACCCGCATCCCGTATAGGCCGGCATCGGCCATCACATCGCGAAAGCCGGGGGGCACGGTGCCCAGATCCTCGCCGATCACGATCGCTCCCCGCCCGCCCCGCGCCCGCTGCGCCTCGATCTTCAGGATGCGCAGCAGGTCGGTGAACGGCATGGACAGATACGCGCCCTGGTCGGCCGATGCGCCTTCGGGAATGACCCATAAGCGATATAGCCCGAGAGCATGGTCGATCCTGATCCCCCCCGCATGCGCCAGGACCGCGCGGAGCATGGCGATGAAGGGACCAAATCCCTGCCGCCGAAGCGCGAATGGGGATAGCGCGGCAATCCCCCAATTCTGTCCGTCCGGTCCCAGCGGATCCGGTGGCGCGCCGATCGACAGGCCGTTCAGCAAATCCTGCGGGCGGCTCCAGCCATGCGCGCCGTCCCCCGCCACGCCGATCGCCATGTCCGCGATCAGGCCGATCGCCATGCCCGCGCTTTCCGCTGCAGCGGAGGCCGTGGCCAGGCCGTGATCCGCACGCCACTGGGCAAAGGCGTAGAAGGCGATCGCGTCACGATGATCGGCGGCGAAACGCGCGACGGCCACCCCATTGGGATCGTGATACGCTTCGGGCCAGGCTTGCCAGCCCTGTGCACCGTCGCGGGTGAAGAAATAGCCATGAAGGGCATCGAAGACCGACTGGACCTGAAGCGGCTCCCCCTGCTGGTCTCGCCATGTGGCAAAGCGCGTGCGATCCTGTGGCGGCAGGGTGTCGAAGGCGGTCCGAAGGTCGCGCATCCGGTCCGGTGCTGCCACGCGCCAGTCGATCAGTGCATCCTCCGCGCAGGTCGGCGCGCCTGCCGATGCGAGCCAGATATTGCGGAAATGGCGGCTGGACGGCGCATAGGGGCTGAACCGCGATGCGTCCGCCGGGAAGAGCGCATGAACCGGGCTGATCGCCAAGGCGGCGGCCCCCGCGCGGCCCAGCACGTGTGCGGCGCGCGCAAGGCTGTCGAAATCGCCATAGGCCTTGCCCTGATCCCGCAATGAGGGGATCTGGACCGCGCCACCCCATGATGGGATCGTGGGGAGGGGCGGGCAGCATCGCGGCGCAATGGCCACCGTCAGCGCGCACGCGCCCTGCTCCAGCCGATGATAGCCGATATCCCATTGCGGGGGCAGGATCGTGGCGCCATCGCCGAGGGTGATCGTGACCGACCGGGTTTCGCCCTGCTCGGTCGTCAGCAGCGCTGCGCCGGGCTGCCAGCCCCCGGGCAAGGGAACGGCCTGCCCCTGATCGCCGGACAGGAACGTCGTTGGGCCGGTATCGCAGTCCAGACAGTTCAATATGGCGTCTAGCGCATCGTCGGCGACGATCTGGTCGCGCCCCTGCGCATCGCGCCATTCACGGCTGAGCCCGGCGCGGCGTGCGCGATCGCGAAGGTCGTTCACGTCGAGATCCAGGCCGCGAAACGATCGCCATCGCGGTAGAGCAGAGTGCCCTCCTCCCGCGGCAGCGAGGCGGGACACGCGTCCAGATCGAGCATGATGGTCAGCATGGTACCATCGCCCATTCGCCAGCGTGCCTTCACCGCCTTGTCGCCGATCGCCTCCGCCGAGATCCCCATCGTGCCGCGCAGGCGTGGGCATAGATCGGCTTGCCGCAGCGCCAGCAATTCGCGGTACAGCGCCCGCCACATCCCGGCGTCGGGGCCGGGACGGGGAATCGAAGCCTGGAAGGTGGAATGCGCATTGGGATCGGGGATGCGCGCCCGTATGGCCTCATCGGCGAAGGCATCGAATTTCGCGAATTCCCTCCGCCGGCCTTCGCGGACCGCATCGGCCAGTTCATCGTGAAAATCGGTGAAGAACAGGAAGGGACTATCGCTCCCCTCCTCCTCGCCCATGAACAGGAGCGGGATCTGCGGGCAGAGCAGCAAAAGCGCGGTGGCCGCGCGCAATCGATCGGGATCGGTCAGGTGGATCAGACGCTCGCCCATGGCGCGATTGCCGATCTGGTCATGGTTCTGGAGGAACGCGACGAAGGCGGTGCTGGGCAGATGGGCGGAAGGCGTGCCGCGCGCGCGGCCGTCATGCCCCGGCGATCCCTGCCCCTGATAGATGAACCCGTCCTTCAGGCAGCGGGCCAGCCCTTCGGCCGGGCGATCGGCGAAATTGCCATAATAGCCGGCCGTCTCGCCGGTCAGCAGGACATGAAGCACATTGTGGAAATCGTCATTCCACTGCGCGTCATAGCGATCCGTGCCCAGCCGGTCGGCGTCGTTCCTCTCATTTTCCAGCACCAGATGGACATGCCGTCCGGGCAGTGCCGCGCGGATCTCCGCCGCCATTCGATCGAGGAAATCGTCATCGGCGATGGCATGGACCGCATCGAAGCGCAGCCCGTCGATCCGATAGTCTCGCAGCCACATCAGCGCATTATCGACGAAGAAGCGATGCACGGGTTCGGCATCGACCGCGATGGCCCCGCCCCAGGGCGTATCCATGTCCCTATGGGAAAAGGCCGCCGCATAGGCGTGGAGGTAATTCCCGTCTGGACCGAAATGATTATACACCACGTCCAGAAGGACCGACAGGCCCATGCCGTGCGCGGTATCCACCAAGGCTTTCAGATCGGCGGGCGATCCATAGGGTTCGGCCACGGCATAGGGCAGCACGCCATCATAGCCCCAGTTGCGCGCACCGCCGAACGCGTTGACCGGCATCAGTTCGATCGCCGTGATCCCCGACGCGGCGATGGCACCCAGTCGCTCGCGCACGCCAGCAAAGCCACCCAATGTGCCCGCATGGACCTCCAGGATCGCCATCTCTTCCCAGGGGCGGCCGCGCCAATCATTCGTCCGCCAGGCAAAGGCTGGGTCGGCGACCAGGCTCCAGCCATGAACTCCGCCGGATTGCGCGCGCGACGCCGGGTCTGGAACCACCAGATCCTCGCCGAGGCGGAAGCGGTAACGCGTGCCCGGTTCCGCCTCAACCACCACTGCGAACCAGCCTTCGGTGCCGGGGCACATGGCGAGCGGGGGCTGTCCCTCAATCTCCAGCGCCACCGCGGCGCGGTCCGGTGCCCAGAGATGAAAGCGAACCCGCCCATCGGCGAGCGGTTCGGGACCCCAATGGCTCATGCCGATATCGAATCCCGCCAGGTGATCAGTACCGCGCCTTGCGGGGCGACCTCATAGCTGTCCCCGATCTCGATTTCACCCTGGTCGGGCCTGGCGCTGTCGATCAGGACGATGCGCGCCGCATGGGGTGGGGGCAGGGTGAAGGTGATCGGGTCGGCCGAACCGTTGAGCAGCAGCGAAACCGCCTCCACGCCGCCGTCATCGGTCGCGCTGGCCCGGCGCATCATCAGCGCGCGGCCTTCGGGATTGTCCCAATCCTCCGGCGTCAATCGTTCGCCACGTTCGTCCCACCATTCGATATCGTTGATGCCCTGCCCGGGCGTATCCTGCCCATAGAGGAATTGCGGCGCACGCAGGACGGTAAAACGGCGGCGCAATTCGGCCAGTCGCGCGGTAAAGGCAATCATCGTCTCGCCTTCGGGCAGGGCTGCGGCCTTCCAGTCGAGCCAGCTGATGGCGTTGTCCTGGCAATAGGCATTGTTGTTGCCGCGCTGGGTCCGGCCGAATTCGTCACCCGCGACAATCATGGGCGTGCCGAGCGAGGCCATCAGGGTGGTCATCATCGAACGCATGACACGGCCGCGCGCCGCGTTGATGCTCTCATCGTCGGTCGGTCCTTCGGCACCCCAGTTGCGCGCGTAATTTTCGGAATGACCGTCGCGATTGTCCTCTTGATTGGCCTCATTGTGGCGCTCCTCGTACATGACGGTATCGGCCAGCGTGAAGCCGTCATGCGCGGCCAGCATATTCAGACTGGCCCAGGGGCGACGGGCCCGGCGGTCGAACAGATCGCCCGATCCCGACAGGCGCGCCGCCAGTTCGCCCCGCTGGCCAGGATCGCCGCGCCAGAATTTGCGCACCGTGTCGCGGTATTTGTCGTTCCATTCCGAAAAGCCCGGCGGGAAATTGCCGAGCTGATATCCGCCCGGGCCGACATCCCAGGGCTCGGTCAGCAGCTTCAATCGGCCCAGCACCGGGTCCTGTCGGAGCACATCGAAAAAGGCCGATCCGGGATCGAAGCCGTCCGCCTCGCGCCCCAGCGTCAGCCCGAGATCGAAGCGGAACCCGTCCACGCCGAAACTCGTCGCCCAGTAACGCAGCGAATCCACCACCATCTGTATGACCCGCGCCTGCGACAGGTTCAGCGTGTTGCCGGTGCCGGTGTCATTGATCGTGTAGCGCGGCCGATCCTGGACCAATCGATAATAGCTGGCATTGTCCAGCCCGCGCCATGACAGGGTCGGCCCCTTTTCGGATCCTTCGCAGGTATGGTTGTAGACGACGTCGAGGATCACCTCGATCCCCGCCTTGTGCAGCCTGTGGACCGCGCGGCGGAGTTCGTCCTGCGTGTCACTGGCAAAATACGCTTGCTCAGGGGCGAAAAAGCCGAGGGTGTTGTAGCCCCAATAGTTGCGCAGGCCCTTTTCCTGGAGGAAACGATCCTGGGTGAAGCTGTGGATCGGCAGCAATTCGATCGCGGTGACGCCGATCCGCTTGAGATGCTTGATGACCGCGGGATGGCCGAGCGCCGCATAGGTTCCGCGCTCACGTGGCGGAACAAGCTCCATCAGCTTGGTCAGCCCTTTGACATGCGCCTCATAAATCACCGTTTCCGACCATGGCGTGTGGGGCTTCACGTCCCGCGACCAGTCGAAATGATCGTCGACCACGACCGCCTTGGGCATGGCGGCGGCGCTGTCACGCCTGTCGAAGCTCAGATCCTCCTTTCTGGATCGGATCTGATAGCCATGCAGCGCGTCGGTCCATCGGATTTCGCCGAACAGCTTGCGGGCATAGGGGTCGAGCAGCAACTTGTTCGGATTGAAACGATGCCCCGCCTCCGGTTCATAGGGCCCGTGAGCGCGGTAGCCATAGAGCATCCCCGGCCCGACATCCGGCAGATAGCCGTGCCACACCTCATCGGTGCATTCGGGCAGGGTGTAACGCGTCAACTCGCGCCGGCCCTTGGGGTCGAAGATACAGAGTTCGATCCGATCGGCATTGGCCGAGAAGATGGCGAAATTCACCCCCTCGCCGTCGAAGGTCGCACCTAGCGGGTAGGGCGATCCGGCGAGAATCCGGTCAGGCAAAGCAGTCAAATCGGGTCTCCGACGCATATCGGTGAAACGGTGCGATCGATGGTCGATGGGGGCAAATGGCCCGGTGATTCACCGGTATCCGCTATCAGTTTGACTTGGCGGCACGCGGCTTGCGAGGTCTGGCCTTGGCCGCGCTTTCGGTCGGGATGGCGATGGTCCCTCTGCGCGGCGAGACGGATTTGCGTTTGGGCGTGGGATCCGCCGTGTTCGTCGGCCCGGAGTCGGCAGTCGCTTCGTCCAACTCGCGCTCGGCCATTTCCCAGTGATTGCGATCGCGGCCCTGGGGACAGCCTTCGGCCTGCCAGATATGGTAAGCGCGGACGCGCAATTGGTCTTCCCGATCGTTCACCGTCTGCTCCGGTCCTTTTGGGTGTGCGAGCGTAACGATCGGACACAGGGTTCCGCTCCCCGAAAATCGGCTTAATCGGAATCAACGTGCGATGGACGGCTTGACGTTGACAGCATCTTGCGCGTCAAGCTGGCGAATACGCCTTTGTGTCGGGGGCCCGTGTCGCCCGGCGAGCCTTTGACATGGCGGATGTCGGTAGGAGATGTGACCGGCTATTCGGAAAATGAATTGAGTAAATCGCCAGTCGTCGGGCGCTCTCGACCATGGGGGCGTCAGACCGACCGAGCAGGACTAACCAGTCTTCCAGCCACAAAGATCCGGCGATGCTGGTCGAAGGGGCCAATGACAGGCATTCGTTCGGGGCGAAGTACGGTGGCGCTGCGGGTTCGTCCTTGCTAGCAGCGTGGTGATGGCCTCCGATCTCCTCAATTCGCAATTGGCGTTCCTGGCGGGAGGCGGCGCGGCGACCGATCTGATCTTGGCGCGGGACTGGACGGGGCATGCCATGGGGCCGCCCGAGACGTGGCCGGACGATTTCCGGGTTGCGCTCAGCCTGGTCCTCAATTCGCCGGAATCGATGATTCTCGCCTGGGGCCCGGAGCTGCATTTCTTCTTCAACGAGACCTATTTCCCGCTGCTCGGTCCACGTCTGCCCTGGGCGATGGGAACGCGGTTCGATGAAGTCTGGGCCGACGCGCTGGAGCAGGCCAAGCCGATCATCGACGATGCTCTGGCGGGGCGGACGCAACGCTTTGTGGATCTGCCGTGGAAACTCGACACCGATCGGGGCGAGGCGAATACATTCTGGAGCTTTTCCTACTCTCGCGTCCTGAACGCCAAGGGGAAGGTGGCCGGCCTCTTCATCTTCACGAACGAGACGACGGCGCGTGTCCTTGCGGACGCGGCCTTGCGCGAGAGCCAGCAGCAATTGTCGCTGGCGCTCGACGAGTTGCGGGCGCTGAACGTCACGTTGGAACAGCGTGTCATCGAACGCACCGCCGAGCGCGATCGGATGTGGGACGTCTCGCCCGACCTCCTCGCCGTGATGGCGGACGATGAGACGATCATGCGAGTCAATCCCGCCTGGGCCCGGATTCTCGGCTATTCCGATGCGCGCTTGATCGGACGGTCGGTCATGGCGTTCGTCCATGACGACGACGTCGCGGCCGCGCGTGATGCGATGGCGCAATCCTTGTCCGGCCGGACGCCACGGGTCGAGGTGAGAATGCGCCATGCCGATGGCCATTTCGAATGGGTGGCCTGGGTCGGCGCCGCGCGCAGTGGCGAGGTCTTTGCGGTCGGTCGCCAGATCACCCAGCAAAAGGCGGCGCAGGAGGCGCTGCGCCAGACCGAGGAGCAACTCCGGCAGGCGCAGAAGCTCGAGGCGATCGGCCAGCTCACGGGGAGCGTCGCGCATGATTTCAACAATCTGCTCACCGTCATCCGCGGGTCGATCGACCTGCTGCGCCGCGCCGAGTTTCCGGCCGAGCGCCGCCAGCGTCAGATCGATGCGATCGCCGATGCGGCGGATCGCGCAGCCAAGCTGACCGCACAACTGCTCGCCTTTGCGCGGCGGCAACCCTTGACGCCCGAGATCGTCGATGTGGGGGCCAGCCTGCTCTCGCTGACGGATATGATCGCGACCTTGTGCGGTCCTGGCATCGCGCTCGCGATCCATCTGCCGGATCAGCCGTGCCACGCTCATGTCGATCGCAGCCAGCTCGATACGGCGGTGGTCAACATGGCGGTCAACGCCCGTGACGCGATGGCGGGCAGGGGTGAACTGACCATCCGTGTCTGGTCAGAGGAGGCGCAGGGCGGGGAGCAGATCTGTATTGCGATCGCGGACAGCGGCGAGGGCATTCCCCCGGAACGGCTGGAGCAGATTTTCGAGCCGTTCTTCACCACCAAGAAGCTCGGTGCGGGAACCGGACTGGGTCTCAGCCAGGTGTTCGGCTTCGCGCGCCAGTCGGGGGGCAATGTAACGGTGCGAAGCGAGCCCGGGCAGGGGGCGACGTTCACCCTCATCCTGCCCAAGGTCCATGGCCTGCCCATGCCGCACACCGCATCGGGAGGCGAGCGGAGCAAGCAGCGGGCCGAATGCTGTGTCCTGGTCGTCGAGGACAATGTCGAGGTCGGGCAGTTCGCCGTCGAAGCGCTCCGGACGCTGGGTTGTCGCACCGTCGTGGCGGTCAATGCCGCGGCGGCGATGGAGGAACTGAAAGCCGGGGTCGAGCGGTTCGACCTAGTCTTTTCCGATGTGATGATGCCGGGCCAGTCGGGGATCGACTTCGCGCATGAGATCGCGCGGCTTTATCCCCAATTGCGCATTCTGCTGACCAGCGGATACAGCCAGATCATCGCCGATGAAGGCAGCCATGGCTTCGCCTTGTTGCGCAAGCCCTACACCCTTACGGAACTCGCGCAGCAGATCGACCACCTATATTGCAGCGGGGGCTAATCGAGATCGTTCTCGCTCACCACCACCAGCGACTGCTTCATGTCGCGGCCCAATGCAGTGAGCGCCGCCTCCAGGATATCGTCCGAATAGCGATCGAACATTTCGATCGCATCGCCGTCGGGTACATCGCCGCTCAACGCTTCGAGCAGGTCATATTGTACCGCGAACTGATACTCCTCGCCGTCCATCTCGGCCACAAATTCGACCTGCCGTTCCGCCGCATTGTCTTCAAGCGTATCCTGGATGACCGTCAACGCATCGTCCGCCATGGTGATCCCATCCCGTTTCCTGTTCGGAGCGGGTACGCCGCAGGAGAGCTTCGGGTTCCCTGCGGCGCCTGCGTTATTTGACGCGGTGCCAGCGCTGCTCGCGGCAGCCCAGCCGCCCGAGCAGGCAGCCCTCGCCGACCAGCGTCCGTGCATCGACCTGGGTGATCGTGCCTTTGACCTCGCGACCGATATCCGGGATGAAGACCGTTCCTGCCCAGCGGCCGGTTTCCAACTCCTCGAAATCGGTGAACAGCCGCGTGCCGACGAGCGTGGACGATCCGCCGCGCGCGGCATCGGCCTTGGCTTTTTCGTTGGCCCAGACGACGGTGCCGCACATCAGGTCGGCATCCTGCCTACGATCGCACGGGCCGAAACGGACCTGGACGCTGTTCGATGGATTGGCCCAGGTTCCCGCTGGTGCGCGCGCGTCCGCCATCGTCGCAGCGCCGAATGCGGCCCATGCCGCCACGGCCCCTGCCAATGCTCGTCCCATCGTCTTCATGCGCCCTCCAATCCTGATATCCGTATTTCGTGACAATGTAGGAAGCCTCTTCACCAAAACAAAATGGCCGATGGGTCGCCCCACCGGCCATCATGTCTGGTGTCAGGGAAAGGCTGTCACACCGAACGCTTGGCCAGTTCCTTGCTAATGCCCAGAGCCGCCAGCGTCGCGACTGCGCCCGACAAGAGATAGGCACCGACCGACAACAGGCCGAAATGGCTTGCCAGCAGCAGCGCGGCCAGCGGCGCGAAACCGGCACCGATCAGCCAGGCAAGATCCGAGGTGATCGCGGCACCGGTGTAGCGGCGCAGGGGCGAGAAGCCCGAATTGATCGCACCCGAGGACTGGCCAAAGCCAAGGCCGAGCAGCAGGAAGCCGACAAGGATATAGATGGTCTGGCCGGTCCTGCCCTGTTCGAGCAACTGCGGCCCGAAGCCGGCAAAGGCGGAGATCAGCGCGGCCGAGACGCCCAGCAAGGTCCGGCGACCGATCCGGTCGGCGATCTTGCCGGAGGCCAGGATGGCGAAGAAGCCGACGACGCAGCCGACCATTTCAATGGCCATGAAGCCCTGCGGCGCATCCTGGTTGAACAATACGACCCAGGACAGCGGGAACACCGAGACGATGTGGAACATCGCAAAGCTGGCGAGTGGTGCGAAGGCCCCCAGGATGACCGTGCGGCCTTCGGTCGACAGCGTTTCGCCGACCGGCGCGGGCTGAAGCTCGCGGCTCTCGAACAGGCGCTGGAACTCCGGCGTGGCGACGATCCGCAGCCGGGCGAAGAGCGCGACGACGTTGATCGCGAAGGCCACGAAGAACGGATAGCGCCAGCCCCAGTCGAGGAAGTCGGCCGGGCTCAGCGTGGTCATGAAGAAGGCGAACAGGCCGTTGGCGACCAGCAGGCCGAGCGGCGCACCCAACTGCGGGATCATCGCATACCAGCCGCGCCGACGCTCCGGCGCGTTCAGCGACAGCAGCGAGGGCAGGCCGTCCCAGGCACCGCCCAGCGCGAGGCCCTGGCAGACACGGAAGAAGCCGAGCAGGACCGCGGCCGACGTGCCGATCTGCGCGTAGCCGGGCAGGAAGGCGATGGCCATGGTCGAGCCACCGAGCAGGAACAGCGCGACGGTCAGCTTGACGCCGCGACCCAGATTCCGGTCGATGGCCATGAAGATGAAGGTGCCGATCGGCCGCGCGATGAACGCCAGCGCGAAGAGCGCGAAGGAGTAGATCGTGCCGGTCAACGCATCGACATAGGGAAAGATCAGCGACGGGAAGACCAGCACCGACGCGATCGCGTAGACGAAGAAATCGAAAAATTCCGACGTGCGCCCCAGGATCACGCCGATCGCGATATCGCCCGGCGCGACGTGATGATGATCCTTGGCATTCACCAACCGAGCATCCCGCTCAATGGGCGTCGAGGTCGACGCGGTTAACTCTGCGCTCATGGGCTGCCGGTCCTGACTTCTTGACTGTAACCCCGCATTTCTCAATGATTTGGGCCAACTCGTGATCAAGCGCTGATAGGTCGGCGATCTTGCGCTCAATTGCCTTACGGTGCTCACGGGCGATCGTCTCGACTGCGGTACATGACCAATCGCGATGG
>NZ_JAVSCQ010000043.1:0-18982 GCF_040560405.1 Facivitalis istanbulensis
AACAGAACGACGAGTACCAGCTCCAGAGCCGCTACATGCAGATCGAGGGAATGGCCGCTCTCGCCACACCACAGATCGAGGAGGTGACGCCGCTACAGATTACACCCAAGGCCGCCTGAACGATGCGCCCCGGGGCCACGACCGAAATTACACCACATTGACGGACACGACCGGAATGCCTGGCGCTCATCGTTGCGCGGCAACTCAGGCACGAGGATGTTCTGGCGGCCCTGGCCGACCTGTACGTCCTGCGCGGCCCGCCAGCACATATACGGTCCGACAATGGCAGCGAATTCATCGCGACTGCCGTCCAGAAATGGCTGGGGCAGATCGGCGTAAAGACGCTCTACATCACGCCGGGATCACCATGGGAGAATGGCTATAACGAAAGCTTCAACGGGTCGCTTCGCGACGAACTGCTCAACGGCGAGATCTTCTACAGCCTCGCCGAGGCCAGGGTGCTGATCGAGGCCTGGCGGCGGCACTACAACACCGTTCGCCCTCACAGCAGCCTGGGCTACCGACCGCCGGCCCCGGAAACGGCGACATCGCCATATCCGGCCTCCGGTTCCGCTTCGCTCCACCTCCACCCGGATATGGCGGCGATGAGCTTAATCCACTAACAAACCAATCGGTCCACTCGGCGGCGGCAGATCAGACGCTTCCATGGTTGGGCATCAGGCCGTCATCCTTGCCAATTGATGCAGGCGCTATATAAGCCTCAAGACTATGTTATATTAGCCACAACGGACAAGAAAACCAGAGATTGGCGGTTCCGCATGTCAGAGATCTGCACGTAGAAACCGTGAATACATAATGCCATCGCCAGCGCGTGCAAAATCGATCAATTGCAACGCTTTAAAATGCCAAAATAGTTCAGATTGCCAAAGGTAGAATTAGCAATCATGGGTGCGTTCAATTCTGTTGCAAAGCAGCGGTCAAATTCGGCAAAGCTTATTATGGCAGAGATATTAATGCTCTTCATATTTGGCATTATTCTACCATTGGCAGCTTTTTCTTGGAAGTTAAATGGAGGCTCCATAGCAAACCTTCAAAGTGTTACCGCTATCGCAGCATCTCTTGCCATATTTATAGCATATTTAAGCTTTCGCCAGCTCAATATTTTCCCAAGCGCCGCCTCCGGTGGATATCTTTTGCTCTGCCTGATGTTTAGCTATGGTATAATAGCCGCATGCATGTTGATGCTTCGATTTGATTATAGTCGCCTCCAGCTTCTAACCAGCGCCATAGCCTCGGTCGTCATATCGACCGCTATTCAAGTATTTTTCCTTGGAAAGCGGAAGAGTACTTTTGGCGTCATTAGTGGCGGACGCGCGGAATTTTTACCACTTATGCCAAATATACACTGGATATCTCTGGATATCTCCAAGAGCATTTCTTCTGATATTCACGGGGTTGTTGTTGACCTTCGCGCCGATCATAATCGGGAATGCGATTCCTGCATTGCAAAATATGCACTTGCCGGCGTGCCTATCTATCACGCTCCCGATGTTATCGAGCAGTTGACCGGTCGGGTCGAGATTTCGCATCTTTCCGAAAACACCCTGGGCTCGCTCAATCCGAACGATATATATCTGCAACTCAAGTCATTGACCGATAGGATTGTCGCTCTACTACTCCTGATAATATTATCACCTCTTCTTGTGATCATTTATATTCTTATTCGCGTAGATTCGGAAGGTGGCGCCTTATTCTTTCAGCAAAGAATGGGATATCGCGCTCGTCCGTTCAAGATTTATAAATTCCGGACAATGATCCCCCAGCCTTTTCAGTCTCCCGATAATCAAGCGTCACTTCGCAGCGCCATGACAACTGAAAACGACCCCCGCATCACACGCGTTGGGCGCTTTTTACGACGCACTCGTCTTGACGAACTTCCTCAGCTTATCAATATTTTTCTGGGCGAAATGAGTTTTATTGGTCCACGGCCCGAGGCAGAGCAACTCTCTGCATGGTACGAGAAAGAAATTCCCTTTTACCACTATCGGCATATTATTCGGCCCGGATTGACCGGATGGGCCCAGGTCAAGCAGGGTCATGTCGCGGAGTTGGAAGACATCAGATCCAAACTTCACCTCGACTTCTATTACGTTAAGAATTTCTCATTCTGGCTTGACGTCATCATTACACTTCAAACGGTCAAGATCGTCCTCACCGGAACGGGTGCAAAATAATGAAGATTGCGTCACCGACATCGTGGCTCCGTCTTGCCGGGTTCGTCGTCGCGGGGGCGATGCTGGCAACCGCGGCTGCGCGACAGGCGGCGACGGGAACGCTCGCTTATTCGATGCCATCACTGGTCAATAGCATCGCGCCCGGCAATGCCGCCATCTTGAGCAGCGCCTACAATAATGTCGTGACCGAAAAGGGCGATACGCTGAAGCCCAGTCCTTACTGGCTTGCGCGAGCAAGGGCGGCTTTGCGAGACAATCCCCTCACTGCGCAGGCTTTACGGATCTATGCCTTCAACCTCCCGGACCAGTCGATTCCGCATTTGCGCCCGGTGATGACGCTGGGCGAGCAGGTATCGCGGCGCGACACCCTGACGCAGATCTGGCTGATCGAGGATGCGGTCGGAAACGGTAGGATCGAGCAGGCTCTGCGGCACTACGACAGAGCCCTATCCTCATCGGACGAGTCCAGGCAGATGCTAATGCCGGTCCTGAGCGAAGCGCTAGGTACGCCCCAAGTGCGCAACGCCCTGGTCCCCTATCTGCAACGGCGCCCGTGGAACGGAGTCTTCCTGACTTATGCGGCGAGCCATTCATCCGCCCTCGACGGGGTGATCGAAACCATTGAGAAAGCCAACGGCGCGGGTCAACTTTCCGCCGTCTATCAGCCGGCCGCAACGATCGCGATGGGCCGCCTTGTCGATCAGGGCCAGTTACCCCAGGCGCAGCGGCTTGCGTCCCGCATCGGCGGAATGACGCCCGCGGCGATCAGGAATGTCGGTTTCAGTCAGGAAAGCTGGATGGAAAACCTCCATCCGCTGACATGGACGCCGATCAATGATGCCGATATCGTGACCGCGCTGGATTCGCAGAACACGGTGAATATCTCGACATCCTCTTCCACCGCGAAGGTTGCCTTATATCGCGTAACACCCGCCCGTTCCGGATCTTACGACTTTTCCCAATCCGTGTCTTTCCCGGATGATGCGCATCCTGCACGAGGAACCTGGCAGGTACTTTGCGTCAACGGCAAGGAAACTACCCAGCTCCTGGCCGTCGAGGTTGCCCCCGGCACCAACGAACGCAGCCGTTCGCGGATCGCCATTCCCGCCAACTGCTCAGCCCTCCGTCTGAGCTTTATGCTGGCGCCTACGGATGGTGCAACCGACGCGGCGATCCGCCTGAATAGCGTATCGCTGTCACCGCTTCCCTCCGACAGCAGGGTGCGTTGACATGCCATTTTCAACGCCATCGCAAGGACAGGCCACAATTCGCGTCTTGTTCGACTGCCATACGTTCGACGCGGGACCGCAGGGCACCACCACTTTTCTGGCCGCCATCATCAATGCGCTGCCCGATGCCATCCAGCGGACGGGGAGCGACCCCGTCGAAATCTATTGTGCGGCCCATGACCGCTCAGCGATCGAGCGCTTTCTGACCGTCCCCTTCATCTACGTCCCGATGAGGGGGGGCTTCCTGGCCCGCAACGCCATCGCTCTGCCTCGCGCGATCAAGGCGACCTGCGCGGACGTGGTCGTCAGCCAATATGTCCGCCCCTTTTTCGCCCGCGCCCGGACCATCTCGGTCATCCACGACGTGCTGTTTCTGGACTATCCTGGCCTGTTTTCTTGGAAGTACAGGTTCGTGCGACGCTTGCTTTTCGGCTGGGCCGCCCGGCATAGCGATTTGGTTGCGACCGTTTCCGACTATTCGCGGGAACGCATTGCGCATCATTTCCAGGTCGACGCGTCGTCGATCACCGTCATTCCCAACGCGGTTGGCGAGGTCGGTGAGCTCAGCCACAAGGCGCTCGAGCCTCTCGGGCGACCGCTGAAGCTGCTATATGTCTCGAGATTGGAGCGTCGCAAGCGTCAGGACTGGTGCATCCGCGCGACGCACGTTCTCGCGCAGGTGGGCATGCATGTCGAACTGACCCTGGTCGGTTCGCGAAGCGGATCCTATGCAGCAGAAATCGAGGCACAGGCAGCAGCCCCCTCCCCCGCAGGGGCCACCGTCCGCCTGATATCCGGCATCAGCGACGAGCAACTGCACGACCTTTACCGCGATACCGATATCTTCCTGTTTCCATCGGAATGCGAAGGGTTCGGCATACCGATCATTGAGGCCGCGGCACTGGGCGTGCCGTGCGTCGTCGCCGATAACACTGCGTTAAGCGACCTGCGCCACAGCTATATCGGCGCGGCGTTCCAGAGCGACAGTTTCCAGGATTTCGTGCGGGCTATCCGCACCGTGGTGGCGGATTTGCCTGCCCAACGAATTCAGGCTAGGGCGCGCGCGCCAGAGGTCCGTCACGCATACCGCTGGGTCACGGTTGCCGAGCAGATGCTCCCCCTTTTCCAAGGCCGTATAGCCTCATGACGCTGTCGATCATTACCGTCACGCACAATTCGGCACGGGATATCCCGCGCTATGTGGAGACCTTCCTGTCGTCCGGTTCCGGACGAAAGGGAGGGGCCGTAGAGTTCATCATTGTCGAGAATTCTGGGCATCCGGAAATCGAGGACCTGTTCCAGCCGCTGAAGGACGCAGGCTTTCCGGTCCGTGTCGTCGAAGCTGAAAATCGCGGATTTGGCCCGGCCTGCAATGCCGGCGCGGCCATCGCCAACGGCTCGACATTGATATTCGCCAATCCGGACATCGAGTTTCTAGAAGCGATCGATCCCATCGATCATGCCTCGCCCCCCCATCTCTGGGGAACGGTTCGCCAGATCGATTCCAAGGGCCGCGCTTATGCGTTCGATGTCCTCCCCGAATACAAGACTGTCATCGGGAGCCTGCGCGGCTGGTATTCCTCGCTGACACCACATAACAAGAAATGGATAGGGCGCATCTTCCCAGTTGGTTCTTTTTACATCATATCGAAATTATTATTCTCGCAGGTTGGTGGGTTCAATGAAAGCTTCTTCATGTATTACGAAGAGGCAGAAATGTCACGTCGCGTTCAAAAGCTAGGACTTCGTCCTGTATATTTTGAAAATATCTCGATTCATCACAAGTCATTTGGATCTTCTTCGAGCTTTGACAGCACGATGGAATATGAAACCGCCGGATTTCTCAATTACGAGCGGGTGACACAAGTCAAACGGCTGATCCCGGTCCGCCTCCAGACCCTGATGATCACCTCCCTACTCTCGAAAGCATCACGCAAGCGACTGGCCTGCATTCGTCGCCAGATAAAGAACAGAGACAAGGCACCTGGTTGATCAGATGGCCGAGCAACAGCCCAAAACGATCCTGATCCTCGCCTACAGCATATCTCCGACCCGAGGCTCGGAATATGCTGTCGGGTGGAACCATGTCGTCCATATGGCACAACATCATCGCCTGATCGTCCTTTATGGTCTGGCCGGTGATCATATGGGTGATTTCGAGGAGATGACTGGGGTCGATACCAGCGATTTTCGATATCCGGTTGAGTTTGTCCCCGTCATGCCGAGCAAAGCCGCGCGGATTGCCAATCATCTCAATCGTACCAGCGTTCTTCCATACAGCTTTTATGTGGCCTATCGTTATTGGCACCTCGAAGCCCTTAAGGTCGCACGTGGAATATTGAATCGCAAGTCGGTTGATATCGTCCATTATCTTTGCCCGATCGGATATCGCGAGCCTGGATATTTGTGGAAGCTTGACCGACCCTATATCTGGGGGCCGATCGGTGCGATGGATCTGCGCCCGCTGCGCGCCTTTTTCGGACTGGGGTTGAGTGAGGGTTTAAAAACCCTAGCGCGTAATACGGTAAACGCCCTGCAATTTCGGGTTAATCCTCGTCTCGCCCGCGCTCTGGCCAACACCGATATCCTGGTCACCAATACGGTCGAAAATGCCACCATCGTCCGCAAGGTCTATGGCAAGGAATCGATTATCATGCCCGAAAATGGCGTGACGACTCCACCGACCACGACGCATACCCCACCATCAGATGGACCATTGCGGCTGATCTGGGCCGGCACGATCGAAACCCGCAAGGCGCTCGTCATCCTGCTGCGTGCTCTGGCAGACGTACCGGATCAATGGGCACTGGATGTGGTCGGCTCAGGCCCTCTTGCGGAGCCGATGCAGGCATTGGCCCGCGAATTGGGCATAAACGATCGCATCCGCTGGCATGGAAAGATTCCACGCAAGGACGTCTTTGCGATCTTCGCGCAGGCGCATCTTCATGTCCTGACTAGTCAGGCTGAGGCCCACACCACCGTCCTGTTCGAGGCGATGGGCATGGGCGTGCCCACCGTCGCCTTCGATCACTGTGGCATGCACGACAGCATTTGTGACAAGTGCGGCGTCCGGATCATGCCCGGCAGCGTGTCGGAAATGACCCAGCGCCTGACCGCGATTCTGTCATCCTATATCGCCGATCGCAGCGATCTTGCAGTGCTGTCGCAAGGTGCGCTGGCCTGTGCCGAACAAGCGAGCTGGCAACAGCGCACCCTACGGTGGAATGCGATTTACGATCGTGTCATCGAGACCTGGAAACGAAAGCCATGAGCCGGACCTGGCACATCATTCGCGCCGACCCGGGACATGCCGTCAATCTTGTCATCATGCTTCTACGCGGCACCTTTTATTTTCTGGTTCGCCTGCAAAAGCCGCGTCTGGTCTTCATGGACCGCGGTGCCCGGATCTATGGTTTGCGCAACATCCGCTTCACGGGTCGCGCCAAGATCGGCGCCCATGCACTCGTCGATGCGCGCCACTGCATCAAATTGTCGCTGGGTCGCAATTTCTCGCTGGGCGACTTTTCGATCTTGCGGTGCTCGGGCTCGCCGATGTTCACCTGTCCGGGCGTCTCGATCGGGCATGACGTCTCTTTTGGCCCATACTGCAATATCGGTGGCGGATATGGGCTGTCGATCGGCGACTACACGATCGTCGGACCCTATGTATCCATCCATCCCGAATACCATGTCACGGCCAACCTGGATGTACCGATACGTCAGCAGGGTATCGACGGCCGCGGAATCGTTCTGGGGCAGAATAACTGGTTCGGTGCAAAGGCCACGGTGTTGGACGGTGTGACGCTGGGGGACGACGCGATCGTGGCGGCAGCTGCACTCGTGACCAGGGGCGAATATGGATCGCGCGTCATCTATGCTGGTGTCCCTGCCCGAGAAATCGGCAAGCGCGCATAAGGCGGCAAGATATGATGCTTGATAACAAGGCGACGCTTCAAAGCGGACGTTCTACGTCACTATCGGTCGAATGGACGCTGTTTGCGCTCATGCTGCTGAGTTATGTGCTTCCAGCTGGTCCATTTACCGCCGTCATCGCGGCGCTCTGCCTGCTCCTTGCAGTTTTGTCCCCTGGTGAGGTGAATCGCAACGCGTTTAAACTGGCCGCCCCTTTCCTCTTTATGATGATCTACGGAGTCGCCATGTCGAGGGGTAACGAAAGTTACGATATCGGCAAGGACATCTGGTACATATCGAAGCTTTGTCTTTGTCTGGTGTTGGGTTTCCAACTCGGAATGCGGACGAGAGATGGTGAGCGGACTCTGCGCTTCCTGGTGCTTTTCGCGGTATTGACCAGTTTGTGGTCGATCGTACTCTATCTGCGCTATGGTTATGAGATTGCCGACCCCATGACGGGCGATCAAACCGCCACATCACGAATTCCGTTGCTGGGCGTGGTCGCAATCCCCTTCCTGCTTGAACATCTTCGTCACAGCGATAGACGCCATTTCCCCGCGATCATCGGAGCGCTGGTGCTCATCGGCGTTGCGATCATTCTCAGCAACTCGCGTACCACAGTGCTCATCGCCCTGGGCCTCGTCGCGACCTGGGCGGGGCTTCTGGCAACTTGGCGGCGCGCGATTTTTGCTGTTGTCTTGGCCGTCGTGATCGGCTTTTTGGTTTGGCCCTTTCTCCCGGCCTATACGGGCGGCGATCTGACGATTACCGTAAAGTGGCGGCGATCAATTGAGGAACTGCTATTTACAGATAGTTTCGATGCTCGTCAGATGCTTCTAAACTGGCGCGGCTTCGAGGCTTACAACGCCCAGCTGAAATTCAATCATTCCGATATCATTCATAAGTTTTTCGGCAGTGGTGCCGGTGCAACCGTCGATCTCGGGCAATCGGTGGACATGGGCATGGGCATGAACTACCGATTCATCCCCATCCTTCATAATGGCTTTTATTACGTACTTATCAAGTACGGCCTGCTTGGCATCGTCATTTACACGGTTTCCATATTGAAGTTCATTAATTGGGGTCGATCCGGCCAGATCAATCCACGATATTTCTACGATCGGCTGCTGCGCGGGGTGGTCCTTTCAATATTTCTGTCGACGACCGTCATCACCGGGCTATTCAATAAAACCGAGCTGCACGGCATAACGATTATAACGGCGTGGTTGATCGGATATCTTTACATGCAAAAGCCGACCATGCTCTCCAACGGCCAGCCGTCCCCCGTTCAATCCAGCACAGAGGCGGTGCCAGCATGACCCCTGACCAAGACGTGCACCCCGTTTCGGGTGCCCGGAACCACCGTCCTGTCATTGCAATCGTGGGAAGCGTCGGCATTCCGGCAAAATATGGTGGCTTCGAAACGCTCGTCGAGAATCTGGTCCGCTACCACGCTCGCAAGTCCTTGCCAGGCGCGCTGACAGTCTATTGCAGCAGTCGTGCCTATGCCGATCGGCCGAGTCATTACGAGGGTGCGGAACTGCGCTACATTCCACTCGACGCCAATGGCATCTCGAGCGTGATCTATGACGCCATATCGATTTTTCGCGCGATAATCCAACGCGCCGACGTCATCATGGTTCTGGGAGTCTCGGGCGCACTCATTTTGCCCGTGGCAAGGCTATTTTCACGCGCCAAGTTCGTGGTCAACATCGATGGTCTAGAATGGCGCCGCGAAAAATGGTCTCGGGCTGCCTCTCTGTTCCTCAAATTTTCGGAGCGATTGGCAGTGCACTTTGCGGATACCGTCATCGCCGATAATGGGGGCATCGTCGATCATGTGGCCGAAGCCTATGGCGCCAAGGCCATCGAAATCCCCTATGGCGGTGATAATGCGCTGCTCGGAGCCGGCAACGCCTCTGCCCGGTCAGACGCTTCGCCCTATTCGCTTATGCTGTGCCGGATCGAGCCGGAAAATAACGTGCATCTCATCCTAGCCGCTTTCGCCAAGACCGAGCGCAAGTTGGTCGCGGTCGGCAATTGGCAGTCCTCGGCTTATGGCCGATCGTTGGCCGATCAGTATCGCGGTGTGCCGAACATCAAGATTCTTGATCCGGTGTACGAACCCAAGGCCCTCTACGCCCTTCGCCACCATGCCTCGGCTTATATCCATGGCCACTCGGCGGGGGGGACCAATCCATCGCTTGTCGAAATGATGATCCTCGGAAAACCGGTCCTCGCCTATGATTGCGTTTATAATCGCTATACGACTGAGAACAGCGCCCGGTATTTCGACAGCGAGGCCACGCTAGCGACGCTCGTCAATTCGAGCGAATGGCCCCTCGACGATGCCGAGGGCCTCACGATGCGGGACATTGCATCCCGTCGTTACACCTGGGACATTGTTGGTCGGCAATATTTTGACGTCATGCTGGAGCGGTGACGGCTGGGATTAAGACTGAATCACCATCCAGCGGCCAGCACTTTTCACCCAGAGGATTTTGAGCGGTGAGCCGGGGCGCAAGGTGCCGGGTACCCCTTCCCACTCGGTTCCAGCCGGCCAGGCCAGTCGCCTGAGCACCCGGGTCGTCGCGATCTCCAGCGTCCAACCATCCGGTATTGCAGCCTTGGCGCCCAGCAGGTCGAGACGCCCTTCCAGAAGATCCGCAGATGGCTCCAGGATCAGCACCTGGGTCTCAGGTCGCACGCGGCAGGTAAAGGCGGCCACCACCGGCTCGCGCTGTACCGCACAGGCTCCGGGATAAGAGCCGTAAGATGCTATCTCGGCGCAATTCCCCAAGAGGGTTATACGACGAGGGTCGCGATCGTCGGCCGATCCGTCAAAGATCGCCTCAATCTTGTTCAATGCATTGCTGCGCCCGCCCATGACGACACAAGGCAAGGCGGTGGGTGCGAAAGGATGTGCGATCCGTCCCAAGCCGATGATCTGAGGATTCATGAATGTCGTATTAGAAAATCCACCAAGCGCATAGCGGATCTTCTTTACATCGCTTGGATATAGATTGATGGTTGGCGATAGATAGACATTGTTGAAACCACGATCCTGCACGCAAATCGCAGATGGGGGGCGTGAGGCCCATATATATTCGATGGCAGCATTGATCGTACAGATCTGACCGTGGTTGATCACACAACCATCCGCGACGATTGTGAATTGCGAATTGACGCAATGTAGCTCGGTCGCCCAACTGGAGCATTGGGTGAGAAACAGGTTCGCGGTGATATAGGCACCGCGCAACATGACGGCCGTGGCTGCCGTCGTTTCGCTCGTTATCCGGAAGTCGCAATGAAAGACATTCGTGCCGTCCGCATTCGGCTGGACGACCAATGCGGAATAGCATTTGCTGGCGTAAAAGGAAAAATGCGATCGCCAGACGGCATAGCCACCATAGGCTTCGACAATCACCGCCGCGATGGTCGCATCGCTGGCCCCCTGAAGGGAAAAACCCTCTACTCGTGCACCGCTGATCTGCCCGGTCGTCTCATCCGACAGACACCGGATGATCGGCTTGTCCGGTGCCGCCTGCATCAGAAAGGAGGCATTTTCGCCCGCTCCGCACAAGGCCCGCCCATTCAACAGACGAAGGTTTGAAAGCTTGTAATAACCCGGCGGAACACGGACCAAATGGCTGACCTGCTGCGCCCGAGTAAAGGCTACGGTACAGTCCGGCGGATTGTCAGACGTCTTGCACCGCGCGATATTTTGCGGTGTCATGAAGTCCCAGACGCTTACCTCATCTCCCTGGGACGATGCCTTTTCTCCGCCGCCCTGCGGGGGAGCTGCTTCGGCGCGGCTCATCAAGGGGATAAGAGTTGCGGCAAGGATCAGTGCCTGGCGTCGATTTTCATTCATACCACGGCCTAAACCCCTGCGAAGCGCTCTAGATCCCCTTAGACTCGATTGCGTTCG
Source organism: Facivitalis istanbulensis (assembly GCF_040560405.1). Classification (NCBI taxonomy): domain Bacteria; kingdom Pseudomonadati; phylum Pseudomonadota; class Alphaproteobacteria; order Sphingomonadales; family Sphingomonadaceae; genus Facivitalis; species Facivitalis istanbulensis. Next base: position 11,268 of record NZ_JAVSCQ010000043.1, read on the forward strand.
ATCCGGCGTCCGCGGCCCGCAACGTGACCATTAGACGCTTGATCCGTTCCTCACTCAAGTGAAGTTCGGAACCGCTGAGCAATGAAGCCCAGAAAGCGAGGGTACTGTCGTTGGTATCAAGAACGGCATAGCGCGCCATCAGCCGGACTAGATCTTCCGTCGTAATGTCGCTCGTATCGATATGCTCGAACCGATCGCGATAGACGGGATTGTCGAGCGCGTTCGTCAGAAGGTCATCCCGGTTGGTGATGATCGCGCCGCCCGCGGGAATGGCGTCGAGGCGATCGTTCAGATGCGCGACCTGCGCAGCCTCGGTGGTGAAGAAATCACCAAGTCGCAAATGGGTCAGATGCCCCTTGCCCTGCCCGCGGATGATCCCGAACTCGTTCCGGATGCGCGCGATGCCTGCCGCCACTTTCGGCTCGGGAAAGCGCGCATAATCTTCCGAGCGCTGAAAATATCCATCAATTAGGATCGTGCCCGGCAACCGGATGACTTCCGTCGAGCCTGGAAGCAGACGGGTCAGCACCTTAGGAATGCGCAAGGCAGAAATGGCCGATCGCAGGCTCCCCGTTTGATCGCTCAGCCCTTGGAAAATTTCCGAACCCTGAAAGCCGTGCTTGTAGCGGGCATCATGGATTCGGACGAGGCGTTCGATACCTTCCTGCTCCGCCAGAAGGCGGCCATAGAAGACCTGGAAAAGCTGATTACCCAATCCGCCATGCGTTCGCACGATAGCAACCGTCATGACGGTCGTTCCTTTTCATCAATATTCATTTTTAACCAAACGGGCTCAGCCTAGCTCTTGGATTGACCATAGCTGTAATTGTAGCTGTAGCCGTAACCATAGCCGGAATGATCTTCCTTGATCTTGGTAAGCACCGCGCCAAAGATATGGGCGTGGGCAGACTCCAATCGCGCGAGCGACGACTTGAGGCCGCGAACGGAAACGCCACCGGCCTCGATGACGAGCACACATCCTTCGACGCTGCGTGCCAGCAGCGGTGCGTCGGCAAGCCCTAGGATCGGCGGGGAGTCGATCACGACATGGTCATAACGCTCGAACAGCCGGTTGATCAGCATAGACATGCGATCGCTGCTGAGTAGTTCGGCCGCACTGGGAGGCATCGGCCCTGCGGGCATGATGTCGACACCGCGAACCTGACCGCCATGGATCAGCGGAGCCCAGTCATTGTCACCAGCCAGGAAGTTGCTCAACCCCGAGATGTTGCCAATGCCGAGCATGTGATGGATCGAAGGGTTTCGCATGTCCGCATCGATCAATACCACCTTCTTGCCGATCCGGCCCAACACGGTCGCGATCGCATAGCTGGTCGTGCTCTTGCCTTCGGCTGGCCGCGTGCTGGTCACGATGAACGAGCGTGGAACACCATGACTGGTTGAAAAGGCAAGATTGGATTGAACCGTGAGATAGGCTTCCGCTAATGTGGACTTGGTATCGGAAAGCAAATCGAACGGCTTGCCCTCCTTGACCGTCGGTACGCTTCCCAGCAGCGGGATCTGAAGCAGGCGATTGATATCGCCAGGATCACGAAGCCCCTCATCGATCTGATCGAGCGCGAAAGTCGCCACGCCGGCTAGTGCCAGACCACACAGCAGGGCGATACCCATGTTCAGGAACAGCTTGGGAGACGACGGCCGGTCAGGGACCTTTGCGCTGTCAATGATCGCAATATTATCCGCACCGACACCAGCGATGCCGATTTCCTTGTAGCGCTGGAGCAGTGCATCATACAGCTGCCGATTCGTGTCGGCGTCACGCTGATAGATGTTATACTGAATGGTGGCGCGCTGCTGACGATCAAGATCGTTCTTTAGGCGGGTCACACGTTCGGAAAGTATCTGCTCTCGCGCAAGTGCCTGCTGGTAATCGTTGCTCCGCGAGCTCGCGATGCGCCCTTCTTCTCGGGCAATGCTTGCATCAAGGGCTTTCATCTGTTCGTTCAGCGCACGTGCCGCGGGATAGCCCGGTTCGAACTGCACCATCAATTTTGCATATTCGGCCGCAATTTCGGCGCGGCGCTGCCGCAGTTGGGCAAGTGCCGCGCTGTTGATCGCATCCGCGTTGGTGCCGCGGGCCCCCGGCGCATTGGCGCGACTTTCGGCTGCGATGCGGTCCGAAATTGCCTGGGCCAGTGCCGTGTTCAGTGCTTCGAGATCGGCCGACGCCAGCGTGCGCTCGGTCTGCGTCTTGCCGTCCATGCCCTGGGTCCGAGTCAGCGCGACAATGCCGTTCTGCGAGGCATAGGTCACGACATCACGTTCGGACTGCTGAAGCCGCATACGTAGGTCCGCAAGGCGCCCTTCCAGGAACTTACGCGCCTCGCTGGTCGAAGCCATGCGCCGATCGTTGCTCTGTGCCACGAACTGCTGGACCCAGGTATTTGCGATCTGGGCCGCGAGGTCAGGCGAGTTGCTGGTATATTGAACATCGACCAGCGCCGAGTTCCTGATTGGAGCGATGGTGACGTTGTGAAGGAGCAGATCGATCGCCAGCTTCTCACGTCCGCTGCCCGCGGCACCTGCGCCGCTAGCAGGGCCAAGCTTTTCAAGCTGGCTGCTGCTCACGCCCTGCTGCGCAAAGAACGTGTCGCTTTTTGCGAGCCGTAGCTGACGCACGACGCGAGCCGCCAGGGATTCGGACTCTAGGAGGGAGTATTGGGTCTGATAGAATTCCAGATCCCGTCCGTCATCCGGCGCAACGCCCTGGACATTAGTCACGTTCTTCTGATCGCGGCTGATTTCGATGCGTGCCGCTGCTGTATATTTCGGGGTCATCAGCAGCGTGGCGACGAGCCCGACGATCAGCGCCAGCAGAGTGATCCCGCCAATGACAAACTTCCATCGGAGTACGATCTGCCAATATTGCAGAAGGAACGGTGGAAATATATGGTCGCCGTCCTTTTGATCATTGATCATCGAGGACGATGGTGCGGTTATGATGTTCGATTGAAGCATATTGATGGCTCTACCACTCATACCGCCACCGCTCGCATCGTCCCAAAATATCGTAATTCAGGCCAGGTGCGTTAGGATCAGCAGATAATATTACAAAATTTACCTTATCTTATCGCTGCAAAGCGATAATCAATGGAGTCGTCAACAAAGGTGCAGCCTGCAGCAAATCCTTGAAGAGGCGTCGCGCCCTAGACTCGCCAACCACGACGACATCATTCGCAAAAACCTCGGGATCTTCGTAATTACCTTGGCGGATAGCCTTCAGGTTATAGAGCGCTGCCATTTTTTGGCCATTTACCGTTCGGAAGATCACCACATCATCGAGTTTGGCGAATTCGTCAGCCCCCTTGGCCGTAGCGATCGCTCGCATAAGCGTCATGCGACCTATGACTGGGTAGAGGCCAGGCTCCTTAACCTGTCCATCAACCGTGATGACACGACTGACCGTCTCCACCAGGTTCACGGTGACCTGCGGGTCACGGACGAACCGCTCACTCAGGCGTTGTTTGATAATACGTTCGACTTCGCCGGGCGTATGCCCCGCGACCTCAATCACGCCGATAAGCGGAAACGAGAGTCGTCCGCTCGCATCGACCTGAGCCTGCTTGGCGCTCAGATCGTTGATCCCGAAGACATCGATCGTCAACTTATCGAATGGCCCGATCAGATAGGGGCGATCATTGCCGATGAAATCTCGGCGATCCGGCGTAGGGAGGGACTTTGCTCCCACGATCGTTACGGACCGGTCGCCGCTCTCCCCGAGGCGTGGGCCTCCTCCACATGCTGCGAGGATCAGAGCAGATCCCAAAACGACGAATTTACGCGACATCACGTTCCTAGCCTGTCTGCCTCGCTCGCCCATAAATAATAGCGAGCCTAATTCCTAGCCATCTTCGAATCAGCACGACCACCGCCGAGCCAGAGCAGGGCGATCATCAACAGGCAGACCATTGATGGAGTCCGCAACGGATAATCTCCCAAACTCCCGATACCGATCAGAAGGGTGATGACAGCACCCAATCTCGCAAACCGCGCTTGCGAAGTCGATACCGGGGTACGAAAGGCCCGATATGCTGCCACCGCGAAAGCACCGAGCCCTACGATCAGCAACAAGGCGCCTGGTATGCCCAGGGTAAGCAGCACTTCCAATATCTCGTTATGCGCGTGATTCAGATAGGTGGGTTTGAGTAGCACGTCGGGTTCGTTGACCTGAAAGATCTTCACGAAAGATCCCAGCCCCGATCCGAACGGCATATAGTCCCTAGTCATGTCCAGGATCGGACCCCAGACCTTGAAACGGACTTCACTCTTATTGTCCTGGTTCAGCAGGCGCTGCAGCGCGACGGCTCGCGACATGAATGCGGTGAGCGCCACCAAGGCCAAAGCGCCTCCACCCACAGCCGCATAGACCATCGTCGATCGGCGTCGCGACACCTGCTTTCCCGTCGACCGCACAGGCCGATACAGGAAGGGAACGCTTGCCAGCCCCACGATCCCGGCGAACAGTCCCCCGCGCGATCCCGTCACCAATAGGAACGGGATCATCAGCGCGCCGATGCCGACCGCTAGAAGTCTGATCGTCCGGGCATGCCGGCCATGCTCGGGCTGTCCGGCGGCAAAGACCGCGAGCATGGGGAACATCGTCGCCAGATACACCGCACCGTGATTGCGATTGGCAAAGATACCGCTCGCCAGCCCGCGATTGGCCAAGTGATAGAAATAGAGCGGGCTATAGTCGCCACCCAGGATCTGACCCAACCCAACCAGTCCGCTCACGATGCCGATCACGATGAACATGGGCAGGTAGCGGGACAATTGGCCGGGGGACAGCTGAAGCCCCAGCACCAGCGCCGCCAAGGGTACGAACATGCTGTAGAACGCGTTCCAGCCCTCGTCGGGCGTCATGGTCAGCGGACGCCAGATGTCCCCCGCTCCCGTCGCATGATCGATGGATATGACGATCCCGCGCCCGGGCAGGGACTGCCATAGTTGAGGAGGCAAAGGCACCAAATGAAGGATCGTCAGCGCAAGGATCGCAACCACGATGCCCAGGAATACAGGACGGGCACACAGGGCGTCTCGCGTGAGCGACCAGCATCCGAGCGTGAAGATGAGCGCGGCGACCGGGCGGAGAAACAGCAGCGAGACGATGTCACTGCGCGATCCGCCACCGATCAGAAAGGCAAATGCGAGATAGGCACCCAGTATCCAGAATATCCGGGAATGCCGACCGGCACTGGGACCCGACTTTCGTCGAAACAGCGTTGCTGCCGAACTCAACACGAAAAGCTCCCACCCACCTTCTTGGTTTCTCGATCAGATCCGCAGCGGGAATACGTCATTCCTCGCCTTCGTACGATGAGGAACGTCGGTTTCCGACTCGATATGCGTCCTTGACGTTATATCCGACCGGAAACCAACGCCCTTCTAACATAAGGGGTTTCCAGAACACGCCTCTTCTCTCATGCCCTGTCTCAGGCAAGGGGCGAAGCCAGAAAAGTCTGGTAAACGGCCTGAACGCCCTCCTTCAACCCGATGCGCGGCGCCCATCCCATAGCGGCAAGCTTGTCGCCAGACATCAGCTTGCGCGGCGTACCGTCGGGCTTGGTCAGGTCATGAGTGATCTCGCCCTCGAAGCCGACGACTTCGGCAACCAAGCGGACCAGGTCGATAATCGCGATGTCGTCGCCCGAACCTGCATTGACATGCTCGTCATCAGAATAGGTTTTCATCAAAAAGACGCAGGCATCTGCCAGATCGTCGACATGTAGGAACTCGCGGCGCGGCGTGCCGGTACCCCAGATTTCGATGGCATCTGCATTGGTCTTCTTGGCGTCATGCGCCTTACGGATCAGCGCCGGCAGAACATGGCTGGACGCCAGGTCGAAATTGTCGCCGGGGCCATACAGGTTGGTCGGCATTGCCGAGATGAAATCGCGACCATGCTGACGCCGATACGCCTGGGCCAGCTTGATCCCGGCGATCTTGGCGATCGCATACCATTCGTTGGTCGGCTCGAGGGAACCCGTCAGCAATGCGCCCTCGACGATCGGTTGTTCGGCGAACTTGGGATAAATGCATGACGATCCCAGGAACAGCAGCTTGGCGACGTCGCTACGGTCCGCCGCCTCGATGATATTCGCCTCGATCATCAGATTGTCGTAGAGAAAGTCGGCCGGATAGCTATCGTTGGCCAAGATCCCGCCGACCTTGGCGGCGGCCAGGAATACCGCGTCGGGCTGCTGATCGTCGAACCAGCGCCGGGTCGCGGACTGATCCTTCAGGTCGAGTTCGCCCCGCCCGGCGGTCAGCACCTGGCAGTTCTCGGCCGCCAGACGCCGCACGATAGCTGAGCCGACCATCCCGCGATGACCCGCGACGAAGACACGCTTGCCAGTCAGATCGAAGGGTTTGCCGATCATCTCAGGCGTCCTTGGCGATCGGGGCATTTTCCATCACGATCAGATCGGCCTGCACCATTTCGCTTGCGAGGTCGCGTACCGAGGTTTCGTGGCTCCAGCCGAGCTTTTCCTTGGCCTTGGCCGGATCACCGATCAGCAGATCGACCTCGGTCGGACGGAAATAGCGGGGGTCTACCTCGACCAGGCAACGCGCCGTCTCGGTGCAGTAGCCCTTTTCGTCGACGCCCTCGCCTTCCCAGCGCAGAGTGATACCGACATCCTCAAATGCCCATTCGACGAAAGTGCGCACTGGTGTCGTCTCACCGGTCGCCAGCACATAGTCGTCAGCTTCGTCCTGCTGCAGCATCAGCCACATGCCACGCACATATTCCCGTGCATGGCCCCAGTCGCGCTTAGCATCCAGATTGCCCAGCCACAGCTTCTCCTGCCGACCCAGCTTGATCGCCGCCACCGCACGGGTGATCTTGCGCGTCACGAAGGTCTCGCCGCGCAGCGGGCTTTCATGATTGAACAGAATGCCGTTCGACGCGTGCATCCCATAAGCCTCGCGGTAGTTCACCACGATCCAATAGCCGTACAGCTTGGCAACGCCGTAGGGCGAGCGTGGATAGAAGGGCGTGGTTTCCCGCTGAGGCACTTCCTGGACCAAACCATATAGTTCCGAGGTTGAGGCCTGGTAGAAGCGACACGTCTTCTCCATGCCCAGGATCCGGATCGCCTCGAGTAACCGCAGCGTACCAATCGCATCCGCGTTGGCCGTATATTCGGGCGTCTCGAAACTGACTGCGACGTGGCTCTGCGCGGCCAGATTATAAATCTCGGTCGGCTGCACCTGCTGCACCAGCCGGATCAGGTTCGTGCTGTCCGTCAGGTCACCATAATGAAGATGAAACCGCGCATTGTCGGTATGTGGGTCCTGATAGATATTCTCAATACGGCCCGTATTGAAAGACGACGAACGCCGCTTCACGCCATGAACCTCATAACCCTTTTCGAGCAGCAACTCGGCAAGATATGCCCCGTCCTGACCCGTCACACCGGTAATGAGTGCCGTCTTTTTCATGGTGAACCTTGATCTACGAGAAATAGGCCGCGTCCGTACACCGCGGTTGCAACGGGACGCAAGTGCTGGCGCCTGAAAGTCGCCGCCATCGGTCGACGGACCGCCAACCCATGGCGGTCCGTATCCTAGCACTACTTTGGCAGAAGTGTGGGACGCGGTGATGGTAGCGCCGTTCCGCAGTTCGGACAGTGTCGCGACGGCGGGCGTAACAGACGATCAAGGATGGCCTGACGGACAGCCGGGAGGGTCGG
>NZ_JAVSCQ010000044.1:0-16890 GCF_040560405.1 Facivitalis istanbulensis
GATAACCCGCGATCCGCTCCCATTGCTCGTCCGTCAGCGTCCGTCTGCTCAAGGCCTGGCTCCTTCACCAACCTTGAATCAGAACTCTCGCCTCATGGAAATCCTGCAAATGCAGACGCACCCTAGATCGGGAAGAGCATGACAGATACACGGCGATGACTTTGTCTCACTACAGAGACAGCATCGCCACCTGATCGGTCGGCCCCCGATCTGTCAGGCGTTGAGGCCGACCCGCGCCATGCGCCGGTAGAAGGTCGCGCGCCCAATGCCGAGCAGCCGCGCGGCGCGACTGGCATTGCCGCCCGCCTGCGCCAGCGCCTGGCGCAGCACGGTGCGATCGGCACCCTCGAACGATGGCACCGCGCCTTCGCCCAACACCTGGTTCAGCGCGCGCGGCGTCGCCAAGGCCGAATCGCCAAGCCCCAGGCGCAGCCGTGCCGCGCGACTGGCCCCGACGACCAGATCGTCGCGATCAACCGCCAGCAGCGCGGTGCCGGTCGCCGTATCGTCCGACAGGAAGACGATGCGCCGTCCCGCGAAATGGCGGCAGAAGAAATCACGCTCGATCTTGCGCGCCGCATCCCGGACCAGCGCGGCGATAATCTCGCCCATCGCCGGGCCATGGTCTTCCCGACAACTGGACACATCGAGCGCCGCGGCCAGCCTGCCGTGCGGATCGTGGATCGGCGCATCCATGCAGCTGATCTCGACATTGCGCGCGGCGAAATGCTGATCGCGGTGGATGATGACCGGCTGATCCTCATAAAGGCAGGTGCCGATGCCGTTGGTGCCCTCCGCCGCCTCGCTCCAGCGCGCGCCGGCGACCAGCCCCGCCTGACCGAAATCCTGAACATCGCCGTCATGCACGCGCCGTTCGAGGATCACACCGTGCGAATCGCTGAAGATCACGGCGCAGCCCGATCGCCCGACCGAGCGGAACAACTGATCCAGCACGGGGGTCACGACCGACAGCATCATGCCATGTTCGGCACGCAGATTGACCAGATCACGATCGCCGATCCGCTCGCGCGGATCGCAACGCTCGGGGTCCAGCCGGTGATTGAGCGCGGATCGGCACCAGGAGGCGGCGATCGCCGACACGGCCGCGCCGCTGGGCGAACGAACGACGTCCAGAACCCTGTCGCTATGCCGAACGCTCATCGCGCCCATCCGCCTCTCTCCTTCGCCGAAAAGACTGACGCTTTTTCGCAAGGCTAGTCGGCGGCGAGACGCTTGTCGAGCCTGGGGAGGCGGGATCGACCATCCCCGCCCCCATGGTTATCCGATCAGGTGCCGGATCGCTTGCCGCGCTGGCCCGACGGCGGCACCGGCGGCGTCGCGGATTTCGCATCGCTGATCGCTTCGTCATACCAGCGCGACAGATCGGCCTTCATCTGGTGCAGCGCGTCGGGATTGAGATAGGTCATGTGCCCCGCCGGATAATAAGCGAAACGCAGATTCGCCTGCTGCGCCGGCTCCAGCATCATATGGCCCAGATCATTCTCGGTCCCGAAGAACGGCGTCGCCATATCGTAATAGCCGTTCATCGACAGCACTTTCAGATACGGGTTGGCCCGCATCGCCGCCGCCAGGTCGATCGCGGTGTTCGGATTATTCTGCCCGCCATCCGGCGCCTTGTGCCGCCAGTTCCACGTCCAGCCCGCCGCGTCGCGCGCGGACAGGCGGTAGGGCAATTCGGTCCTGTAGCCGAGCGTCGATTGCAGATAATCCTGAAACGACGCGATATAGGCGCCCGAGATCGCATCGGAGGACGCATCCGTCTCTGGCGCCTCGCCCGCCGCGTCGGCGTCGACTCCCAGATATCGCGAATCGAACCGGCCCACCGTCCGCGCCGAACCGCGCAACAGTTCTTTCTGGAAACGCGGCAGGTCGATACGCAGATTGGCACGCTTGATGAAGTCGGGCGACAGGCCGATCAACCGGCTCATCTGCTCGGCAACACGGTCGCGCTCCTCCGGCGAAATAGTCTGTCCCTTGGCCAGGGCGGACATATAGGGCCCGACGGCAAAGGCGCGCGCCTGCGCCACCACGGTCGCGACATCGGCGGGGCGATCGGCCAGGCGATTATGATACCAGGCGGTGGCCGCATAGCTGGGCAGATAATTCAGGTAGACCTGGTCGAGCCCCGGCTGGCGATAGCCGTAATTCATGATCGAACTGAGCAGCACCACGCCGTTCAGCGCCATGCCGCGCTCCTTCAACTGATAGGCCAGCGCGCCCGAGCGCAGCGTACCATAGCTTTCGCCGAGCAGGAATTTGGGGCTCATCCAGCGGCCATATTTTGTGACATAGCGCTGGATCGCTTTGGCGAAGACGTCGACATCCTCGTCGACGCCATAGAACTGCGCGGGCTTCATATCGCCCAGCGGCCGCGAATAGCCCGACCCGATCGCGTCGAGAAATACCAGATCGGTCTTGTCGAGCAGCGAATCCGGGTTCGGCCCGACATCATAGGGCGCGGGCCGCACGAATTCGGGGCTGGTCGTGCGGATACGGATCGGCGCGAACGACCCCATCCGCAGCCACAGCGACGGCGATCCCGGCCCGCCATTGTACAGAAAGGTGATCGGGCGCCGGGTCCCCGGCTTCGTTCCGTCCAGCGTGTAGGCGGTGTAGAACATCGACGCGGTCGGCTTGCCCTCGATATCGCGTACGGTCAGCGTGCCGGCAGAGGCCATATAGGCATAGGTGCGGCCGTCGATCGTGACACTGTCCCGGTGCCGGACCTCGCTCTCATCCAGCGGCGCGCGCGCCCAGGCGGCCTCCGCCTCGGCCTTCGCCGCTTCGGCATGCGATCCCGCCCTCTTATCGTCTTCATCCTGCGCGGCGAGCGGAGCGGTCAGGACGGTGGCGGACAGCAGGAGAACAAGGCTTTTGCGGATCACGAAATACTCTCTGTTCAAGGACGGACGGGTTATGGTTCCGCGTTTTGGCGGCCCGGACAAGCTGCCGCAAAGGGGAATATCCCGGCCCCGCTGCCCCCCGGAAGATCGGCAGCCCGAGACCCATGACCGGGCCGGACCCGAGCCTTGTCGGAGTCCGGCCGAGGACAGGCGAATATCCGCCGTCAGCGTGACAGCCAGTTCTCGACCGCGGGCTTCAACCGTTCGGCGACCGCCTTGCGCACTGCGATCTGCGCGATCGAGCGCTTGGCCCCGCCGCGCGATCCTTCGGGCAGATTGGCGTCGGCAAAGGCCTGGATCTTGCCGGGCATCGCCGGATCGTTCGATCCCGCGCCCAGCCCGACGATGAAGGTCGCGCGGTTGCTTTCCTCCAGGAAGCTGTCGACCAGCGTCTTGTTGGCCACCGCCCAGTCGAACGCCATGTCGGGATGCGCGCCCGCGATCGCCCGCAACAGGGCCGCGCGCTGGGGCGGGGTAAACGTGTTTCCTTTCAGCAGGCCGAGCGCCCGGCGCGCCGCGCTTTCGTCCCGCGCATAGCCCAGCAGCGTGACATAGCGGTTCTTGACCACCGGGTTGCGCTCCGCCTTGGCAAGATCCAGCAGCTTGTCCCATTCGGCGGGCGTCGCCTGGGTCGCATAGGTCGACAGGATCGGTTGCCGGATCGCCGCGGGAATTGCCTCCGGGTTCTTGGCCAGCGCCCCGACATAGCCGCGCGCACGGGCCGCGACCATCACGTCGCCGGTCGCACCGAGGCTGCCGATCAGTTGCTCACGCAGGTTGGTCACGCGCGCGCTTTCGCCCGGCTGCGCCTCGAACCCCACCCGCGCGAGAACCGGCGACAGCATCGCCGCCAGCCGGGCGCGGACCCGCTGTTCCAGCGGCGTCTTTTCATAAAGACCGTCGAGGCGTCCGAGTTCGCCGACCACCGTCTGCCACTCCAGCGGATCGGCCTCGGGCTTCACCTGCGCCATCAGCTCGAACCAGCGGCCCAGATCCTGATAGCCGCCCGCCGCCAGCGCGTAATCGTCGCTCAACGTGCCCAGACGATCGCGCAGCCCCAGCTTGCCATAGTCGCGCACGATCGCGTCATGCCCGGCCTTGTCATACAGGACGCGGGTATAGGATCCCTTGTCCTGGTTCAGGACCAATGTGCCGCAACCGCCGACCGTCACGTTGGTCGGGGCCGCGCCGGTGACGATCGCATTGGCCTGCCCGCCGCCGATCGTCGCCAGACGGATCGGCACATGCCAGGTCTGCGGTGCCTTCGACGCATCATCCAGCCCGAACCGGCTCTGGACAAGGGTGGCGATCGTCCTGCCCCCTTCGCACCGGGTGCCGGACAGGGTGACGAGCGGCACGCCGCCCTGCAGCGTGAAGTCGTCGGCGATCTGCGCGACCGGCACGCCCGACGCCTTGGACAATTCCTCCCACAGCTGGTGGGTCACCGTGTTCTGATACTTATATTTGGCCATATAGGCCCGGATTCCCTTGCGGAACGTGTCGGGGCCCAGCATCGATTCAAGCATGCCGATCACGGCCTGCCCCTTCAGATAGGTGATGCTGTCGAACGCCTCGCCGATCTGATCCACCGTATCGATCTTGCGGATGATCGGATGGGTCGCCGCCGTCGCGTCGATGCCCATGGCGGATTCGCGCTCGCCCGACACCAGCGCGGCGCCCGATTCCCAGGACGGGTTCAGGTCGTTGCTCGCCTTGCCTTCCATCCACGACGCAAAGCCCTCGTTCAGCCAGAGGTCGTCCCACCAGCGGGGCGTGACCAGATCGCCGAACCACTGATGCGCCATTTCATGCGCGACGACGGTGTGGATGCGCTGGCGATTGCTCTCGGTCGCGACCTTGGGATTGAAGAGCAGTTCGTTCTCGAAATAGAAGATCGCGCCCCAATTCTCCATCGCGCCGAAGAACTGGCTGGAGCCCGGCCCCGCGATCATGTCCATCTTGGGCAGCGGATAGGGCGTCCCGAAATAGTCATTATAATAGGCCAGCAGCCTGGAGGCCGAACCGAGCGCATAATCGCCCTGATCGACCACGCCCTTGCGGCTGACCACGCCGATCTGCACGCCATTGGCGTCCACCGTCTTGCGGTCGAGGTCGCCCGAGCCGAAATAGAGCAGGTAGCTCGACATCACCGGCGTCTCGCCGAAACGATAGAGTTGCGTCCCGTCGCTCTGGGCCGTCACCGAGGCGACCGGCATGTTGGAGATCGCCATCTGCCCCTTGGGAGCGGTGGCGGACAGGCGGAACCTGGCCTTGAACGCGGGTTCGTCCCACATCGGCGCGAACCGGCGGGCATCGGGGGCCTCGAACTGCGTCGCCAGCATCCGCGACTGGCTGCCATCGTCATTGCTATAGTCGATCGCGAACAGGCCATTGGCCGAGCGGTTGATCGTGCCCGTCCAGGCAAAGCCCACCTTGTGCCGTCCCACCGACGCCGGCTGCGGCAGGGTCAGCGTCACGGTCTGCGCCGCCTTGTCGAGCGCGAAGGACACCGGCTGGCCGTCAAAGGTCGCTTGCGTGATCTTCAGGTCGGCCGCGTTCAGGACGATGGTCGCAGTCGCCTGTCGCACGTCGACATCCACCATTTCCTCACCGGCAAAGCTCATCGCCTTGGCGTCGGGGCGCACGGTGATGTCATAGAGCAGCGGCGCCACCGTCTGCGGCAACTGCCCCGCCGCCAGCGCCGGGGTGGAGACGGTCAGGGCGAGCAGGACCGAAAGGGCGGACTTCATCGCGATCAAAGCCTTTCAACTGGAAGTGGTGCGATCTGTACGCCGCTCGCGCCGCAAAGCAAATGACCCGCATGTCACACCATCTCATCCGCGAGGACCATCATGCTGGACAGGCTTTCCGTTTACGTTATCGTCAAGCCATGAGCCTGCCCGCCCCCCTGAGTCGCCTGGCGCTGCCCGTCATCGGGTCGCCCCTGTTCATCATCTCCAATCCTGATCTGGTGATCGCCCAGTGCAAGGCCGGGATCGTGGGCTCCTTCCCCGCGCTCAACGCGCGTCCCGCCAGCCTGCTCGACGAATGGCTGCACCGGATCACCGAGGAACTGGCGGCGCATGATCGCGCGCATCCCGATCGCCCGGCCGCGCCCTTCGCGGTCAACCAGATCGTCCACCGTTCCAACGACCGCCTGGAGGCGGACCTGGCGGTGTGCGCCAAGTGGAAAGTGCCGCTCGTCATCACCTCGCTCGGCGCGCGCGACGACGTGAATGCGGGCGTCCATGGCTGGGGCGGCATCACGCTGCACGACGTGATCGACGACCGTTTTGCGCGCAAGGCGGTGGAAAAAGGCGCTGACGGCCTGATTGCGGTGGCGACCGGCGCGGGGGGCCATGGGGGACGGCTGTCCCCCTTCGCGCTGGTGCAGGAAATCCGGCAATGGTTCGACGGGCCGCTGGCGCTGGCGGGCGCGATCGCCACCGGCGATGCGATCCTGGCGGCGCAGGCGATGGGCGCCGACCTCGCCTATATCGGCTCCCCCTTCATCGCCACCATCGAAGCCAATGCCGCCGCCGCCTATAAGCAGGCGGTGGTCGAGGGACGCGCGAGCGACATCGTCTATTCCAGCCTGTTCACCGGCATCCACGGCAATTATCTGCGCGCGTCGATCGTGGCGGCAGGACTCGACCCCGATCACCTGCCGGAGGGCGAGGCCGCCAAGATGGATTTCGGCGGCGGACAGGCGGCAAAAGCTTGGCGTGACATCTGGGGCGCGGGTCAGGGCATCGGCGCGATCGACGCGATCGAACCCGCCGCCGCGCGCATCGCGACGCTGGCCCGGCAATATGAAGCCGCGCGCCAGCGGCTGCTGCGCGCCGGTTAGAAAACGCCGTTCAGGCGCGCCTGCAACGCCTGCACCGGGCCCATATCGGGCACCACGGCATCCGCCATGGCGTCGATCCGCGCGACCCGGCGGTGCAGGTCCAGACTGGCATGGACCAGCCGCTGCGCGCGATCGGGCAACAGCCGGATCGCCGCATCCTCGCTGTCCGGCGAAAGGCCGAGCCGTCGAACCGGATCGCACGCCTCCTGCCAGGCGAGTTCGCCTGCCTCGACCGCGCGCTGGGTCAGGATCCAGGCGATGACATGCATCAGGCGCGTCGTCACCTTGAGCGATTCGCAGGAAAAGGCCACGCGGGTCGGCGGATCGAGATCCTCGCGGTCGCGCCGTCCGCCCTGATCGAAATAGGCCCGCGCCGCCTCGGCCAGGCTCATCGCCTCACGGTACAGGCCATCGACGATCCGGGTCTGGAAATAGCGCTCGGAGGCATCGTCGGTCATGTCCCCATCGCTGGCACGGCGGCGTGAAGGGCGGCAAGCCCCTCAGCACGCACCATCGTCCCGATACGGATCGCTCAGGCGATGATGTCGGGAATCAGCCGATCCTCCAGTTCGGCAAGTTCGTCGCGCAGCCGCAGCTTGCGCCGCTTCAGACGGGCAATCTGCAACTGGTCGGGCACCGCGAGTTGCGACAGGGCGGCGATCGCGTCGTCCAGGTCGCGATGCTCGATCCGCAACATGTCGATCCGCGCCTTCGCCTGCGTGACGTCCATCCTGCCCCCATCTTCAGTCGATCGGCCTGTCGGCAGGATCGATACCCTGCCCGCCAGCCCCCTTAGCAAGCCCGTCACGCCGCGACGAGGGGTGGTGCACGTCATCGCGTCAATTCGCTCGGCTGGCCGATTTTCATGAAAATGAGGGGGGACAGACAGCCGATTTGGTGTTCTACTTCATCCCCCATAACGACGTACAGGAGGTTGAAGCCCTATGCATACGGCGCATCAAACGGCCCTGGAGACCAGGCACGCGACGCTCGATCGGCGAATCAATGCCGAGTCGCAACGTCCCGTCCCCGACGCGTTGGTATTGGCCGAGCTGAAAAAACAAAAGCTCAGACTCAAGGAGACGTTGCAGGGGCTCTAACCCTGTCCGGCCGCGCGGGTCAGCCGACCCGCCGCGGCCCTTTCGAGCCCTGGCAACTAAGGTCCCCCGCCGCCCCTGGGCCGGCGTCAACGATCAGAAATTGAACGGCTTCACTTTCACGTCGACGGCCGGCTTGGCATAGTCCGGCGTCCTGGCTCCACCGCCTACAGGCTTGCGAACCAGCTTGGGATCGATCGGCCGGTCGAACGCGACGCCGACACGCCCCTGCGTACACCATGCGACACGGCCCAACACCGGGCCGATCCCCCGCAGGTCGAAGGTGATCGCCGAGCCGATCTCCACGGGATCGCCAAGTTCGGCCATCAAGCCACCTTCGGAGATATTGCGGACCCGCACGTCCCGCGGCGGACCGCCATCGCCCAAGGTGACGGCTGCCATGAGCAGCAGACTGTCACGCTTTTGCGTCCGGTTGCCATGACCCGCTTCGTCGTCCTGCCGATGGTTCCCGTTATCGGGCTCGCGGTTCAACGCTTCCATATCGATATCCGTGCGGCCCCATCTCTGTCTCGCGCGACTCTCGCAGTAACCGCCACATCGTTACCATGGGTTTAACGCGCGACAGCCAGCGCACGATCCGCGCCATCCTGCCTTTACGCCATGGCAAAGGCCCCGAACGCTGTCGAGGCCAGGATCGGGACCATGTCGCGAAAAAGCCATGTCCTGGCGCGTTCGCGACACGCCGGCCATCAATCGTCGCGCGATACCTTCTCGTTGCGCTCGTGCCGCTCCTGTGCCTCGACCGTCATCGTCGCGATCGGTCGCGCCTCCAACCGGCCCAGGCTGATCGGCTCGCCGGTCACTTCGCAATAGCCATATTCGCCTTCCTCCAGGCGACGCAGCGCGGCGTCGATCTTGGAGATCAGCTTGCGCTGGCGATCACGGGTGCGCAGTTCGATCGACCAGTCGGTTTCGCTCGACGCCCGGTCGGTCAGATCCGGTTCACGCAGGGAATCGACCTGCAATTGCGACAGCGTCCCCTGCGCCTCGCGCTGGATCGCATCCTTCCACTGAATCAGCTTGCGGCGGAAATAAGCCTGCTGCTTCGCGTTCATAAAGGGTTCGTCCGCGCTCGGGCGGTAATTCTCGTCAAGATCGTTGGCCACATCCGGGCCGATGGAATCCGTCACGCGATTAATCACCGTCGCCATACCACTCTCCCAAAGGGCCCGTCGGTGCGACGTTCGGCACCGCGTCCTCGGGGCCGCCCCCTGATGGTCGTGACGGCCTATAATCGGAGCCACCGCCTGCCGCAAGCGACCGGCATTTCATCGTGTTCATCTTTTATATAATAATATTACGAAATGAATGGCCGATGGATGAAACAGGCCCGAACAATCGGCTTTCCGCACCCGAATCTCGAAAACATCGTCAAACACCTGGGAATGCAGCATGCGATTCTGCCGCTGCCTTCTAAACACTCCGCGAATCCCGATACAGTACGGTCGGGCCAAGATCGCGCTTGGCGATTAATGATTTTTTGGTCACTGTCATGACACTGGAAAGTGGCAGGTGCCGTTGGGACGGCCGGACGGCATCGTCGTCGCGTTGCATTGTGTAAGGATCCGAGATGTCAGTGCGAATGGCCTTGGCGAAGCTGGCCGCCTGCGCTGTGGGTGGCGCCGTAGTCGGCGGCGGTGCCGTGCATATGGTGGAAAGCCCCAAGCGCCCCACCATCGTCAAACAGACGAAGGTGAAGAAGCGGATCGTTCATCGCCCTCCTCCGAAGCGGACCAAGCGCGTCGTCGTTCGGCGTACGACCACGACCACGCCAGCCCCGGTCGTCGTGACCGTCACGACCCAGTCCCCGCCCCTGCCCATTCCCCTGCCGCCCGCCGCGCCGCCCATCACCAGCGATGGCGGCTATGTCCCGTCCGTGATCGGCGGCTGGGGCGGTGGCTGGGGAGGCTGGGGCGGCGGCTGGGGTTTCGCAGGCAGCAGCGGGTACCCGTCGTCGACCAGCAGCGGAGACCCACCCTCATCCCCACCGGCGTCCAGCGCTTCCGGGTCGAGCGGCAGCAGCGGCAGCGGCAGCAGTAGTAGCGCCAGCGGCAGCAGTAGCGCCAGCGGCAGCAGTAGCGGGACCTCGTCCGGCGATGGCGCGTCCAGCAGCTACGGGTCGAGCAGCACCGGCTGGTCCTCCAATGGATCGTCGGCCAGTTCGGCATCATCGGCGTCCAGCAACTCCTCCGCCAGCAGCAGTTCCTCCGCGAGCAGCGGCTCGTCCTCGAGCGGTGGGGACGATCCGCCGCCTACCCCAGTGCCCGCTCCGCCGATGGTGCTTCTGTTCGGTGCGGCCGCAGCGGCTTTGGTCGTGCGCCGCCGTCTGGCAAGCCGGTCGCGATCGACATAGACGGCCCGCCCGGCGCTCATCGCACCGGACGGCCCAGTCGTCAGACCTTATTGCAGCGCGGCTGCGATATCCGGCACCATATGGTCGGTCAGGTCCTTGGCCAACTCCGCCACCAGCCGGTCCGATACCTCCTTGTGATAATGCTTGCGGAGTTCTCCCGGCATCCTGCGTGCGGCGACGATGACAAGCGACTCCAACTCGTCCGCCAACGCTCTTTGCCGCAGCATCGCGGCGGTTTCGGCGGCGAAGCGGTCCTCCGCCGGCTGGTGATGGTCCGCCTCGCCCATCGATCCAGACGCAGGAGCGAACTGCGCGCCACGCCCGCCGCCGCCCCGGCGCTATCAGTCTTCTGGTCACGATCCGCCGGATCGGGCTGCTCGACCGCATGTTCGACCGTCAGATTCGCGTATGCGCCCGCCTCGTTACGGCAGAACAGCCTCTTGCGGCCATCGCCGACCAGCACGACGATGTTCTACGGCACCGGCATCGCATTTCCCCTTGTCTTTGCAGGGCAGGCCGATCACGCGGGCGGTTCGCCACGGGTTGCGTGACGGCTGGGCGAAGGCCATAGCCTCGCCCCATGCACGACATTCGCCTGATCCGGGACAATCCCGCCGCCTTCGACGCCGCGCTCGCCAAGCGGGGCGCCGCCCCCCAGGCCGAGCCTCTGATCGCGATCGACCAGCGCCGCCGGGCCTCGATCGAAGAGGCGCAGGCGGTACAGACCCGCCGCAACGAATTGTCCAAGCTGATCGGCCAGGCCAAGGCCGCCGGCGATCACGACCGAGCCCAGGCGCTGATGGACGAGGTCGCCAACCTGAAGGCACGGCTGCCCGAACTGGAGGAGCAGGAGCGCGCGATCGATGCGGAGCTGACCGCTGCACTCGCCGCGATCCCCAACCTGCCCGCCCAGGACGTTCCCCAGGGGGCGGACGAGGATGACAATCAGCTGGTCCACAGCAGGGGCGAGCCGACCACCTTCACCTTCACCGCGCGCGAACATGATGCGATCGGTCCCGCGCTCGGCATGGATTTCGAGGCGGGTGTCGCGCTGTCGGGTGCGCGCTTCACGCTGCTGCGCGGCCCTGTCGCCCGGCTGTCGCGCGCCCTGGGCCAGTTCATGCTCGATCGCATGACCGAGACGCACGGCTTCGAACTGGTGCAGCCGCCGCTCCTCGTGCGCGACGAAGCCGTGTTCGGCACCGGGCAATTGCCCAAATTCGCCGAGGATCTGTTCCGCACCACCGATGGCCGCTGGCTGATCCCCACCGCCGAGGTCTCGTTGACCAACATGGTGCGCGAGGCGATCGTGAGCGAGGCGGAACTGCCGCTGCGCTTCACCGCGCTGACGCCCTGCTTCCGGTCCGAGGCGGGCGCGGCGGGCCGCGACACGCGCGGGCTGATCCGCCAGCATCAGTTCGACAAGGTGGAGATGGTGTCGATCACCACCCCCGACCAGTCGGATGCCGAGCATGAGTGGATGACCGCCGCCGCCGAAAGCGTGCTGGAGGCGCTCGGCCTGCCCTATCGCCGGATGCTGCTCTGCACCGGCGACATGGGCTTCTCCGCCGCGCGGACCTACGACCTGGAGGTATGGTTGCCCGGACAGGCGCGCTATCGTGAGATTTCGTCCTGCTCGACCTGCACCGATTTCCAGGCGCGCCGGATGAACGCGCGCTACCGTCCGACCGAGAGCAAGGGGACGCGCTTCGTCCATACGCTCAACGGTTCGGGCCTGGCGGTCGGCCGGACGCTGGTCGCGGTGATGGAGAATTACCAGCAGGCCGACGGATCGGTGGTCATCCCCGAGGCGCTGCGCCCCTATCTGGGCGGGCAAGCGGTGATCGATCCGCGCTGATGCGCATCCTGCTGACCAACGACGACGGCTATCACGCGCCGGGCCTCGCCGCGCTGGAGCGGATCGCAGCGACCTTGTCGGACGATGTCTGGATCGTCGCACCGGCCGAGGATCAGTCGGGGACCAGCCGCTCGCTGACGCTGACCCGGCCGATGCGGCTGCGCCGGTTCGGCGAGCGACGCTTTGCGGTCACGGGGACGCCGACCGATTCGGTGCTGATGGCGTTGGGGGAGGTCATGGCCGATCGCAAACCCGACCTGATCCTGTCGGGGGTCAATCGCGGGGCCAATCTGGGCGAAGACGTGTTCTATTCCGGGACAGTCTCTGCCGCGATGGAAGGCGCACTGGCGGGCATCCGCTCGATCGCGCTCAGCCAGCGTTACCCGCAGCAGGGAGTCGGCGATGCGGTGTCCTTCGCCACGGCGGAGGCGTGGGGAGAACGGGTGCTGCGCCCGCTGCTCGACCAGGATTTCGGACCGCGCACGCTGGTCAACATCAACTTCCCTCCTCTCGCGCCGGAAGACGTATGCGGCATCCGCATCACCCGCCAGGGCCTGCGCGATTATGGTCGGGCAAAGCTTGAACGGCGATGCGACCCGCGCGGCTATGACTATTACTGGCTGGCGCTGGGCCGGTTGCCGCATCAGCCGGGCGACGACACTGATCTGGACGCCATCGCCGACGGTCATATCTCCGTCACGCCGCTGCATCTCGATCTTACGCATCACGCATCGCTTGCTATGCTCGACGCGGCGTATCGCTGAACCGAGCCGGGGGAAATGCGTGTGAGACGGACGTTCGGGATCATCTGTACCGGCCTGATGGTGACGGGATGCATTCCCAATATGGATGGGCCGGTCCCGACATCGCATCCCGCGCCCGCTCCGCTGCCTGTGCCGAGCCGCGTCCCCTCGACTGTCCCTTCCCGGCCGGAACCGGCGCCGGTGCCCCGCAAACCGGCGACGCGCCCGCCCATCCGGCGCACGACACCGCTGCATCTCGATCCGATCCAGGAGACACCGGCCCAGGACAGCAACGGCACCGGCGCACCGATCTCATCCCTGCCCGCGCCGCGCCCCTCCTGGGAAATCCGCCCGGTCACGCCGGACGCGCGCGAGGTCACCGCATCGACCTATATCGTGCGGCCCGGCGACAGCCTGCAGCGTGTGGCGGATCAGACCGGTGCGGGGCTGGACGCCATCGCCCGCGCCAATGACCTGGCCAGGCCCTATCGCATCCTCGCGGGCCAGCGGCTGACCATCCCGGGCGGCCGGTTCCATCTCGTCCGTTCGGGCGAAACCGGAATCGCCATCGCGCGGGCCTATGGGGTGCCCTGGTCGCGGATCATCGAAGCCAACGCGCTCACCGAACCCTATGTGCTGCGTGCGGGACAGCGAGTCCTGATCCCGGGCTCGTCGGTCGACGCCCCCGCCACCAGTGTTGCGGAACGAGCGGCCGCCTTCACGCTCGACGTCGACTCGATCCTGACCGGCGGCGAACCCGCGCTGGCCAGCAACCAGGCCCCGTCCAGGCCCAGCCCGACCCCGCGCCGCGTCCTGCCCCCAACGGCGGTGGTCGCCGCCCCCGCACGGCTCAGTTCGGGCTTTTCCTGGCCGATCGAGGGGCATGTGCTGAAACGGTTCGGCGCGGGATCGAGCGGCGAGCGCAATGACGGCATCAAGATCGGCGCGCCCATCGGCACCCCGATCAGGGCCGCCGCCGACGGGGTCGTCGCCTATGTCGGCGACGGCATCGCCGCGCTGGGCGGGCTGGTGATCGTCAAGCATGGCGATGGCTGGACCAGCGTCTATGGCCATGCCTCCAAATTGCTCGTCCAGCGCGGGCAGAGCGTGAAGCGTGGCCAGACACTGGCCCTGTCGGGACAAAGCGGCTTCGCCGATCGGCCCGAACTGCATTTCGAGTTGCGCAAGGGGCGTCAGCCCGTCGATCCGCTTCGCCAGTTGCCCGCCCGCTGACATACCTGCCCTGACTTCCTGAACGTTCCCTAACAGCCCGTTCAGGATTCGGAACGCCCCGCACTGTCATAGGTTGACCGCGAACAGGAGCCTTCGCTCCAGGGAATTGGCCTATGAAGACGATGTTTCATGCTCTGGCCACGATCGGGCTGTCCGTCATGGGCATTGCTGCGACCACGACCTTGCCGGTCGCGAGTGCGCAGGCCCAGTTCTGGCACGACGAGGGACCGCGGGACGATCGCGATCGCCGGGAATGGCGGGACGATCTGCGAGACTGGCGCGGCGATCGCGGCGACTGGCGCAACGACCGGCGGGACTGGCGTGGCAATCGCGGAGACTGGCGGGACGACCGGCGGGACTGGCGCGATGATCGCGGTGGATGGCGGGATGACCGCCGCGACTGGCGCGGCCACCGCGATGGATGGCGCGACGATCGGCCGGGCTGGGGCGACGATGACGGCTGGCGCGGGGGTGACTGGCGCGCCCGTCGCGACGCGCGCATCGCACGCGAATATGATCGCGCCCGCCGGACGCCCGGCTATGTCGACCCGCGCTCGCAGGGCGACCAGACCAATTATACCGGGCCGGGCTATCGTCCCTGCACCTATGTCGAGCGGAACGGGCGCACTGTCTGCCGCTGATGACGCCATCGGGGCGGGGCACGGTCATCGGCCTTGACCCCGCCCCTCGGCGTGTGCGCTCCTTGCCGGAGGGTGACGAACGCCGATCGGTGGTGTAACGCCCCGCGATTATGACCTATCAATCCGATCTGCTTCGCACCCTGAACGACCGGGGCTATGTCCACCAGATGACGGACGCCGCCGCATTCGACCGGCTGGCCGCGACGCAGGTTGTTCCGGGCTATATCGGCTTCGACCCGACCGCGCCTTCGCTCCATGTCGGCAGCCTGGTGCAGATCATGCTGTTGCGCCGGTTGCAGCAGACCGGGCACAAGCCGATCGTCCTGATGGGGGGCGGCACGGGCAAGATCGGCGATCCCAGTTTCAAGGACGAGGCCCGCAAGCTGCTTGCCGAAGATGGGGTCCAGGCCAATGTCGCCTCGATCAAGCGCATCTTCGAGCGTTTCCTGACCTTTGGCGACGGTCCCACCGATGCGATGATGGTCGACAATGCCGACTGGCTCGACGCGCTGGAATATATTCCCTTCCTGCGCGAGGTCGGCCAGCATTTCTCGGTCAACCGGATGCTGTCGTTCGACTCGGTAAAGCTGCGACTCGACCGTGAGCAGTCGCTCAGCTTCCTCGAATTCAACTACATGATCCTTCAGGCCTATGACTTTCGCGAACTGGCAAAGCGTCATGGCTGCCGACTGCAGATGGGCGGCTCGGACCAGTGGGGCAATATCGTCAACGGCATCGAACTGGCCCGGCGCATGGATGGAACCGAGGTGTTCGGCGTGACGACACCGCTCATCACCACGGCGGACGGCGGCAAGATGGGCAAGACCATGGCCGGCGCGGTCTGGCTGCATGAGGATCAATTGCCGCATTTCGATTACTGGCAGTTCTGGCGCAACACCGACGACCGCGACGTGGGCCGCTTCCTGCGATTGTTCACCGACCTGCCGCTGGACGAGATCGCCCGCCTCGAAACGCTGGAAGGCGCCGAGATCAACGAGGCCAAGAAGATCCTCGCCAACGAGGCGACCGCCATGTGCCGTGGGCGCGCGGCGGCGGACGAAGCCTCCGAAACCGCGCGTCGGACCTTCGAGGAGGGTTCGACCGGGGCGGCGCTGCCGAGCTTTGCGGTGGCGGGAGGATCGATCGGCATCGTCGATGCGCTGATCGGGCTGGGCTTCGCCAAGTCGAAGGGCGAGGCGCGGCGGCTGATCGCGGGCGGCGGCGCGCGGGTCGACGGCGAGAAGGTGGCGGACGAGAATGTCGTGATCGCCGTTGGGGCTGAGGCGGTGAAGTTGTCGTCGGGCAAGAAGAATCACGGGCTGCTGACGGCGGGGTGATTGGCCTTCGACTTCGCTCAGGCGGAACGGGGGTTTGGGCCAGTCGCCTTCGATAAGGCCACCTCCCCGGCGGAGGCCGGGGCCCAGTTTCTACGCAGTTGGCGAACGGTCCTGACCGCGTCCGGCAGCGTCGCCATTGGGCCGTTACGTTAGCCGCCTGCAACTGGGCCCCGGCCTTCGCCGGGGAAGAACTTGATCATAGGGTTACTACGCACACTCTCCGCTCGGCCTGAGCGAGATCGAAGGCCGCGCCCAGACTAACCCCGCCGCACCAGCACCGCGCCCGCGATCACCAGCGCGACACCGGCGAACTTGCCGATGGTAACGGGCTCGACGCGCACCCCGAACAAGCCGAAATGATCGACGATCAGCGCCATCGCCAACTGGCTGGCAATGGCGGCGGTCAGCGCGACCGAAATGCCGAGGCGCGGGGCAGCATAGGCCAGCACCGCGACGAACCCCGCCCCGTAAAAGCCACCCAGCCACGCCCAGCCGGGCGCGCCCTTCAGCGCCGCCGGGGACGTCCGGTCCATCGCGGCCCAGACCACCGCCAGCGTCGCGGTTCCGATCAGGAACGAGGTCAGCGCCGCCAGCACCACCGACCCCGATGTCTTGGCCAAGGCGGCATTGGTCGGCGGCTGGATCGCCAAACCGATCCCGGCGATCAGCACGAGGATGAGAGGAAAGATCGCCGCCATATCACCTACCCCCCTGTCTGATGTGATGCTGGTATGAAGGTGTTGCGGAAGGGAGCCCGTCCCCCCCGAGGGTCTGGAGCCCGATAGGGAGCAAGGGCCCCTTCCGCGTTGGTCACAACCCTGAACAGTTGCTTG
>NZ_JAVSCQ010000045.1:0-16258 GCF_040560405.1 Facivitalis istanbulensis
ATAACCCGCGATCCGCTCCCATTGCTCGTCCGTCAGCGTCCGTCTGCTCAAGGCCTGGCTCCTTCACCAACCTTGAATCAGAACTCTCGCCTCATGGAAATCCTGCAAATGCAGACGCACCCTAAGGTGAAAGGCGAACTCGATGACGAAGCAACGACGGTTCACGAAGGAGTTTGAGGACGAAGTCCGCCACGATCTTCACCAATGATCGCGGCAAGTTGGTTTCGGCGATCAACGAGCGCGCCGGGCAGGTGCAAACCGCCATCGCGCAGGCCGTCATGCCCACGCCCGCAGCCGATAAGGCGGCAGGGGCCGGGCTGGGTTGACCCGGCATATCACGCCATTCAACTGTATTGCGTCACTTGACGCCGAACGGTCACCGAGATAGGAGAAGCCCATGAAGATTAGAAACGTGATCCACAAGGGATTGCGGCGATTCATCGAGGATGACGATGAAAGCGGCCTTCAACCCGCCGTTGTCGCCAAGGTCCGGCGCATGGTCACTTTCCTTCAGGACATGGAGCTGGAGGACGAGCTTCGCACCGTGCCGAGCTGGAAGGCCCATACGCTGACCGGCGACCGCAAGGGAACGTGGAGCCTGTTCGTCACCAAGAACTGGCGGATGACGTTTCGGATCGACCGCGACGAGATCGAGATCATCGACCTCGATTATGAGGATTACCACTAGGAGGTGGCTATGGCTTCGATTGCAGGCATCCGCTTGAAGAACCCGGCCCATCCCGGCGGCTTCATCAAGCATGAGATCATCGAGCCGCTGGGCCTGTCGGTCACAGCGGCGGCGGATGTGCTGGGCGTGACGCGCGCCACGCTTTCGACCTTGCTCAATGAGCGCGCGCACCTGTCGCCGGAAATGGCGCTGCGCGTCGAGAAGGCGTTCGGCGTGTCGATGGACACCCTCATGCGGATGCAAAACAGCTACGACATCGCACAGACTCGCAAGCGCGAGGGCGAGATCAAGGTGATGCCGTTCAAGGGCAAGCCGGTGGAGCCGCGCGCGACGGCCTGACCTGACAGGCGAATGAGAATGGATTGCCCTGAATGAACGCCGTTGAGATTGAAGAAGCCGTATCCGCGCTCGCCGAACGTCCCTTTGACGCGGAGGAGTTCCCGTCTGCCTTCCTCGCCGCCTTCGGGAACAAGGACACCACGATCAAGCGGCTGCGCGCCGCCAAGGGATCGACCAACGCATCCGACCTGCTCGGCGGCGTCCTCCAACGCAACAACGTCCATATCGCCGTCGCCGCCCCCGGTGCGGTGACGCAGACCCTTGCCGCGCTTCGGGCCAGCCCCGCCACCGCGAAGGCCAAGGCCAAGTTCATTCTGGCGACGGATGGCGACACCTTCGAGGCGGAGGATGTGGACAGCGGCGAAACCGTCGCCTGCCCTTATGCCGACTTCCCTACCCATTTCGGCTTCTTCCTGCCGCTGGCCGGGATCACTACGGTCAAGCAAATCCGCGAAAGCTCGTTTGACATCCGGGCGACCGGCCGCCTGAACCGGCTGTATGTGGAGCTGTTGAAGGACAACCCCGATTGGGGCGCGGCAGACCGGCGCCCCGACATGAACCATTTCATGGCCCGGCTGATCTTCTGCTTCTTCGCGGAGGATACCGACATCTTCCACCGCAGCTATCCGTTCACCGGCACGGTCGAGAAGATGAGCGACCGGGATTCGTCTAACACCCATGAGGTGATCGGCGAGCTGTTCCGCGCCATGAACACGCGGATCGCCGAACGCGAGGCGGCTGGTATCGCCCGCTGGGCCAACCCCTTCCCCTATGTGAACGGCGGGCTGTTCTCCGGCGATCTATCCGTGCCGCGTTTCAGCAAGATCGCTCGTTCCTACGTTCTCCATATCGGCAGCCTCGACTGGACGAAGATCAATCCGGACATCTTCGGGTCGATGATTCAGGCCGTGGCGGATGACGAGGAGCGCGGCGCGCTGGGGATGCACTACACCAGCGTTCCCAACATCCTGAAAGTGCTGAACCCGCTGTTTCTGGATGACCTGCGGGCGCGGCTTGAGGAGGCGGGCGACAACAGCCGGATACTGCTGAACCTGCGTCGGCGCATGGCGCGGATCAAGGTGTTCGATCCCGCGTGCGGCAGCGGCAATTTCCTTGTCATCGCCTACAAGGAAATGCGGGCCATCGAGGCCGAGATCAACAAGCGGCGCGGCGAAGCCGAGCGCGCATCCGAAATCCCGTTGACCAATTTTCGCGGGATCGAGCTGCGCGACTTCCCGGCCGAGGTTGCTCGCCTTGCGCTTATCATCGCGGAGTTCCAGTGCGACGTGCTCTATCGCGGGCAGAAGCTGGCGCTGGCCGAGTTTCTGCCGCTCAACGCGGAAAACTGGATCACCTGGCCGTGCCACCCTCAATTCGCGCTTGATGGACTCGGTTCGAATCTTTTTTCAGTCAAAAATTCTAGGGGCCTTTCAGGGGGCCTTGCGAAAATGGCGGAAGCATAAAACTGTTCAATCTCTGTGGGTTAGAGAGAGTATTTCGATTCCCTTTACCCGCTCCAATTTTCTGGCGTTTTCCAATAATTTGTCCCTCGCCTGACAGCGATCGGGCTTGCCGGCAGCCGATATTAATGCGCCTTTTATCGCCCCCAATCCAAGCGAGTCGACCTTTTTGACGGCTCATATGTTGGCGCAAGGACCGATCGGTTGGGTCGCTGATAGCGCGGATGAGGCGCGCAGTTCCGAACGCTTCTCATCCTGTTCATCGGCTCACCTGCACGCGGTCCTCCCAGAGGTGATACGTCCGCAATCGATGTCAGTTGCAGGCATGGAATAGTGATATTGCGAAGTGTTATCATATGATATAGGGGCCGGTCATGGCTGCCGCTCGCATGACGAGTGATGCATGACAGGGGGACCGACATTGAAATTCAAAGCTTCTCTTCTTCTTGGACCGGCGTTGATCGCCTTCACGGGGCCCGCCATCGGCCAGACAATGAAATCCGAAGGCGGTGAAGCATCGCGGGATGCGAAAGCGGCGGATGCGACGGGCAATGATCAGGACATCGTCGTTCGCGGCCGATATACCCTGCCCGACAGGATCGATACCGCGACCGGGCTCGGGCTGACGATTCGCGAGACGCCGCAGTCCGTCAGCGTCGTCACCGCGCAACGCATCCTCGACCAGAACATGACCAGCGTCCGGGACGTCATCGAGAATGGCATCGGCGTCGCGGTCAACGAGACCGACGACGTGCGGAACTCGTTCTTCTCGAGGGGCTTCGAGATTCGGAACACGCAGATCGACGGCGTCCCCACCGCCTGGGCCTTGGGGGGCGACCGTGGCGAGACGATCGCCGACGTCTCGATCTACGAGCGGGTCGAGATCGTGCGCGGCGCTACCGGCCTGCTGAGCGGGGTGGGCGATCCGTCCGCGTCCATCAACCTGGTTCGCAAGCACGCCGACAAGCGGACATGGGGCGGATATCTCGAGGCCGCTGGCGGCAGTTGGGACACGTGGCGCCTGTCCGGCGATCTTGGCGGGGCGGTCACCTCCGATGGCCGTTTGCGCGTGCGCGGGGTCGGCCGATATGAGGAGGGGAATGCCTTCACCGATTTCTACAAGAACAAGAAGCTCGTTCTGTACGGCGTCCTTGACGCGGACGTCACCGACGACACACTCCTGCGCATCGGCTTCAGCCATCAACGTAACGAGCCGCATGGCGCGTTCTGGGGCAGCCTGCCGACCTTCTATAGCGATGGCACGATCGCGCGCTGGGACCGATCCAAGAGCACGGCACAGCCCTGGACCACCTGGACGACGGTCAATCAGAATTTCTTCGTGACGCTGAGCCATGATTTTGGCGGCGGCTGGAGCCTGACGGGCAATTACAACAGGTTCCGCAACTCGCAATTCACGCAGATCCTCTACCTCTATGGAAACGTCGACCGCACGACGGGGCTGGGCCTGCGCAGCAACCCCTATTCGGCCAATGGCGAAAGCATCCAGAACAGCTATGATGCCCAGTTGAAGGGGAAGGTGTCACTGTTCGGTCGCGACCATGATCTGGTGCTCGGTTATCTGAACAGCGAACTGAACCGCCAGACGGAGAGCTACGCGCCGCTGAACGAACTGGCGCCGCTTGGCAATTTCCTGTTCCCGCCTGCGGGCGACTTCATCAACTGGAATGCCAACTCCTATCCCTTCCCCGGATTCTCGCAGATCGGCGTGGTCAACGAACAGGAGCGGATACGGCAGATCGGTTATTATGGCGCGGTGCGCCTCAACCCGACCGACTGGCTGAAGGTGATTGGCGGCGGTCGCCTGGCGACCTATCGCCAGAGCGGGCGCGCCTATAAGGTCGATCGCAACTATGGCGACGGGAATGTCTTCATTCCCTATGTCGGTGTTCTGGCGGACATCACCCCCAACCACCGGTTCTATGCCAGCTATACGACGATCTTCCTGCCGCAAAATGCCCAGGATCGAAACTACGTTCAGCTCGATCCGATCAGGGGCAAATCCTATGAAGTCGGCCTGAAAAGCGCCTTCTTCGACGACGCCTTGCAGACATCAGTCGCGCTGTTCCGCATCGAGCAGGACAATCTCGCCCAGATCGATGGATCGCCGATCACCAGGCCCGGGACGGGGCTGCCGTTCCAGCCTTACAGGGCGGCGAAAGGCGTCGTGAGCAAGGGCTTCGAGGTCGAGGTTACCGGAAGCCCGTTGCCCAACTGGAACGTCAATGTCGGTTATAGCCAGTTCACGGCACGGGACGCCGCCGATGCGGATGCCAATACCGACCAGCCGCGGCGGTTGCTCAAGGCTTTCACGACTTACACCGTGCCGCAGGTGCTGAGCGGTCTGACCTTCGGGGGTGGCGTCAATTATCGCAGTAGCGCCTATTCCCTCGGGGCCATTCCGGGAACGGCCACGCCGTTTCGCTTCGAACAAGGGGGCTTCGCCGTCGTCAATCTGATGGCGCGCCTGGCGGTTGACGATCACGTCAACCTGCAGGCCAATGTCGAGAATGTCCTCGACAAGACCTATTACAGCCAGGTCGGGTCATTCGGCCAGTATCGTTACGGTCAGCCGCGCAACTTCACCGTGAGCGCGAGCTACAGGTTCTGATGAGGGTGGCGGTGCCCGGCCATCAAGTGTCGGGCACCGCACTTTGGAAAATCTCTGGGGTGTCCATCTGCGGTGGAATGGGCTCGCCCCCTATCGAATAACGGGCAGGATAGAAGGGCGGAAAGACGCTGCCACGCCGGACGCGGTGGCTGCGGGCTACGCCAAGCCGCAAACCGTCCACAGGCAGAACAAACGCCCGAACCCCCGTTTCCCCTTTACGAGCGCCAAGCCGCTCGCCCGAATATGACGGCACCCGCTTCGGGATGAAGCGGCCCGCCGCAATCGCCCAACAGCCTCTAGCCTCGTTAACCATGTTTTACTAATGGCGGTGGCAAGGGGGTGCGAATGAGAATGCGTGGCATGAAGCGATGTTGGGCCTATGGCATCGCTGCCCTGTCTTTGATCGGGGCGGCCGTGCCGATCGCCGCTGCGCTTCCCTCCTCGGGTGTCGATCCATGGGCCGCCTGGCGATGGATGACCTTTTTCAGCCTGGGCGAGGCGGCAGGGCTGCCGCATGTCACCACAACGGCCATTGTCCGCGCCCGCGACGGCACGATGTGGATCGGAACGCGTGGCGGGCTGACCCGCTATGACGGACAGCGTCTCCGCATCTTCAAGCAGGGAACGGCGGATCCCCATTCTCTGCCCGACAATTATGTCCGTTCGCTGCTGGCCTTGCCCGATGGAGACATCCTGGTGGGCACCAATGTCGGCGGCCTGGCTCGCTACGATGTGCGCAAGGGCCATTTCATTCGTATCCCGGCTACACGGGGCTATGTCGGCGCGCGGGTTTTCGGCCTGACGCCCGATGGCGCAGGAGGCGCCTATCTGGCGTCCGACGGCGGCGTCCATCACTATCTCGTCAAGGTCGACCGGATCGATCCGATGCGCGATGGCGCGATCCCGGCCGACGGGACGGGGCGCACCCAGGGGGCGTTTGCGGTTCATCTCGATCGCGACGGCGCGCTTTGGGCCGGATGCGATCAGGGTCTGTGGTTACGGGCGCCGGGCGCACGACGGTTTCGCCGGGTCGATGGCCTCCCGGACCAGTCGATGGGCGATGTCTGGTCGATCATGCGGGATCGGCATGGGCGTCTGTGGGTCGGCACCGGCTCGAACGGCGTCTACGCCTCGCGAACCCGCGCTGCGACGGGGTTCTTCCAACTGCCGAGCTTGTCGGCGGACGCGCCGCAGATCCGCCATCGGACGATCCGGGCGTTGCTGGAAGATCGGATGGGCCGCATCTGGATCGGGACCGACGGGATGGGCGTCATCCTGCTCGATCCGGCGCGCGGCTATGCGGCGACCAGCATACGGCGCATCACCGCCAATCCCCAGTCGCTGGCCGGAGATGCGGTGCGCTCGCTCGCGCTGGATGGCGGCGGCTGGATATGGGCCGCGACCGAACTGGGCGCGTCGCGGACCCAGGGGCCGGGCGAAGGCGTGTTGCGCATCGGATCGTCCATGCCCGAACCGCAATTGTCGCTGGCCGAGAATAATGTTCGCAGCATCCTGGTCGATCGACGTGGCTGGATATGGCTGGGCATGAGCAATGGCGCGGTCGACCGGATCGACCAGCAGGCCGGCAATGTGCGGCACGTGACCCTGTTCGGCAATCACGGTGGACAGGATATCAAGGCGTTGATCGACGCCCGTGACGGTTCGATCCTGGTCGGCGCGCGCGGCATTGTGGCGATCGACCCGGCAAGCTTCACGCAGCGCAACCTTCCCGTGCCGGAACTGCACGGCCTGCCCGTCATCTCGCTGGCGGAGACGCCCGAGGCGCTGTTGATCGGCACCTACAAGGGGCTTTACCGGCGCGACTGGAAGTCGGGGCGCGCGACACTCTACCACCACGACCCCGCCGATCCGCACAGCCTTCCCAACAACGAAGTCATCAACATCGTCGCGCTGGCGGACGGCCGCGCGCTGATGGCCACGCCGGGTGGCATCGGCCTGTTCGATCCCGCGCACGGCACCTTCACCAATTTCGCCAACCGTGTCGGCGACCCGGACAGCCTGCCGCAGGACTATGCCGGTTCGATCGTGCCGAGCGGCCGGGATCTGTGGGTGGGCACCTATGGCGGCATCGCCTTTGGACAACCCGGCGGCAACGGGTGGCGCTTCCGCGCCATTACCGAAGCCCAGGGGCTGGCGGGGGATAATGTCGCCTCGCTCGTTCTCGACCGGCAAAAGCGCCTATGGGCCGCGAGTGCGGGCGGCATCTCCGTGGTCGATCCATCGGCGCGTTTCGTCCATGTGATGGGGCGCCGGGACGGCATGACGATGAGCGCGTTCAACCAGCGGGCGGTGGCGCGGACCGCGGACGGGTCGCTGCTGTTCGGATCGCCCGATGGGTTGATGGTGTTGAGCCCCGATATCCTCACCAAAAGGCCGCAGGCGCAGGAGGCTGGCCTGATCGTCAGCGAGGTCGAGATCAACGGGCAGCCGCTGGCTGTCGATTCGGCCGCGCCCCAGCCCAGGATCCGGCTGGGCGTCGACGGGCGGACCTTGCACCTCGGCTTTGCGTTGACCGATTATGAAGCGCCGGAAGAGATTCGCTATGGCTATCGCCTGGCGGGGTTCGACAAGAAATGGATGGAGGTGCCGCCGGGTACGCCCGCCAGTGCGACCTACACCAATTTGCCGACGGGCGAATATGGGCTGGACCTGCGCGCGCGGGTACCAGGACTGGCGGGACATACCGTCATCCGGCGTGTCGTGGTGACGGTCGATCCGCAATGGTATGAGACCTGGCCGGCCCGCATCCTGATGACCGTATTCGGACTGCTGGCGCTGGTCGGGGCCGTCGCGCTCGTGACGGCGGTGGTGCGGCGGCGTGCCCGCCTGTTGGAGCGGATGGTCGAGGAGCGGACTCGCGCATTGCGCCTCGCGAACGAACAGCTTGATCGGCTGGCCAGCACCGATCCGCTCACCGGGTTGGCCAATCGGCGAACGCTGCTGGCGGCGCTGGACGCGACCGAGCGTGACGTTCGCGAGCGGGGCGGGGGCTTCGCCTTCGCGCTGCTCGACCTCGACTATTTCAAGCGGATCAACGATTCCCACGGTCATGATACCGGCGATACCGTTCTGGTCGAAGTGGCGCGGCGGATGCAGGAACAGGTCGGTCCGGCGGACGTCGTCGCGCGCTATGGCGGCGAGGAATTCGCCATCCTGTTCCCCGGCCTGACCTGTGTCGAGGCTGTGCGGATCGTGGAGGGGGTGCGGCGCGATCTGGCGATGGTGCCGATCATGGCGGGCGAGCGGAGCATCAGGGTCACGCTGAGCGCGGGTGTTTCTGCCTGGCAGGATGCGCAGGACAGCGGCATCCTGATCCGCCGCGCCGACGAAGCCCTGTATCGCGCCAAGCGGTGCGGAAGGAATCGGGTCGAAAAGGCCGTCGATCCCGATTGAGATGAGCGGAACGCCGGGCCATGTTCCGCCGTTCGTCCGGCCGTGGCTCGAGGATCGATCATTCCCGCGCCGACGCGCGAATGCCGGACCTTGCAGGGACGGCTGGTCCGGCGCGACGGCGCGTTCCTGCTGCAGGGCGATATGGGGGTGACGTTCGAACTGCTCTTGCCCCGTGTGCCAGTGGACCATGTCGGCAAGACCGTCATCGTGACCGGCCGGGAGATCGCGCCCGGCCTTTTTGAGGTTGAAGGCGTGCGCGCGGGCTGAAACGTCTTAATGTGCGGCCTTGCGATGGGGCAACAGGTACAGCACGGCGACGATGATCGATCCGACGATCAGGCCGACGATCGCCGCGCCGATGGCACCGACCAGCCAGTTGACCACGCCACCGGCCACCGGGACGGCCTCCGCGGCGTGATGCGCGATGCGATGAATCCCGTCGGGCAGGGCGGTCAGCCCGAATTCGCCCATGCCATGCACGATGATGCCCCCGCCGACCCAGATCATCGCCGCCGTCCCGACGGTTGCCAGGACTCGCAGCAACACTGGCATCGCCTTGACGAGCCCGCGACCGACGATCTGCGCGATGGCCGAGGCGCGTTTGGCCAGATGCAGGCCGATATCATCCATCTTCACGATCAACGCGACGACGCCATAGACGCCGAGGGTGATCGCGATCCCCACCAGCGCAAGGGCAATCGCCTGGGTCGCGATCGGCAGGTCGGGCAATTCGGACAGCGCGATTGCCATGATCTCGGCAGACAGGATCAGGTCGGTGCGGATCGCACCGGATACCTGCCGGTCTTCGAGCTGACGGGCGTCGAGGACGGCGGCGGCCTGCTCCGTCTCATGGCCACCGATCAGCGTTTCGAGAATCTTCTCGGCGGCCTCGAAACACAGGAACGCGCCGCCCGCCATCAGGATCGGCGTGATCGCCCAGGGCGCGAAGGCGCTGAGCAGCAGCGCGGCGGGGAGCAGAAAGATCAGCTTGTTGCGCAGCGACCCCAGCGCGATCTTGCCGATGATCGGCAATTCCCGCTGCGGGGCCAGTCCCACGACATAACGGGGCGTGACGGCGGTGTCGTCGATCACCACACCGGCGGCCTTGGCGCCTGCGCGCGCCGACGCGCCTGCCACATCGTCCAGCGACGCCGCCGCCAGCTTGGCGATCGCCGCGACATCGTCGAGCAGTGCGACCAGACCCCCTGCCATCGAAATTCATGCTCCCCTGTTGATGGACGGATGCCGGGCACCCGCGTTTTGCCTAGAGCCTGTGCGGCGCGGATGCACGGGGAAATGACAGGCGCGTCATGTCATCCAACTCGCACCGGACCAGCACTGGCCCAGATGTGCGATCAGTGCCTTTACCGCGGCCGGCGCTCCGGCCGGCGCGTGCAGGCCCCAGATGCCGATCGTGGCCGACCCCTCATGATCGGGCAGGATGCGAACAAGGCGGCCATCGGTCAGCGCGTCGTCCACGTCCCACAGGGACCGCAGCGCAATACCCGCTCCCCCCAGCGCCAGTTCGCGGACCAGTTCGCTGGAGTTGGTGGCGACGCAGCTTTCGCCGGACACCGTGGCGCCGGTCAGCCGCCAGGGAAGCTGCCCGGCGGCGGCGATCAGGCGATGGTCCGACAGCGCGGCGATCGTCTTCGGTACT
The DNA here is from genome assembly GCF_040560405.1 of Facivitalis istanbulensis. NCBI lineage: Bacteria > Pseudomonadati > Pseudomonadota > Alphaproteobacteria > Sphingomonadales > Sphingomonadaceae > Facivitalis > Facivitalis istanbulensis. The sequence goes on from NZ_JAVSCQ010000045.1 coordinate 10,191, forward strand.
CCGGCCCGCGCCAGGTAATCCGGGCTGGCACACAGCACCCGGCGGTTGGTGGCGAAGCGATGCGCACCCGGCCCTGCGACCTGTGCCGCTCCGATGCGGATGGCGAGGTCGACCCGCTCGACGGCGAGGTCGACCAGATGGTCGGTCAGGTCGATCTGCAACTGCACCGCGGGATGGCGATCGAGGAAGGCGGGTAGATGGGGCGCGACGCAAAGCCGCCCGAACGATGTCGGCGCGGTGACGCGCAGTGGGCCGGAGGGGCCGGCTGCGATGCGGCTGACCCGCGCCTCGGCCGCGCGCAGCCCGGCGACCATCGGCGCGACCTCTTCGTGGAAACGCGCGCCCGCCTCGGTCAGGTTGAGCCGTCGTGTCGTTCGATGCAACAGCCTTACCCCCAGCCGGGTCTCCAGTCGCGCCATGCGCTTTGAGACCATGGCGGGTGACAGCCGCCATTCACGCGCACCGCCCGCCAGGCTCCCCGCGCGGATCACGTCGACGAACAAGGCGATATCGGGGTCCATTCGTTCCTCTGGCGATCGACAGACATGCGATTATGTCGGCTACCGAAGGGGATTGCGAGCCCCTATGATGGGCGAGAAGATGTCCAGCGGGAGTAAATGCCATGATCGATCGCCACGGCCTGTTCGTCGCGCCAGCGCTCGCCCGTTTCATCGAGGAGCGGGCTCTGCCGGGTACGGACATCTCCCCCGATGGCTTCTGGTCGGGCTTGGCCGCCTTGTTCGCCCGCTTGGCACCCGAAAATGCGGCGTTGCTCGCCAGGCGCGATGCGTTGCAGGCGCGGATCGACGCCTGGTATCGGGAAGGCGGATCGCTCGACGGCGATGAACAGCGGCGCTTTCTGGAACAGATCGGCTATCTCGTGCCGGAGCCTGCCCCCTTCACCATCGACCCCGGGGCGGTGGATGACGAGGTCGCGCGTCTGGCCGGACCGCAACTTGTCGTGCCGATGCTCAACGCGCGCTTCCTGCTCAACGCCGCCAATGCGCGGTGGGGGAGCCTGTACGACGCGCTGTACGGCAGCGATGCGATCCTGCCGCCCACGCCGGCGCAGGGCTATGACCCGGTTCGCGGGGCTGCGGTGATCGACTGGGTTCGCGGCTTCCTCGACGAAACGCTTCCCATCGCCGGGTCATGGCGCAGCATATCGGACATGGCGGCGGCGGTCGCGACGCTGAAGGACCCGGGGCTCTTTGCGGGGCGGAGCGAGAAGGGGTGGCTGTTCCGGCATCACGGCCTGCACATCGAGATCGTGATCGACCGTACGCATCCCATCGGGCGGGATGATCGGGCGGGGATCGCCGACGTCGTGCTGGAGGCCGCCCTGACCACGATTTGCGACCTGGAGGACTCCGTCGCCGCCGTCGATGCCGAGGACAAGGTTGCGGGCTATGCCAACTGGCTGGGCCTGATCGACGGCACGCTGAGCGCACAGTTCGAGAAGGATGGCCGGACCGCGACGCGGACGCTGGCCGAGGATCGGCGCTATACCGCGCCTGATGGCCGGGCCTTCACCTTGCCGGGCCGCAGCCTCTTGTTCGTGCGCAATGTGGGCCATCTGATGACCACACCCGCCATTCGCCTGGCCGATGGGCGGGAGGCGCCCGAGGGCATATTGGACGCCGTCGTCACCAGCCTGATCGCCAGCCGGTCGGGGCATGGCTCACCCAATGGACGCAACCGCGCCATCTATATCGTCAAGCCCAAGATGCACGGGCCCGAGGAAGCGGCCTTCGCCGATCGGCTGTTCGATGCGGTCGAGGATATGCTGGGGCTGGAGCGGCATCGTATCAGGATCGGCGTGATGGACGAAGAACGACGCACGTCCGCCAATCTCGCCGCCTGCATCCATGCGGTGAAGGATCGGATCGTCTTCATCAACACCGGCTTTCTCGATCGCACGGGCGATGAGATCCATACGGCGATGCGGGCAGGGCCGGTCGTGCGGAAGAATGCCGTTAAGGCTACCGATTGGATCGCGGCCTATGAGGATCGCAATGTCCAGATCGGATTGGCCTGCGGCTTTGCCGGGCGCGCGCAGGTCGGCAAGGGGATGTGGGCCGCGCCCGATCGCATGGCGGACATGCTGGCGCAAAAGGGCGCGCATCCGATGACGGGGGCGTCGACCGCCTGGGTGCCTTCGCCGACCGCCGCGACGCTCCATGCGACCCATTATCACGCGATCGACGTGGCCGCGCGGCAGAAAGCACGGACCGGCGAACCGATCGCGCCACTCGAAACGCTGCTGACCCCGCCGGTGGCGAGCGATGGACACTGGACGGCAACGGAGATCGCAGAGGAACTGGACAATAACGCCCAGGGTCTGCTCGGCTATGTCGTTCGTTGGATCGACCAGGGGGTGGGGTGTTCGAAGGTGCCCGACATCCACGATATCGGATTGATGGAAGACCGCGCGACGCTCCGCATCTCGGCCCAGCATATCGCCAATTGGCTGCTTCACGGGGTTATCGATGCCGATCAGGTGGAGGATGCCCTGCGCCGCATGGCCGCGAAGGTCGATCAGCAGAATGCGGGCGATCCGGCCTATCGTACCATGGCGCCGGCGTTAGACGACAGCCTGGCCTTCCGTGCGGCGCGCGCCCTGATCTTCGAGGGGGCGGCGCAACCCAATGGCTATACCGAGCCGCTGCTCCATCGCTTCCGCCTGATGGCCAAGCAGGGCGAAGCCGCAAGGGCTCACGCCTGATGCCGCTCTACGCCCTGGGCGACAGCCGGCCCGATATTCACGCATCCGTCTGGATCGCGCCGTCCGCCGATGTGATCGGTGCAGCGGTGATCGCGGAGGATGCGAGTATCTGGTTCGGCGCGGTCGTCCGCGCCGACAACACGCCCATTCGCATCGGCGCGCGCAGCAATGTGCAGGACCACTCGGTTCTCCACTCCGATCCGGGCAGTCCGCTGCGCATCGGGGAGGATTGCACCATCGGCCACCGCGCGGTCCTGCACGGATGCGTGGTGGAGGAGGGATGCCTGATCGGCATGGGCGCGACGATCCTGAACAATGCGGCGATCGGCGCAGGGTCGCTGGTCGGAGCCGGGGCGCTGGTGACCGAGGGGAAGATTTTCCCGCCCGCCAGCCTCATCATCGGTTCGCCGGCCAGAGCGGTGCGCACGCTGGAACCCGGCGAGGTTGAGAAATTGCGTGCTTCGGCGGCGGGTTATGTGCGCCGCGCGGCGGACTATGCCGGGACGTTGCAGCGCGTGGACGAAGAGCGGAGGCGCGGCCGGGGCGGCCGTTGACGCCGCCGCGCCATCTGCCTAGCGATGAGCATGTGACGCCGCCAACCATCCTGATCGTGGAAGACGATCCCGCCCTTCGCACCCTGACTGCCCGCGCGTTGCAGGAAAACGGCTTTGCCGTGAAGCTGGCCAACGCCGCGCCCGAAATGTGGCAGGCGCTGGACGTCGGACAGATCGACCTGATCCTGCTCGACATCATGTTGCCGGGCACGAGCGGCATCGATCTGTGCCGTCAGATCCGCCAGAAGAACGCGGTTCCCATCATCTTCATCAGCGCGAAGGGCAGCGAAGTCGACCGCGTGGTCGGACTGGAACTCGGCGCCGACGATTATCTTGCCAAGCCGTTCGGCACGCGTGAACTGGTCGCCCGCATCCGTGCGGTGCTGCGCCGGGGCGGGCTGGAAAAGGCCCCGGGCGAGCGAGAAGCCGGGATATTGGGCTTTGACGGCTGGACCGCCAATCTTCCGCGCCGGGAACTCATGTCGCCGACCGGCGCACAGATCGAACTGACCGGGGCCGAATTCGACCTGCTGGTCGCCTTTCTGGACAATGCGCAGCGCGTGGTGGCGCGTGAACGGCTGATCGAATTGTCGCGGGCACGGATCGGCGACAGTTCGGATCGCAGCATCGACGTATTGGTCAGCCGCCTGCGCCGCAAATTGTCGGGCGCGGGCGGGGCGGCGCCGATCGTGACCGTGCGCGGCGTCGGCTATATGCTCAACGTTCCGGTCGAACGGCGGTGATCCGCCCCTCGGTCGGCCTGCTCGGGCGGATCGTCGCGATCCTGCTGCTGGCCGTGACGATCGAGTTCGTGGTGTCGACCTATCTTTACGAGCGCGCCAGCCATGTGTCGGTCCGCGATGACGAGGCACGGCGTCTGGCCGAGCACCTGATCGTCGCGCGACGGGTGCTGAACGAGCGTCCCGCCAGCGAACGCAGTGAGGTCTCGGAGGAACTGACCACGGACCGCTATATCATCAGCTGGTCGCCGGATGCTCCGGCCACACCGTCCATCGCGCCCGAGATGGACAGTATGCGGCGACAGATCGTCGATTGGGAGCCGTCGCTCGCGGCGACGGACATGCATTTGCGGCTGACGTCGCCGGGGCGGACGTCCGTCGTCTCCGGCGAGCTTCGGCTGGATGACGGCAGCATGCTCAGCTTCCGGATGCGCGAGGGCTTGCGGACGCTGGATCTGGCCTTGGGCCGAGTGTTGCTGGCATTGGTGCCGGCCATTGCGCTGATCCTGGTCAGCGGCGCGATGATCGGGCGCATCCTGCAACCCATGCGCCAGCTTGCGCGGGCGGCCGACAAACTGGGGCGCGGCGCGGCCGGGCAGGGGGCGATCATCGTGCCCGAACGCGGCCCCGGTGAGGTGCGTCACGTCACGCGCGCCTTTAATCGGATGCAGGCCCGGATCGGTCGTTTGATCGACGAGCAGACCCGCGCTCTGGCCGCGGTAGGACATGATCTGCGCACGCCGCTGGCGCGTCTGCGTCTGCGCGCCGATTCGATCGCCGAAGGGGAGTTGCGCGATGCGATCGGCGGCGACATCGAGGAGATGGAAGCCATGGTCTCCTCGCTGCTCGCCTTTCTGGGCGGTGAGGGAGAGGTGGAGCGGCCCGAACTGACCGACCTTGCCATATTATGCGCCAATCTGGCCGACGACGCGGCCGATCGGGGACGGGTCGTGCGCTATATCGGGCCGGATCATTTCGACTGCCGGCTGCGCCGTTTCGGCATGAAGCGCGCGCTGACCAACCTGGTCGAAAATGCGCTGCATTATGGGGAGCGCGCGACCATCACGCTTCACGCCGATGCCGGTGATGCGGTCCGCATCCTGGTTGAGGATGACGGGCCGGGCATCCCGGAAGAATCATTGGAACTGGTGCTGGAACCGTTCGTGCGGCTCGACACGGCGCGGCGGCGCGACACGGTCGGTTTCGGCCTGGGATTGTCGATCGTCGCGCGGGTCGTCGCGGAAGAGGCCGGTGTGCTGACCCTCACCAATCGGGCAGAGGGTGGCCTTTGCGCCGAGATTCGTCTGCCCGACTGTCGGACATAATTTGTCACGAACACGCTGCACGGCAGCAAAACTCAATGTGTATCTCCATGACTGTAAGGTCGAAGGAGTGCCTTTCCGATGCAGTGACCGGCGACGAATGGGCGCTTCCCATGACGGAGTGCCGTGTCGCCGCCGGATGACGGGTTCGTTTCTTAGATCATCCTGGTGAGAAACCGATGACGATGGAGTTCCATGTGACCGCTTTGGAATTGGAGGGTGCGCTGCTCGTGCTGGCAGTGATCATCACCTTCGCCGCAATCGAGGGCTGGAAGGCCCGCTAACCTCTTACCGCTTCGCAGGGTTCCGCTGCCGTCCCCCTCAGGCATGAACCCGCGCGAAAGGGGTAGGCGGTCCGTCCGGTCATGGGCGGACCGTCTGCTCCATCGCCACCAGGCCGCCCCGAATGGCATCTGCCAGTTACGCGACCGGGCGGGCCCCGCTAACCCAGATGTTGAGGCTCATGGCTTCGCGGAAGCGGGTATTGCCGCGGGAAGCGACATGCCGATTGCCCTTCAGGCCTTTCCCGTCCGTCTCTGCCGCTGATGGGCGAGCACATGGCGGAATTTCAGCGCCAGCGCCTCCCGCGTATAAGGCTTGGAACCCACATTCTCCAAGTAAGTCGCTGATTTCGCTGTCGTAATCGTGATATTTCGCATATAAATCATGGCGTTGACGGCTGCGAGGGGCGCGTTTCATGGATCACCTGGAGGGTGCGGGCTTGGCG
>NZ_JAVSCQ010000046.1:0-14455 GCF_040560405.1 Facivitalis istanbulensis
CAAGCCCGCACCCTCCAGGTGATCCATGAAACGCGCCCCTCGCAGCCGTCAACGCCATGATTTATATGCGAAATATCACGATTACGACAGCGAAATCAGCGACTTACTTGGAGAATGTGGGTTCATGCGGGGGACATCACTCGCGCGATCAAACGGCCATGGCTATACGAGGCGATGCGGGGCGCGTCACCCCCTTACTGGGCGCTTGCTGGGTGATGCGGGGCGAGGGGGCATGTTCCCATGGGACCCCGACGGCGAGTGGATGGTGCCATTGGCGGCCTTGCGCCGGGATCGGTGCCCGCGTGGCGCTCTCAGGTGGCCGCGCAGACCGACCCGTTCTGCGTTCGTGCCAAAGCCGCCGCGACCGCGCGTTCCAGGCCGACCAGTGTGAAGGGCTTGCGCAGCACCTCATGCCCTTCGAACCCCGCCGCCTGCGCATCGCCCGCGAAGCCGGTGACGAACAGTACAGAGATCCCCGGATGGAGCGGCCGCAATTCGGCGATCATCTCGGGGCCGGTCCGGTGCGGCATCAGGACGTCGGTGACGATCAGGCGAATGCCCGGATGCCGCGCCAGGAGCGATTCCGCCTCTCGCGGATCGTTGCACGCGATCGGGTCATGCCCCAGCTCGCGCAGGGCCCCCATGGTCGCGGCCAGCACGCGCGGGTCATCCTCCACCACCAGCAGCGGGAAGCCCGGCGCTTCCGCCGGTTCGGGCAGGGCGATCGGCGTTGCGACCGGCGCAGGGGTGGGCTGCGCGACAGCGTGACGCGGGAAATATAGCGAGACGGTGGTGCCCTTTGCAGGCGCGGTGCGGATGCCGACATCGCCGCCCATCTGTCCCACCAGCCCAAAGATCTGGCTGAGGCCAAGGCCGGTACCCTTGCCAGCGGGCTTGGTGGTGAAGAACGGCTCGAACACCCGCTCGGCGATTTCGGCCGTCATGCCCGCGCCGGTATCCTCGACCGACAGCATGACATAGTCGCCCGCGCCCGCGCGCGGCAGTTCGGCCGGGCCGATGGGTCGATCTTCGGTGGTGATGGTCAACTCGCCGCGCCCGCTCATCGCGTCGCGCGCGTTGACCGCCAGGTTCAGGATGGCGTTCTCGATCTGCGTCCGATCGCCGAAGATCGTCCAGTCGCTGGTCCGGTCGACGACCGTCACCTTGATCCCGTCGCCCAGGGTCCGGTCGAGCAGATCGCGCATCCCGTCGACCAGATCGCGCGGGCGCAGCGGCTCGGGGGTCAGCGCCTCCTCGCGGCTGAACATCAACAGGCGACGGGTCAGCGCGGCGGCGCGGTGTGCGCCCTCGGTCGCGCTGTCGATATGCCGCCGGCTCTCCTCCGGATTGGTCGCGCGCCCCGCCAGCTCCAGCCCGCCCAGGACCACCGCCAGCATGTTGTTGAAGTCGTGTGCGATCCCGCCGGTGAGCTGGCCCAGCGCATCCATCTTCTGCGCCTGGCGCAGCTTGGCGTCCTGTGCCTTGAGTTCGCGGGTCGCAGCCTCCACCGCCTCGGCCAGGCCTTCGGCGCGGGCGCGCTCGGCCCTGGCCTCGGCCCGCGCCTCGGCGCGTCCGGCGATCGCGCGGACGATGAACCAGCCCAGCAGGATGCCGCCCAATGCGAGTGCCAGCCCGAACATCGCCAGCCCGCCCGCGATGCGGTTGGAATGGAGAACCGTCTCGCGTGCCGCCGCGCTGCGCTGTTCGAGCAACCGGCGCTCGCCATCGATCAGCGCATTGAGCGTCCGGTTGATCCGCGCCAGCGCCTCGGCCTGCCGCGCTTGGTAATATAGCGCATAGGCCTGTCGGTTGCGATGATAGCTGGTCGACAGCGCGATGTTGGAAAGCTGGTCGCCGCGGATGCCATAAGCGTGGCGCAGGCGCTCGACGAGCGCCTGTTGCTGCGGCTCGTCGATCAGCTGGTCGAGCCGGTCGAGCTGCGCGCCCGCCAGCGTCCATTCGTCATAGTAAAGCTGGCCGAGCTTGGCATCGCCCGAGATGACGTAACGCCCCAGCGAGGCCTCCGATCGGGCGATCGTCCCGTCCAGCGTCCGCGCCAGGATCATCACGTCATAGCTGCGTCTCTGCAACTCGAGCGCGCGGTCGCGTTCGCGATTGGCATGGCCGAGCGTGACGATCAGCAGGATCAGCGTCGCCGCCCCGGCCACGGCCATGGCGATAAGCGCGTAGGCGCGCCATTGCCCGGTTGCCCCCTGCTGGTCCTGCTCGATCACGGTCACGACGCTATCGCCAAGCATGCCGGGATGCAAAGCCCTGGCGGCCGGGTCAGCCGATGACGCCCACCGTCTGGCCGGCCGCGCGGAACATGCCCAGCACTGTCTCGATCTGCTGCGGCGTATGCTCGGCGCAGATCGAGCAGCGCAGCAGGAAGGTGCCCGCCGGCGTCGCGGGCGGACGCGCCATGTTGACGTACAGCCCGCCGTCGAGCAGCGCCTGCCACATCATCGCGGCCTGTTCCTGATCGTCCAGGATCACCGCGACGATCGCGCTGTCGCAATTGTCGGTGCCCAGACGGAAGCCCATCGCCTTCAACCCGCCATGCAGCGCGCGGGCATTGGACCAGAGTCGTTCGCGCTTCTCATGCGCGGTCATCAGCTTGCGGATCGAGGTCGTCGCGGTCGCGACCACCGAGGGGGGCAGCGAGGCGGTGAAGATGTAGGGGCGGCAGGCGAGGCGGACCGCCTCGAACTTCGGATGGTTGGACACCACGAAGCCGCCGACCGTGCCGACCGACTTGGAGAAGGTGCCGACGACGAAATCGACCTGGCCTTCCAGCCCTTGCGCCTCGTACACGCCGCGCCCGTTGGGGCCGAAAAAGCCCATCGAATGCGCCTCGTCGACCAGCACCATCGCGCCATGCTTCTTGGCGACGGCGACCATCTCCTTCAGCGGGGCGATGTCGCCCAGCATCGAATAGACGCCCTCCAGCACGACCAGCTTGGCGGGCTCCTTGGGCAGGCGGCCCAGCCGCTTGTCGAGATCCTCGACCGAATTGTGGCGGAAGCGGACGATCTCGGCATTGCCCTGCTGGCAGCCGTCATAGATGGACGCATGGCTGTCGGCGTCGAGGATGACATATTCGCCCTTGCCCGCCAGCGTCGAGATGATGCCCAGATTCGCCATATAGCCGGTCGAAAAGACGATCGCGCCGGTCGTGCCGTAGAAATCGCGCAACGCCTGTTCCACCTCCACATGGTCGTGGAAGGTGCCGTTGAGCATCCGGCTGCCATTGGTGCCCGAACCGAACCGCTCCAGCGCGGTCTTGCCCGCCGCGATCACGTCCGCGTCGAAGGTCATGCCCATGTAGTTATAGGTGCCGAGCAGGATCGTGTCCTTGCCCCGGATCACCGCTTCCGTCGGCGATTTCACCTGTTCCATCACGATCGCAAAGGGATCGGTGACGCCCGAGTCGAGCAGCTTCTGCCGCTCGGCGATCAGGCCGTCGAACTTGGACAGCAGGTCATGCTCGGGCGCGATCGCGGGGGCGTTGCCAAGGGAAGCATGGGGGGGCAGGGCGTGGGGCTGGGCGGCGGCTTCGGTCATGTCGGTATCCGTGGTCAGCGTTCAGGCTTGCTTGAGCTTTTCGACCGCGTCGACCAGCTGGCCGACATTCTCGATCTCCGCCTGCATGTTCATCGTGATGATGATGTCGAACTCGTCCTCGATCGCGGCGACGAAATCCATCACGGTCAGGCTGTCCCACTCCAGATCGCCCTGGAAGGTCGTCGCCTCGGTCAGTTCGACGCCCTTCTTGTTGAAGGGCGCGATCTGGGCCGCGACGATATCGAAAATGGCTTGGCGGTCGCTCATGATGATCCTTTCAGTCGGGCGCGCAGTGGCACCCAAATGCGGCGGCTTTTCGACCGCGATATGTCTGCTGCTATAGCAAGCCGTTGGCGCGATACCACCGCGCCGTGTCGGCCAGCCCGCGCGCGAGCGGAATGGCGGGTTCCCACAGCGCCGGATCGGGGCGCAGCGTGGGGTCGGCGGTCCAGTCGGGGTGGCAGAGATAGCCGACCCGGTCGGGGGTGAGCTTGGCTCCCCGGCCGCGCAGGCGCTGGTCGATCCGCGCGGCCAACTGCAGCAGCCCCTTGGGGAGATGCAGCGTCATTACCCTTTGCCCTACCGCCGCGCCGATCGCGGCGGCGAGGTCGGCATGGGTGAGGGCGTGGCCGTCATCGACCTCCAGAACCCGGCGCGGGCCATCGGTGGCGACCAGCGTCGTCAGCAGCCGCGCGAAATCCTCGACCGCGATCAGCGCGACCTTACCCGGCGGCGGCATCAGCGCGAGGCCGAGTCGGGCGGTGCGGAACATGTCGCGCATCTCCATGTCGCCCGGCCCATAGATGCCGCTCGGCCGGACGATGGTCCAGTCGAGGCCGCTGGCGGTCACGATGTCCTCGGCCTGCCGCTTGGACCAGCCATAGGTGGACAGGTCCGGCTCGCGCGCCGAGAGCGAGGAGACATGGACGAAGCGCTTGATGCCCGCCGCCTGTGCCGCCTCGACGATCGCGCGGGTCCCGTCGATATTGCCCGCGACGAAGCCGGCACGGTCGGGGGCATTCACCACGCCTGCGATGTGCAGCACCGCGTCGGCTCCCTCGACCAGCGTGGCGAGGCTTTCCGGCTTGTCGAGTGCCCCTGCGATCCAGGTGATCCCCGCGCGCGACGGCTGCGCCCGGCGGGTGAGGGCGCGCAGCGACAGCCCGGCTCCGGCGGCGCGGTCTACCACCGCGCGACCGACGAACCCGGTCGCCCCCGTCACCGCGACGATCATAGCAGCGCCAGGTGGTTGCGATGGATCAGCGCGGCGCGCGGCGCATAGCCGAGGATCGCCGTCTGCTCGTCCGAGCGCGTCCCGAGCAGCGCGCGTGCCTCGGTCGAATCATATTCGCTCAGCCCCCGGGCGACGATGCCGTCCGGCCCTTCGACGGTGACGAGGTCGCCGCGCGCGAAATGGCCCTGTACCCCGGTCGCACCCGCCGCCAGCAGGCTGCCCCCCGCCGCCAGCGCCTTGGCCGCGCCCGCGTCGACGGTGATGGCGCCGCGCGCGGTCAACCCGCCCGCCAGCCACGCCTTGCGCGCGGGCGCGCTTTTCTCGGCGACGAAGATGGTGTGGCGGGCCGGAATCGAGAGCGGATGGTCGACCCGTCCCGACGCGATGGCGAGATGCGCGCCCGCACTGACCGCGATGCGCGCGGCGGCGATCTTCGACACCATGCCGCCCGACCCCATGCCCGATGCGGAGCCGCCATCGGCCATGCCGGTGACGGCGTCGATCCGCTCGACCCGCTCGATATGGCGCGCGGCCGGATTGGTGTGCGGGTTGCTGTCGTACAGCCCGTCCACGTCGGAGAGCAGGAGGACGCCGTTCGCGCCCGCCGCCTGCCCCACCCGCGCCGCCAGCCGGTCATTGTCGCCGAAGCGGATTTCTTCGGTCGCGACGCTGTCATTCTCGTTGATGACCGGTACCACGCCCAGTCCGAGCAGCCGGTTCAGCGTGGCGGCGGCGTTGAGGTAGCGGCGGCGATCCTCCAGATCGTCCAGCGTCACCAGCATCTGCGCGGCGGTCAGCCCTTCGGCATGGAGCAATTCCGCCCAGGCCTGGCTCAGCGCGATCTGCCCGGTCGCGGCGGCGGCCTGCGCATCCTCCAGGCTGGCACGCCCGCCCTTGGCCAGCCCCAGCCGCCGCGCGCCGAGCGCGATCGCACCCGAGGACACGATCGCGATCTGCTGCCCCTGCCGCACCCGCGCCGCGATGTCGGCGACGAGGCCGGTCAGCCAGTCGCGACGAACCTCCCCCTCGGGCGTGACGAGGAGGGCGGAGCCGACCTTGACGATCAGCCGCGAACAGGTGGCGGGGGCGAAGATCATGCTGCGATCAGAGCGGCGACCATGTGATCTCATCCTCGCCCTCGTCATTTTCGGGCACGGCATCGGGGCCGGGCCCGATCGCTTCGAGCAGCCTGTCGAGCACCCAGTCGACGCCGGTGCCGGATGCGCCCGACAGCGGGATGACATCCGCGCCGCTTGCCTCGGCCAGTTCGGCCGACAATGCCTCGATCAGCTCGTCGTCGAGCGTGTCGATCTTGTTGAGGGCGATGATGTGCGGCTTTTCGATCAGCCCAGCGCCATAGGCTTCCAGTTCGTCGCGAACGATGCGGTAGCTCTCCGCCACGTCGGTGTCATTGGCGTCGACCAGATGCAGCAGCACCCGGCAGCGCTCGATATGGCCCAGGAAGCGGTCGCCAATCCCCGCTCCGTCCGCCGCGCCCTCGATCAGGCCGGGAATGTCGGCGACGACGAATTCGCGCTGGTGATGCCGCACGACGCCCAGCTGCGGCCGGGTGGTGGTGAAGGCATAGGCGCCGACCTTGGCCTGCGCGTTGGTGACGGCGTTGATGAAGGTCGACTTGCCCGCATTGGGCAGCCCGACCAGCCCGGCATCGGCGAGCAGCTTGAGCCGGAGCCAGACCCAGGCTTCCTCGCTGGGCCAGCCGGTGCCGTGCTGACGCGGCGTGCGGTTGGTCGAGGTCTTGTAGCTAGCATTGCCGCGTCCGCCATCGCCGCCGCGCAGGAACACCTCGCGCTGCCCCACCTTCGTGAAGTCGAGCAGCACCTCTTCCTTGTCCTCGGACAGGATCTGGGTGCCGACCGGCACCTTGATGACCAGATCGTCGCCGCCGCCGCCGGTTCGGTTGGAGCCCGACCCGCCGGACCCGCGCGGTGCCCGGAAATGCTGCGTATAGCGGAAATCGATCAGCGTATTGAGACCGGCCACCGCCTCGAAGATGACATCGCCGCCCTTGCCGCCATTGCCGCCGTCTGGGCCGCCATATTCGATGTACTTCTCGCGCCGAAAGGAAACGGCGCCGGGGCCGCCCGCACCGGAGCGGACGAAGATCTTGGCCTGGTCAAGGAAATGCATGGACGCGCTCTTACCGCTGACCGTGCGGACTGACCAGCCCGGCGAAGGGCAGGCGACCGATCAGGCGACGAGCGTGGCCGTGCCGCAACGCACGCCGTTGATCGTCACATCGGCCTGTCCGAGGTGGAGGCCGAGCAGATCGGTCAAGCCGTTGATGAGCAGGTCCAGCGCGGGGGCCACCAGCATCAGGACATTGCCGACGAGACTCGTCAGGCCGACGAGGTCGAGGTTGAGGCCCAGCAACTCCAGCCGAAGCTTGACCGACTGGATGAGCGAGGAGGCGAGGCCACGGACCAGCGAATTGGAATTCACGGTGCGGGTGGCGCGATTGGCGATGTCGCTGGTGTCGAACGAAACCCGTTGCCACGCGGTGTCGCTGGCGAGCCCGATCTGCACCCGTCCCCAGACCGTGGCGATCAGCGTGCGCAGCAACGCGGCTTCGCCCCTGATCGGCGAGCGGCTCATGTCGTTGAACTGGGAGCGATCGATCTCCGCGATGGCGATCGTGCCGGGGGAGGGGAGAACGTCGATCGTCACCGACTGGCCGCTGTCCGAACATTGGACGGCGTTGAGACGCGCCTGGGCCGCGGCGGTTTCGACAAAGATCGGCAGGTGGACATTGGCGACCAGCGGGACGCCGATTTGCGCTTCGACCAACAGTCTTTGCTGGGCGGTGCGCACCGTAACGCCCCCATCCTGCGCCACCGCCAGCCAGGGTGAGGATGCCGGCCGTTCGCCGATCGCCAACAGCACCGTGGTCGACAATAATCCCGGCACCGATGCGCCCAGGTTGAGCGACACCTGGCGACGGCCGTTGGCGATCGACAGGGACTCGCGCAGCATCGAATAGGCGTCGATGTCGATCAGGTTGCGCGAGGCCGCGCTGGTCGCACTGCCCAATGGTCCCAGGTCGATCAGCCGGGTGAGCGGTACGCTCGATCCCGGCACCCGCAGCGAAATGTTGCGCAGGAGTGCGGCGGTGCCGCTGTTGCCGGCGGCGTCCGCCATCGCGCTGAGCAGCGTGGGCAGGGTGACATTGGCGGCCAATATGTCCTGAAAGCTCGCCCCGGTCAGGCCGATGCGCGTGCCCAGGAACTGGGTCGCGCGCAACAGGTCGATCCGCGTGCTCACCAGGGCCTGATAATCGAGCAGCGAGAGCGACAGGTCGCTGCCGGCCAGCGCGTTCAGCAGCGCGCCGGGCAGCCCGCCATGCAGATTGACCAGCCGGGTGCCCAGCGAGAAGGCGGCGAGGTCGATGCGGCGCGCGGTGGCCTTGGCGGAGACCGGCGCGGTGTTCCGTCCGGTCAGCACCCGGCCGAAAAACAGCGTGACGGGCTGGCTCAGGATCACGCGCACCGCCCCGCCATCCGTGCCGGCGGTAAAGCGGTTTTCCGGCGCGATCGCCGCATCGGAGCGATAGCGGCCGACCGCCATCGTCACGGTGACATCGGTCAGTCCCTGTGCCGCGATTACCTTTTGCACGGCCAGCGCCCGGCGGCTGGCGTTGGAGGCGGCGGCGGCCACCGCCGCCTGGTCCGCCACGCCCTGCAATTTGCGCTGGGACAGGGTGAGCATGCCGACATCGACCGCCATGGCGGCAAAGCCGATCAGGGCCATGATCGCGATCGCGGTCAGGATGCTGACCGCGCCACGCCGTTCCCGCCAGAGTGCGCGCATTACAGCCCGCCGACCATCGCCACGCCCTTCGCGGTCAGGGTCTGTCCCGGGGCGGGGATGAAGGGCAGCTTGAGCAGCGGATCGCTGGAGGCGTCATAGCGGACCGAGACGATGATGATCCCGTCCGACTCGCTGGCGTCGACCTGCCCCTGGGCCTGTTTCAGCACGCCGGTCGAATCGAGCAGCTTCTTGGCGGTATCGGTCGCGATCTTCTTGCGTTCGGTCGCGTCGATGCCCGCAATGGCCGCCCGCGCGGCATCATTGGCGGTTTGCTGGATCAGATGCGCGGTCAGGAAATAATCGCCAAAGGCGATGATGCCCATCAACATGCTGAGCAGGATCGGCGACACAAGCGCCAGTTCCACCGCCGCCGCGCCGCGACGATCTTTCCTTATGCGCGGTGATTTCGGGCAAGTGCAGGGCACGTCCCGAGCCGTCGCGATACAAGATGTACAGCACCGATGCACAGCTGTTCCTCCGACATCGCCACAATGACAATGGCAGGAGGCGGCAAAATACTTATCATGATATTAAAAGGCCGGATCCGAAGACGTTTTTCGGGAATATCAAGCATTTGGCCGACCATAACGGACAGAAAGCTTTTCCCTCCGCCGAAAACAATGCCCAATCTGGGAGGGTTGCAGCCGCGCGTCCTCGGCCTGCTTTGGTGCCGATCGTCCCGCAGGCGTGCGAGTCGCGCACCGGTCGATCGGTGGCAGGGACAGGCGATTCGGCGCATCAAGGCCGAGCATGACCGGGCCCTGCTTCCACAGTCCGACGGGCCATGTCGCGCTGTCATAGACGCGCGGCCGATCCCGCCTGCCATCATCGGAAACGCGATGGCGGGCAGGACCGGGTCAGGCCGGCCGCATCAGGCGGCGAGCGGCAGCAACGCGCTTCGCTCCGCTTCCAGGTCGAGCGCGTAATGGACGCTCGGCGACAGCCCGCTGCGTCCAGCGGACGCCCGCGCCATCTGGCGGCCGGTCGGGCGGAAGCCGAGCTTGGTCAGGACGTGGCCCGAGGCCGGATTGTCCGCGAAATGCCAGGCGCCCAGCCGCGGGATCGGCAGTGCGAAGCGCGCCATCGCCACAACCGCACGTCCCGCCTCGGTCGCATAGCCATGTCCCCAGGCCGAGGGCGTCAGCCAATAGCCCAGTTCATGCCCGGTATCGCCCGTGATGATCGCGATGCCGCCGATCAGTTCGGGCGCGCCGCCATGGTCGAGCGTCGTGATGAGGAAACGTGGCTCGGTCGCGCCGCACGGCGACGCCAGCCACTGCTCGGCATCGGCCAGCGTATAGGGATAGGGGACGCGCGCCGCCATGCGGGCGACGGCGTCATGGCCGATGGCCTGGGCCAAGGCGGGGGCATCTTCCGGCCAGGCTGGCCGCAACAACAATCTTTCGGTCCGCGCGAACATTACTCGACAACTCCTCGTCGCGTCGGGCGAGCCCCTGCCACGTCCTGATGACGGGATGGAGACAAGGCCGGACGGCGGTGGAGGGAGCATGAAAAAAAGGGAGCCGGGGCGACCCGTCTCCCTTTTTTTTGTCGGTTCCGCTGGTGGAACCCGGGTCACCCTGGTGGGCAACCCGGCGCGGTTGCCCGATTATTCGGCCGCTGCGGCCAGTTCGACCGAACAGAATTTACGGCCGAGCTTGCCCTCGTGGAACGAGACGCGACCATCGACGAGCGCGAACAGGGTATGGTCCTTGCCCATGCCCACGTTGCGGCCCGGATAGAATTTCGTCCCGCGCTGACGCACGAGGATGTTGCCGGCGATGGCTTCCTGCCCGCCGAACTTCTTCACGCCAAGGCGACGGCCGGCCGAATCACGACCGTTACGCGACGAGCCGCCTGCTTTCTTATGTGCCATTGCGATCTACTCCTGGATTTCGTTTGGCGACGCGCTGGATTCAGGCGCCGACCGACACGATCTTCAGGATCGTGTGCTGCTGACGGTGGCCGTTGCGGCGGCGATAGTTGTGGCGGCGGCGCTTCTTGAAGACGATGACCTTGTCGGCCTTCGCCTGAGCGATGATCTCGGCGGCGACCGTGATGCCGTCGACCGCCTTCAGCTCCGAGCCTTCGCCCGCCAGCAGAACATCACCCAGCGTCACCGACGCGCCGGCTTCGCCTTCGATCTTCTCGACGACGATCTTATCTCCGGCGGCGACGCGATACTGCTTGCCGCCCGTGCGCACGACTGCGAACATGGCTGTTATCACTTCCCAAATGCATGGCTCCCGCGCGGGTGGCCCACCGGGAAAGAAGAGCCAGCTAGGCAAAGGAGGCCGGATTGTCAACCATAGAATCCGGCTTTTCGCCAGGCCGCCTCCGCGATCACGCCTTTCGATGCGACGGGGCGGCCGTCGATGGGCTGCGGCAGATGCGGGGCTTCGCCAGGCTTGGCGGGATCGACGGAAAGGCACAGCCGCCAGGCGGTTTGGCGCGTATGTATATAGAATGCCGTTGGCTATCCGGCCCCGTCGGCTCGCCTTCGACTCCAGCAGAGCATTTCCTGAGCGCGTATGTTCGAAGAAGAGCGGTAGCCCGATGGCCGGGATCAGTGGCGATGCTCGCGGCGGAGCAGGTAGCGGCCATCGGCATAGCCGGTGAACAGCCCCGCGATGGCGGGATGCTCCACCGGCTCGTCGCTGTCGTCGGGGAGCAGATTCTGCTGGCTGACATAGGCGACATAGCTCGATTCGGCGTTTTCGGCGAGCAGATGGTAGAAAGGCTGGTCCTTGGCCGGGCGGATCTGCTCGGGGATCGAATCATACCATTCGTCGCTGTTGGCGAAGACGGGGTCGATATCGAAGACCACGCCGCGAATGTCGAACATGCGATGGCGCACGATATCGCCGATCGCGAATTGCGCGGTCGCGACCATCGGCGCCGCGATGTCCAGGCGCGAGGAGAGGGGCAGGGTGTCGATGCGGTCCATAGTCCTCGATTTAATGCGTTTGTGGCATCGCACAAGTTTAGGCGCTTGCAATGCGTAAAAAGCTGATCTAGGAGCGCGCCTCCAATCGATCAGCCCCGAAGGCCAGATGCCTTCCGGTTTATCCTCGCGGAGAGGTGGCAGAGTGGTCGAATGCACCGCACTCGAAATGCGGCGTGCCGGCAACGGTACCGAGGGTTCGAATCCCTCCCTCTCCGCCATTATGCCCCCTGTGTGGCTGGCAAAAAACCCTGAAATCTGCTACAAAAGCCTGGAAATCAGCGGTTTTTTGATGTCGCTGCGTTTCACTCGATCCGACACAATCTCACGCGAAGTGTGGGGAAAATTGAGGTGAGGTGGCATGGGAAAGCTCACTGCGCTCAAAATCCGATCGCTGATCGAGCCTGGACGCTATTCGGATGGGGACGGCCTGTTTCTCGAAATCAACGGCAAAGGGGCAGCCAGCTGGGTGATTCGCGTCCAGAATAAGGGAAAACGCCAGGATATCGGGCTGGGCTCACTAAAGGCGGTTTCTCTCAAGGATGCCAGAGAGGCCGCTTTCCTCACTCGCCAAAAGATCGCGCAAGGCATCGACCCTGTGGCCGAGCGGAAGCAGGAGCGTCAGGTCATTCCAACTTTCCGCAAGGCCGCTGAGATGGTCCATGAGGAACACAAGGAGGCCTGGAAGAACGGCAAGCATCAGGATCAGTGGATCGCGACGCTGAAGAGCTACGCCTTCCCCAAGATGGGCGACCGGCTAGTCAGCGAAATCGAAGGCCCCCTGATCCGGGACGTATTGGCACCCATCTGGCTGACGAAGCCTGAAACGGCGCGTCGCGTGCGACAACGCATCGGCACCGTTCTCGACTGGTCGTACGCACGCGGGTTTCGCGCGACCGAAGCGCCAATGCGGTCGCGTTCCAAGGGGCTGCCTCGTCAGCCCAAAAAGGAGAACCATTTCGCGGCCCTGCCATATGCATCCGTACCGAAGTTCCTTGAGAAGCTGGGCGAGCGTGAATCGGTAGGCCGCGTAGCGCTGGAAGCGCTTATCCTGACGGCGGCGCGGTCGGGCGAAATTCGGGGCGCGACCTGGTCAGAATTTGATCTGGAAGCGGCGTTGTGGACGATCCCGGCCCAGCGGATGAAGATGGGGCGAATACATGTCGTACCCCTCGCGCCCGAAGCAGTGGCGGTGTTCAAGCGCGCCAAGACGTTCAAGGTTGGCGCCAGCGAGTTGGTGTTTCCTGGCCAGAACGTGAAGAAGCCGCTATCGGATATGACGCTCCTCAAAATCCTGCGTGACATGGACCTCGCGGTGACGGTGCACGGGTTCCGGTCGGCTTTCCGGGACTGGGTCGCAGAGAAGACAGACTATTCGGGGGAAATTGCAGAAGCGGCGCTCGCCCATACAGTCTCGAACAAGGTCGAGGCTGCCTATCGACGGACCGACTTTCTCGACAAACGTCGGCTGCTTATGCGTGAATGGGCGGCGTTCTGCAAAAAGACGCCCCCTCCGTCGGCAGATAGCTGGGACGAGGAGTCCAACGCCTGAGCTTGGGACTCGGACAGGGGAAGCAGGTGTAGAGTGACAGGTGTGCCAAGCGCTTCTAGGGGAGTACGGCCCGCGTTGGCCCTCGACCTGCCCGCTCATGATCGATTGTGCTGAGCCGGCAGCGGGCGCGGTCAACTGCCCCCAACGACCAACTTATGCTGTGGGGCGCCGGCGGCGACCTTAATCAAAAAAGTGGATCGGCATGGCCAAGCGACACGAACAGCGTCTCGTTGAGGCATTCGTCGCGCAGGCGGCCGTTGAAGCTCTCGACATAGCCGTTCTGCTGCGGCTTGCCCGGCGCGATGTAGTGCCACTCGATGGGGCGCTCTTGCGTCCATCTCAGGATCGCCAAGCTGGTCAGTTCGGTGCCGTTGTCGCTGACGATCATCAGCGGCGGTCCGCCTCGGACGGCGATGATGGCGTCGATCTCACGAGCGACACGCGCGCCTGACAGCGAGGTGTCGGCCACCAGCGCTAGGCATTCCCGCGTGAAGTCGTCGACCACCGCCAGGATGCGGATGCGACGGCCGCTGATCAGCGTATCGCTTACGAAGTCGAGGCTCCAGCGCTGGTTCGGACCTTGCGGCAGCGCCATGGGCGCTCGGGTGCCCATCGCTCGCTTGCGGCCACGCCGGCGCCTGACCCGCAGGTTCTCCTCGCGGTATAGCCGCAGCAGCTTCTTGTGGTTCATGACCAGCCCCTCACGGGCCAGCATGATCCCCAGCCGCCGGTAGCCGAAGCGGCGACGCTCCGCCGCGATCTCCCGTAACCGCGACCGCAGGTCGCCATCATCACTACGCCGGGGCGCGTAGCGCACCGACGTCCTGTCCACGCCGAAGATCGTACAAGCCCGACGCTCGCTGATGCCGAACAGCTGTCGAGCGTGCTCGACAGCTTTCCGCTGAGCGGCGGGCTTCACCAGTTTTTTCCCGCCACCTCCTTCAGCACGGCGTTGTCGAGCATGGCATCGGCCAGCAGCCGTTTGAGCCGGCCGTTCTCCTCCTCGAGCACCTTCAGCTTGCGTGCCTGCGACACGTCCATGCCGCCATACTTCGCCTTCCACGCGTACAGCGTCGCGCTGCTGATGCCGTGCTTGCGACACACATCGGCGGTCTTCATCCCGCCCTCCTGCTCGCGCGGCACCGCGATGATCTGCTCCTCGCTGAACCTCGTCTTCTTCACGTCCGTCTCCTCACCAAGGCGGACTCTAGGGTCAGGACCCATTGATGTGAGCGCCGTGATCTGATTCAGGCTCCGCAAGGAGACCGATATGAGCGACCTGTTTTGGCTGACGGACGATCAGATGAAGCGGCTTCGGCCGTTCTTTCCCAAG
>NZ_JAVSCQ010000047.1:0-14255 GCF_040560405.1 Facivitalis istanbulensis
TCGGACGCCTGAAGGACTGGCGCCGCGTCGCCACCCGCTACGATCGGTGCCCGACCGTCTTCCTCTCCGCCATCGCGCTCGCTGCAACCGTCATCTTCTGGCTGTGATCAACGAGTCCTGACCCTAGGCATCGTAAACCTCCACCAAAGTAATGGCGGCAGATGGCGCGCCTGGACCAATGGACAAGGAGGGTCCGGTCCGGCATTAGCGATGCGATGAAGACACCCAAGGCCGCCAAGAAGCGTGATGCCATCCTGGCTGCGGCAGCACGAGTTGTCGCCGTCAAAGGTTACGCAGAAACGACGCTCGCCGAGATCGGCGAGGCTGCTGGCACGTTCGCCGGCAGCCTCTATTACTATTTCGCCAACAAGGACGCGCTGATCGAGGAGGTCCTGAACATCGGGACGACCTCCGTGTCGCGACCGGTCGAGGAAGCGCTCGACCGGCTGCAGCCCGATGCCCCCGCCTGGCACCGTATCAAATCCGCTCTCGACGCCCATATGCAGCAGATGCTCGTCGGCAACGACTACATCTCGGCCTATTGGAAGATCGTCGACCAGGTGCCCGAAGAAATGCGCGAGCGGCATCGCCAGCATCCCCGCGCCTATGGCAATCTGTGGCGCAATCTGATGCGAGAGGGGCAGGCGGCCGGTATCGTCCGGCCCGAAGTCGATCCGAACCTGGCGCAGCTCTTCCTTCTCGGCGCGACGATCTACGCCCTGGACTGGTATCGCCCGAACGGTACCCTCAGTCCCAGGGATGTGAGCGATCGGCTGGCCGACATGTTCTTCCGCGGGGTCGCCCCGGCCGACGCCGCTCTTGGCCCCCTTCCCACCGATAAGCCCGCGGCCAGGAAACGAAAGACCGCCACGACCGCGCCCGCCAAGCAGGCCCCCGCCGGCCGCAAAGCGCGCACGGCACCATAGAAGGACCGCTATTTTATAACGAGTGTTGCAAAGTAGACGTCCGCCATCTATGCCTGTTCCGTCGCGGCGAGATCGCGACTGGAGAGGTGCGGCCGGCCTGCTGACAAGTATGGCCGGGTCGCCATGACATGAGGCTGGACCCGGTGGCTGTCGACTATTCCCGCTACAATCACATTCGTTCCCAGCGCGCCGGCGCCATCCTGACCCTGACGATGGACCATCCGCCGATGAACGCGGCGGGGTTCGCGCTACACGAGGAACTCAGCCGCATTTTCTACGACGTCGCGCAGGATGATTGCGACGTGGTGGTGCTGACCGGTGCGGGGCGCGCCTTTTCCGCCGGGGGCGACCTCGACGAAATGCTGGGCAATTGCGACCGGCCCGCCCGCATGGCCGAGATGATGGTCCGTGCGCCGCACATCATCAATGCGATGCTCGCGCTGGACGTACCCGTGATCGCCCGGGTCAACGGTCATGCCATGGGACTGGGCGCCACCCTTGCCCTGCTGTGCGACGTCGCCATCATGGTCGACAGCGCGAAGATCGCCGATCCTCACGTGTCGATGGGGCTGTCGCCGGGCGATGGCGGTGCGATGCTGTGGCCGCTGCTGATCGGCTATGCGCGAGCGCGTCACCACCTGCTGACCGGCGATCCATTGACCGGCGCGGAGGCGGCGACGATCGGCCTCATCCACTGCGCGGTGCCGGCGGACGAGTTGGACGGCGCGGTGGACGCCTATGCCCAGCGGCTGGTAAAGGGCGCGACCTTCGCGATCAAGGCGACCAAGCGCTCGATCAACCTGGCCCTGCGGGCGCAGGCGCAGTCATTGGCGGACGCCCATGCCGGAATCGAAACGCTGACCCTCCTTTCCGAGGATCATCGCGAGGCGATCCTGAGCTTCAAGGACAAGCGTCCTGCAACGTTCAAGGGCCGCTGACCATGACCGATCGCACCACGCTCGAGGGCAGGACCGCGCTCGTCACCGGCGCGTCCAGCGGTCTTGGCGCGCATTTCGCCAGGGTGCTGGCGGCGGCCGGCGCCAGTGTCATCCTAGCGGCACGGCGGCGCGATGCGCTTGAGACACTGGCGGCCGCGGTCGGCGACCGGGCGTCGATCGTAGTGCTCGACGTGACCGATCCCGCATCGATCGCGACGGCCACGGCGGACCTGCCCCCGATAGACATCCTGGTGAATAATGCGGGCGTCGTCCGCGATGCGCTGGCGCTCAACCAGAGCGAGGCGGACTGGGATGCGGTAATCGACACCAATCTAAGAGGCGTGTTCCAGGTCGCGCAGGCGGTGGCGCGCAACATGATCGCGCATGGGCGGGGCGGGGCGATCGTCAACATCGCGTCGATCCTCGGCCTGCGGCAAGGCGCGACCGTGCTGCCCTATGCCGTTTCGAAGGCCGGTGTCGTGCAAATGACCAAGGTGCTGGCGCTCGAATGGGCGCGCCACGGCATCCGGGTCAATGCGCTGGCCCCCGGTTATTTCGACACCGACCTGAACCGCGAGTTCTGGTCGACCGACGCCGGCAAGGCGATGCTGAAGCGCATTCCGCAACGGCGGCTCGGCCAGCTGAGCGACCTCGACATGCCGCTCCTGCTGCTCGCAGGGCCGGGATCGGCATACATGACCGGGTCGATACTGGCGGTGGACGGCGGACACCTGGTCAGCACGCTGTAGGAGAAATCATGGTTCAGAAGATCCATGCCGACGCCGCGTCGGCACTCGACGGCCTGCTGTTCGACGGGATGACGATCGTCTCCGGCGGCTTCGGCCTGTGCGGCATTCCCGAAACGCTGATCGATGGCCTGCTCGCGTCCGGCGTTGGCGGCATCACCGCCATCTCGAACAACGCAGGCGTGGACGATTATGGCCTCGGGCTGCTGCTCAGGGCGCGGCGCATCGCCAGGATGATCGCCTCCTATGTCGGCGAGAACAAGGAGTTCGAGCGGCAATATCTGTCGGGCGAACTGGCGCTGGATTTCTGTCCGCAAGGCACCCTGGCCGAGCGCATCCGCGCAGGGGGCGCGGGGATCCCCGGCTTTTACACCAGCACCGGCGTCGGCACGACGATCGCGGAGGGCAAGGAGACGCGGGATTTCGGCGGCCAGACCTATCTACTGGAAACGGGCCTTACCGCCGACCTCGCGATCGTGAAGGCGTGGCGCGGCGATCGGTTCGGCAACCTCGTCTTCCGCAAGGCGGCGCGCAACTTCAATCCCATGGCCGCCACTGCGGGCAAGGTCACCGTGGCCGAGGTGGAGGAATTCGTCGATGCGATCGATCCGGACCATGTGCATACGCCGGGCATTTTCGTGCAGCGCATGATCCTCGCCACGCTGAACGAAAAACGCATCGAGCAGCGCACGCTCGCCGAGGTCGCCTGACATGCCCTGGAACCGCAACCAGATGGCCGCGCGCGCCGCACAGGAATTGCGCGATGGCGATTATGTCAATCTCGGCATCGGCATCCCGACGCTGGTCGCCAACTATATCGCGGACGATATCGACGTGACGCTGCATTCGGAAAACGGGATGCTGGGGCTCGGCCCCTTCCCCACCGCCGCTTGCGTCGACGCCGATATCATCAACGCTGGCAAGCAGACGATCACCGAACTCGCGCGCACCTCCTACGTCTCTTCGGCGGACAGCTTCGCCATGGTGCGCGGCGGGCATATTCACAAATCGATCCTGGGCGCGATGGAGGTGTCGGAGGACGGCGACCTGTCCAATTGGATGGTCCCCGGCAAGATGGTGAAGGGACCCGGCGGGGCCATGGACCTGGTCGCCGGCGTCGGCCGGATCATCGTCCTCATGGATCATGTTGACAAGGCGGGCGGCGCCAAATTTCGCCGCACCAACACCCTGCCCTATACCGGCCGGAACGTGGTCGACATGATCGTCACTGACCTGGCCGTCTTTGCGCGTGCCGACCGGACGCAGCGGTTCCGACTGTTGGAAATCGCCCCCGGCGTCGATGAAGCGGACATCGTCGCGCGCACGGACGCTCGCTTTCTACCGCTGGAGTCATCGAAATGACCGAGAATGCCCGGGCCATCGCGGCACGTGTCGAGGCGTTCGTGCGCCACGCGATCATCCCCCATGAGCACGACCCCCGCTGCGGGGCGCATGGCCCCTCCGAGGAGCTGGTTGCCGAACTGCGCGACAAGGCGCGCGCGGCAGGCGTCCTCACGCCCCATATCTCGGCCGATGGCACGCACCTGTGCCACCGGGAGGTCGCGATCGTGCTGCGCGCCGCCGGTCTGTCGCCGCTCGGCCCGGTCGCGGTGAATGTCGCCGCCCCGGACGAGGGCAATATGTATCTGCTCGGCAAGCGCGCCAGCGCCGCGCAGAAGACCCGCTTCCTCGATCCGTTGATCAGGGGGGAGGCACGATCGGCGTTCTTCATGACCGAACCCGCCGCGGATGGCGGGGCGGGGAGCGATCCGTCGATGCTCATGACGACGGCGGTGGCCGATGGCGACCACTGGATCGTCAACGGGCGCAAGGCCTTCATCACCGGGGCCGCCGGGGCGAAGGTCGGCATCGTCATGGCCAAGGCGGAACAGGGCGCCACGCTCTTCCTCGTCGATCTGCCCGATCCGGCCATCCGCATCGAACGCGTGCTGGACACCATCGACAGCTCGATGCCCGGCGGCCACGCGATCGTCGCCATCGACGAGCTTCGCATCCCCGCTGACCAGATGCTCGGCAATCCCGGCGAAGGCTTTCAACTGGCGCAGGTCCGCCTGGCCCCCGCGCGGCTGACCCACTGCATGCGGTGGCTCGGTGCCTGTACGCGCGCGCAGGAAATCGCAGTCGACTATGCCAATCGGCGGCACGCCTTTGGCAAGTCGCTGATCGACCATGAGGGAGTCGGCTTCATGCTGGCGGAGAATCTCATCGACCTGAAACAGGCCGATCTGATGATCGACTGGTGCGCGGGCGTGCTGGACGACGGGCATCCCGGCACGGCCGAAAGTTCGATGGCCAAGGTCGCGGTGAGCGAGGCGCTGATGCGGATCGCCGACCGGTGCGTGCAGGTGATGGGCGGCACGGGCGTCTCCGGCGACACGGTCGTGGAGCAGGTCTTTCGCGAAGTGCGCGCCTTTCGCATCTATGACGGCCCGACCGAGGTCCATAAATGGAGCCTCGCCAGGAAGGTGAGGCGCGACTGGAAGGCGGTGCAGGCATGAGCGAGGCGCAATTCGCCGGTACCGGCGCGGTGCGCGCGGCGCACCAGTTCGACAAGGACCGCCTCGCCGTCTGGCTGGCCGAGAACGTGCCGGGCTATGCGGGCCCGCTGACCATCGAGCAGTTCAACGGCGGCCAGTCCAATCCCACCTACAAGCTGGTTACGCCGGACCGCGCCTATGTGATGCGGCGCAAGCCACCGGGCGTCCTGCTGAAGGGCGCCCATGCGATCGAGCGGGAGGCGCGAGTCGTCCAGGCGCTGGAGTCGATCGGTTTTCCGGTCGCGCATGTCCATGGGCTCTGTACCGACGATGCCGTGATCGGCACCTGGTTCTATGTGATGGACATGGTCGAAGGCCGTATCTTCTGGGATGCGGCGCTTCCCGACATCGCGCCCGGCGAACGCCACGCCATATTCGATGCGATGAACGCGACCATCGCGGCGCTTCACGGCGTCGAACCGGATGCGATCGGGCTAGGCGACTATGGACGGCCGGGCAATTATTTCGAGCGCCAGATCGCGCGCTGGTCGCGCCAATATGCCGAGGATGTCGAGGCTGGCCGCGATCCCAACATGGATCGTCTGGTCGAATGGCTCGCCGACCACATCCCGGCAACGGACGAGACCCGGATCGTCCACGGCGATTTCCGGATCGACAATGTGATCTTCCATCCCACCGAGCCGCGCGTCCTGGCCGTGCTGGACTGGGAATTGTCCACGCTCGGCCACCCACTCGCCGACTTCGCCTATCACCTCATGATGTACCGGATGCCGCCGCTGACCATACCGGGCCTGGTCGGCGTCGACTTCGCCGCCACCGGCATCCCGGACGAGGCGACCTATGTCGCCGCCTATTGCGCCAGGGCAGGTCGCGCCGACATTCCCGATCTGGACTTCTACCTCGCCTTCAACTTCTTCCGCTTCGCCGCCATCTGTCACGGTATCAAGGGCCGCGCCGCGCGTGGAACGGCCGCATCACCGCAAGCCGCACGTCTGATCGCGGACCTACCCGTCATCGCCCGGCTGGGATGGGAACAGGCGGAGCGGGTCGGGCGCTGACCTCGCCGCCGCGCCCTCACTGCATCGTCGCCGACCCTGATTGCATTAGGCCGGTGATGGGAAAGCCTTCGTCCGGAAACGCCCGGTCGGAGAAGGTAATGGACCGGATATCGCGTTTCGGCGGGGCGCCGAAGAGGCGGCGATACTCCCGATTGAACTGCGTCGCGCTCTCATAGCCGACGCGGTGGGCGGCCAGGCTCGCGTCCAGCTTGTCGTTGATCATGAGCCGCCGCGCCTCGTGCAGCCGCAATTGCTTCTGATATTGAAGCGGGCTCATGGTCGTGAGCGCCCGGAAATGGTGGTGGAAGGTCGATTCGCCCATGCAGGCGATCCGGGCCAGGTCCTGAACGCGCAGGGGCTCGGAAAAATGCTCGCGAATCCATCGAAGCGCGTTCGAGATCCCGCTGGTCGGCGTCCCGACCTGAACCGCCTGGCGCAGGCGCCCGCCGACGGGACTGGCCAGCAGCCGGACCAGGATTTCACGCTGGATTGACCGCGCCAGGAGCGGCGCATCCTGCGGCGTCTCGATCAGGTCGATCAAGTTCATCGTCGCGGTGGCCAACGGGATGGTCACCGGGCCAAGCACCAGGCCGGCATCGTCCGCCACCCCCTCGCGCCTGCTCGCATCCATTTCCGTGATCAGCGAGCGAGCCAGTTCCAGATCGATCTTCTGCATGACGCACATGTAAGGATGGTCTTCGGAGGCCTCCAGCACCTCCATCACGGTGGGAAGATTGATCGCCGTCAGCAGAAAGTGGGACTGGTCATAGGCATATGTCTCTCCGCCGAGGACCACGCGCTTCGTGCCCCGCACCGTGAACGTGAAGGACGGCTCGAAGAAATATGAGTTCGGCCCGACAGGGGCGATCTGCCGGTGGATGGACAGGCCGGATATGCACGTCTCGCTGGCGGTTTTTCGCCCCAGATTGCGGGTGATGACCTGCGCCATGCGGTCGCGAATGGCCTCCAGCAGAGCTCCGTCGACATCCTTGTTTCCCACGCGTTCAGCCATGACCTCGCTTAAACCTCGATGAGCGCGCCGCCCCTATCGCTGCGATCTCCGCCTTCATCCCGTGACATGGTGATGTCGGCAGGTGGATGGTAGAGGAACGGCCACGGCAGGCGCCTATGACGGGTGGCCCCGCGCGCGGCCACCCGTCGGCGTGCCTGGGTCGAGCGATTGATCCGACCCAGGCGGGACGGTGTCAGGCGACCGCGTAGGTCTTGACATTGGAGAAGGCGTCCATGCCGCTCAATCCGAGTTCGCGACCGACGCCGGATGCCTTGGTGCCCCCGAACGGAATCTCGATCGGGGCACCAAGATACTGATTGATCCCGACCATGCCGGTATCAAGCGCCTGCGCGACACGGCGCGCCTCGTCGAGATCCTGCCCATAGACGGTGCCACCAAGGCCATATTTGGTGTCGTTGGCGAGCGCGATGGCGGCATCCGCATCGGACACCCGGAAAATCAGGCCGATGGGGCCGAAGGCTTCCTCATGGTAAAGGCGCATGTCGGGCGTGATCCCGGTCAGGACGGCGGGCTTGAAGAAGGCACCATCACCCTCGATCCGGCCGCCCCGCAGGACCACGGTCGCTCCCTTGTCGATCGCATCCTGATATTGCGCCTGAAGCCCGTCGGCAGCCGCGATGCTCGACAGCGGCCCGAGCGTCGTGTCAGGGTTGAGCGGATCACCGATCGTCTGGCTGGCAAAGACCTCGGTATATTGGCGGATGAAGTCGTCGGCGACCTTCTCGGTGACGATGACGCGCTTCGGCGAAACGCAGACCTGGCCACCCAGCGCAAGGCGACAGACCGCCCCCATCCCCGCGGCCGCGGCAACATCCGCGGAATCGAGGACGATGAAGGCATCCGAGCCGCCGAGTTCGAGCACCACCGGCTTGATGCTGCGCCCAGCCTGCTCGCCGATCACGACACCGGCCCGATCGGAACCGGTCAGCGTCACCGCCCGCACCCGCGGGTCGGCGATGAAGACGGATATCTGTTCGCGAGAGGCGAGCGCCGTCTGATACACTGAAGCGGGGAAGCCCGCCTCGGCAAACAGTTCATCGAGGATGAGCGTCGTGCCCGCGACGATCTCGGCCGGTTTGAGGATCACGCAATTGCCGACCATCAGGTTCGGCGCAATCGCACGAACCGCCTGATAGACCGGGCCATTCCATGGCTCCACGGCGAGAACGACGCCGATCGGCTCGCGTCGGGTATAGACGCGAGAGAAACCGGCGAGGGCGACCTCGGTGTCCGCCAGCAATTTCTCGGCATGGTCGGCATAATAGCGCAGGATCGCCGGGCCGAGCTGGGCTTCGAACTTCGACTGGACCAGCGGCTTGCCCATGTCGATCGTGATCTGCCGGGCGATGCGGTCGAGATTGGCGTCCAGACGATCGGCCAGCGTGCGAAAGAGTTCGACGCGGCGCGCCACTGGCTGGGATCGCCAGGACGAAAATGCCGCGTCTGCGCGCGCGAGCAGCGCATCCGCCTCCTCATCGGAGAGCGTCGCGAAGACCTTCACCAGCTCGCCGGTTGCCGGGTTGACGGTGCGATAGCTGTTCGGCGATGCCCCCGAAGTCGATGGGCTCGCCCCTGTTGCAAGATACTCGGTCATATCGGGCTCCTTTCACATTTCGTGGTTCGTGGTTCGTCATTGCATCGATGGTCGACCTGGCCCCTCGCCACGCCAAAGGCCGCGTCCCACCACGTTCCCCGATCGGGGTCCGCCTCAGAAGCGCGTCACGACCGAGCGAATGCCCTCCCCGTGCTTTAGTTGGTCATAGGCAGCGGGTATTTCGTCTAGGGCGATTTCCTGCGTGACGATTTCATCGAGCAGGAGCCGCCCTTCGACATACATGTCCGCATAATAGGGGATGTCGCGCTTCAAATGGGTCGAACCCATCGAGACCGGCTTGACGGTCTTGTGCTCGAACAGCATCTCCATCGACGTCGGCAAGGTGATCGACGCGCCCGGCTTACCCATGCCCACCAGGATCGTGGTACCCCCGGCGCGCGTCGCCTCGATGGCTTGCTGCTGGGTCGCGGGAAGGCCGATCACCTCGAACGCGAAATCGACGCCGGCCCCGGTGATCGCGCGGATCGCCTCGACCGGATCGGTCGTCCCCGCATTGACGACATGCGTGGCACCGAAGCGCTTCGCCCGTTCGAGCTTGGCGTCGACCAGATCAACCGCGACGATCACGGATGCGCCCGACAGCCGGGCGGCATTGATGGCGTTCAGACCGACGCCGCCGGTGCCGAACACCGCAACGCTGTCCCGTGGCCTCACCTGCGCACTGTTGATGACCGCGCCGGCACCTGTGACCGTACCGCATCCGAGGACCGCCGCCTGCGGGAAGGGAATCGTCTTGTTGACGACGGCAAGCTGGTTTTCATGCACCAGCACCTGTTCGGCGAAGCCGCCGATGCCGACGAACTGGAAGATCGGCCCATCCTGGCCGGACAGCCTTGGCAATGCATCCGGCGCGCGCAACGTCGCACCTGGGTTCGTGCATTCGAACGTCCGCCCGTCAAGGCAGGCGATGCATCGCCCGCAAAACTGGATCAGGCAGGCCACGACATGATCGCCGATGCCGATATCCGTCACCTCGGGACCGACCTGCAGCACGATGCCCGCCACCTCGTGGCCCAGGACGGCCGGGAACGGCAATCCGAAATCCGCCTCCGACACGGTCAGGTCGGTATGGCAGAGTCCCGACGCCTTGACCTCGACCAACACCTCCCGGCCCTTCGGCTGATCGATCGCGATGTCCATGACGGTGAAGCCGCGGCCGGGGCCCATGCAGATTGATGCTTTCACGATATCGTCTCCCAAACGTGCACGATCATGGGATCGGTTGCCGGGACACATCAGCAAAGGGGTCGCCCGACACCGGATCGTCCGTGGTGATCTGGCAAGCGCGACGGACGCATTTTAGCCCGATCTTGTCGAATTATTGCCCGATCCTGTCGCGTGCGGCGGGCATTGCGCGACGGCGCAGGCGCAAGCGCGCGGCCCAACAACCCGCATAGGCTCCGGCCCTTGTGACGCGACGCCCGCAACGCGCCCGATAGGCGGGCGTCAGGCTCAGACGGGGAGGGGGGGGCGGTCGCCCCCTGCTAACCTTCCGACAACCGATCACTCGATGGTTCGCGACCATCATGCGGTGCGCCCTGATCGAGCCAGCTACCCCTGCGGGGTGCCGCGAAGGTGGCGGTACCCCCGCCATCGGCGACGAACTCCGCGCCGGTCGAGAAGCTCGCTTCATCGGAGGCGACGAACAGCACCATCGCGGCGATCTCCTCGGCACGCCCCATGCGTCCCATGGGCAGTTGCAGGTCCAGCGCCTCTTTCATGGCCGCTGCCTTCGCTGGCGTCGCATTGCGGAAGGGGGCGAAGATCGGCGTTTCGACCGCGCCGGGATGCACCGAATTGCAACGGATCGGCACACCGGCAAACGCAAAGTCCGCCGCGATCGCCTTGGTCATCAGGCGCACCGCCGCCTTGCTGGTCGAATAGCCTGGCCCAGGCGAGGCAAGGATGCCCGACACCGACGACATATTGACGATCGACCCGGACGGCCCGCCGCTGTTCCGGCGCATCAGTCGCGCGCCATGCTTGCAGCCGAGCATCACGCCGGTCACGTTCACGGCCATCACATGATTCCAGTCGTCCAGCCGCATATCCTCGATCAACGCCGGCGAGCCGAGGATACCCGCATTGTTCACCAGGATATCGAGGCCCGCCTGCGCCCGCGCGACGCACGCCATCGCGGACTCCCAAGAATGCTCCTGCGTCACGTCAAGCGGGACAAAACCGGCGCCGGTCTCCTGCGCGACGCGATCGCCGCGCACGGCGTTCACGTCGCCGAAAAAGACCCTTGCGCCTTCCCGGACGAACCGTCGCACGATCGCTTCCCCCAGACCAGATGCGCCGCCCGAAACAAAGGCTGTCTTGCCCTGAAGCCTCATGCCTCACACTCCTCCCACATGCCCGATCCGGCGGGTGGCCGCACGATCGATGGTGGCCTGACCGATGCCACGAAACGCACGCACCGGGCCGGTGACGGGCAGCATGGCCAGTTGGCGCGCCGCCGCCGCCGAAAGCGGCGCGTCGGCAAACGCGACGGGATGGAAAAGGAAATCGCCCTGCCCCGTCCAGGCTTGCTCATACGACCAGCGCATGCTGTTCACGAGGGGGTGGTCGACATCGCTTCCGCCACCGGCGGCGGCGATATATTTCCACCCGAAGGTCTGCACGTCCGCTGCCTTGCCGTTGAGCCGTGCGAGGCGGTCCTGGTCGAGCGGCGTCCATCCCGTAGCGCTTCCGACGAGGAGCGGCACGTCATATTCCGCGCAGGTGAAGCGCACCCCGTCGGGACGGTCTTCCAGATCGGAAATGCGGCCCAGAATCTTGGGCAGCCCCATGAACTCGCGACCAGCGATCAGCGCGCCGGGCTGATCGACCCACAACACCAGCGCGAGCGATGCGGCGATTGCCTGTCCGCCACCGTCATGGCGCGCACTGACGCTCACGACCACTTCATTATACGAGCGCCCGCCGAGATAATCGATGTCGTGATAGGCCATGTGCGCAACGGTCAGCGACGGTGCCTCGGGCACGGTAAAGTGCGCCGGGACGAGCCGCTCAACGGCGGTCCGGTCGGTCACCGCGCTCAGCACGAGCGATTCCGCCCGCTTGACCTGTGTCCTGGCGGGAATGCTGGAGGGCCCGAAACTGGCGGGCATATCGTAGCGCCGCGACGGATCAAGCTCGACCGGCATAATCGTCTCTCATCCAGTATACCCCGAGCAGATTTCGTGCTGCGGCGATCCGCCTTGGCGGCCCGCGTCCTGGCCGAACGCCAGCGTCGCCGCAGCCTAGCCTACCCATTATAATCAAACAATGGTTAGATTATAATTCTTAGAATAAATTGCCATGGGCCGGAAACTGCCGGGCGCGGGATCAGGTTCGGATCCCGCGCAAAATGATATCGGCATAGGCCAGCGCTTCACCGGGCGCGCGGGCATCATAGTTGGGAAGAACCCCGTACAGGCCGCAAAACAGGGTCGTGAGGTGACCCACCTGGATTTCGGGTCGCACCACGCCCGCCGCCTTGGCCGTATCGAGCAGTGCGTTGAGGGCGGCCATCGCCTCTTCCAGCGCGAGCCGCGCAGGCGTTCGCGGGGCCGCGGGGTCCATCAACTGGGCGCTCGCCGACAATCCAAGCGTCGGCGTCAGTATCGCCGCGGTCAATGCACCCCAAAGATCGGCGGCGCCTGCCGCGGCGCGATAGTCCGCGGCGGCGACCTTCAACGCCGCGACGGTCAAGATCTCGACCATGCCGTCCCGGGACGCGAAGACGTTGTACACGGTCCCCTTGCTGACGCCTGCCTCGGCGGCGACATCCTCCATCAGGATCGCCTGGCCCTTGCGCGTAAAGACGCGCTCGGCGGCAGCCCGTACCAGCGACTCGTTGCGGATGGCATCGGCCCGACGCGACCTGACCCTGGGTGTCGTGCTCATCGGCACGATATGCCGCCCCGCCATGGCGGTGTCCATGGCGCCCACCCGTGTGCGCACCCGGTCGAGGTCATGTCAGATCCCTGAGCGGCGTGCCGCCATCGGCCAGCCGCGCGCGAGCCGGCGAGGCTCCGGCGGTGACCAGGGCACGACCCTGAACATAGTCGCGGGTCGCATTGACGCAGTCCAGCGCGACGACCTTGCCGCGCCTCAGATACACGACCGAGAAGCTGCGCGTCGCGGGATCGCCGCGCACCACGAAGTCGTCGAAGCCGACCGACAATCCGACCGTCTGCATCTTCAGATCATATTGATTGGACCAGAACCAGGGCACGGCGTGATAAGGGTGTTCGTCCCCGGCGATCATCCGGGCGACGCAGGTCGCCATGTCGTTGGCGTTCCCGACCGATTCCACCCGCAAGACCATGCCATCCGCGAAATCATTGGCGTGCAGCGCGCAATCGCCGACGGCGAATACATCCGCCAGGCTGGTCCGGCAATGGGCGTCCACCGCGACGCCGTTGCCACCGCGTGCGCCAGCCGCGATCAGCGGCGCGACCTCGGGGATCAGGCCGATGCCAACGATCACCATATCCGCGGGAATGATCTCGCCACCTGCAAGGCACACCCCGGTCACGCGATCGTCGCCCATCAGACATTCGACCACTTCGTCCAAGCGCACCACCACCCCGTGCGCCCGATGCTCGGCCTCGTAGAAGCGAGACAGCGTTTCGCCCGCGACACGCGCCAGCACGCGGTCCAGCGCCTCGATGACGGTGACATGCTTGCCGAGCTTGGTCAGCTTCGCGGCAGCCTCCAGCCCGATATACCCGCCGCCGATCACGACGACGCGGTCGGTGGTGGGAAGCTCGGCCGCGAGCCGGTCGACATCGGCGCGGGTGCGGATCGTGTGGACTCGCGCTAGGTCGTGGCCCGCGCAGCTCAACCGGCGCGGCGTCCCTCCGGCCGCCCAGACCAGCCGACCATATCCGATCTCTCCCACCGGCGTGCCGACCCGGTGCGCGGCGGCGTCGATCGCGGTGACCCGCTGGCCGAGCAGCATCATCACCTGCCGTTCGTCCCAGAACGCCGCCGGTCGGATCAACAGGCGATCGAAGCTCTTCTCGCCGCCGAGATATTCTTTTGACAGCGGCGGACGTTCATAGGGAAGCTCGGGCTCTGCACCGACAACCGCAATGCTGCCGGCGAACTTCGCCTGACGCAGCGCGATCGCCGCCTGCGCACCGGCATGGCCCGCGCCGACGATCAGGACGTCATAATGATGCATCACACTCACTCCTTCTTTCCGGGCGGGGCAGGATGCGGGCTCCGTTTCCCATGCGCGCGGTCGGCGTCAGACGCCCGACGCCCGGGCCATACGCTCGACGACCATCGCGATCCCCTGCCCCCCTCCTGTCTGATGTGATGCTGGTATGAAGGTGTTGCGGAAGGGAGCCCGTCCCCCCCGAGGGTCTGGAGCCCGATAGGGAGCAAGGGCCCCTTCCGCGTTGGTCACAACCCTGAACAGTTGC
>NZ_JAVSCQ010000048.1:0-13973 GCF_040560405.1 Facivitalis istanbulensis
AAACTCCACCATATCCGATGAGCCCGGTGGCCACCGTGACGCCGACGCCGGGGTGGGGCCTCGGCCCCACCCCGGCATACACCATCATCTACACCGGGAATTTACACCACGACCGCGGACGCTAACATCATCATCGACAACCGCCTCACGTATGTCGACCAATTCGTGAAGCGACTACGGCATATTTCGGACGCACGGGCCATTCCTCTGCAGGCCGTTGAACGGCTCGAACTGGTCGTTAGGAGAAGTGCCAGGTGTGGCGGGGATGTTTGCGAATTGGCCGGATGCGCTTACCCCGCCACGGCTAGCCATCGTAATTCGAGGATATCCAATCTTCCCGACCATGTCGGACACGCAGAATGACGACCTCGTCCTCATCTCCCACATCATAAATGACCAGATGGGCCTTGTAGGGATGCGCGCGGACAGGTGGCGATATCTCCTCTCGCAATCGCGCGGCTCGGGGATAGTTTGCGAGAAACGCGAAAATCTCGCTCAGCCCTTCGTGATAGGCGTCAGCCTGAGGCAGACCGAACTGCCCTATGCCTTCGAGAAAAATGGCTGTCAGATCCTCGACCGCGGTGCGTGTTAAGCGGAAGCGAGGCACGGTCAGGCTTGCAAGCCCGCCTGGCCGATCGCCCGCACGCGGATATCCGCCATCGTTTCGTCGCTGAGACCACTGGCGCGGGCTTCATCGACTAGGCGCTGCATGGCGGCGACCTTGTCAGCGCGTTCCTGGTCACGGCGGATAAGATCGCGCACATAGTCGCTGGCATTGCTATACCGGCCAGTGTCGGCCTGCGCTTCCACCCATTGCTTCATAGGGTCCGGAAGTGAAATGTTCATCGTAGCCATGGCAACCTCCAAGGCCAAGAAAATAGCAAATATTAGCAAAGTTTGTCAATTGATGGTCAGCCATGGCATGCCTCCATGGACAGGAGCCATTATTCAGCCGACGCCTCCACGATCTCCCAAGCACTGCTTGCCCGAGCCTCACAGCATTTCCTCCGTGGGGATGCAGTCGTTCTTCAGATGGCCAGTTCTGGCCATCGGAGAATGATCATGGAAATGTCAGAAATCGTGAATGCGTCCCCCAGGCGCCCCGTCTGGAATGCAGGGCGCACTGTCGGCGCGAAGCGGGCCTTGAAGCCCAAGCGAATTTGGGAGATCCGTTTCTACCTCAATCAGCGCCGTCGCGTGCGGGACCGTGCCCTGTTCGACCTTGCGATTGATAGCGAGCTGCGCGGTTGCGACCTTGTTCGCATGAAAATTGGCGATGTCGTCAGCGGAGGGCAGATCCGAACGCGCGGAATAGTCATGCAGCAGAAAACGGGTCGGCCCGTTCAGTTCGAACTTCTCCCTGACGCCCGGGCCAGCCTGCTGACGTGGCTTGAGCGGCGGGGCGGTACGGTCGATGATTATATCTTTCCAAGCCGGGTTGACCACGATGGTCACCTCAGCACACGGCAATATGCCCGGCTTGTCGATGAATGGGTGACTGGGGTGGGCCTGATGCGAAACAAAAATGGCACGCACTCGCTGCGCCGAACCAAGGCGTCGATCATCTACCGGGCGACCGGCAAGCTGCGCGCCGTCCATATCCTGCTCGGCCACAGCAAGATCGAGAATACGGTCCGCTATCTGGGGATCGACATCGAAGACGCGCTTGCTCTCGCCGAGAACACCGAGGTCTGAACCGTTGGCTCCCCCGCAGCGCTGGCGGGGAGCCGATTTTTGTGGGCCTGGGACGAAGCCGTCATTTCGAACCGGCTCGCTAGAGCATCGAGCGAGAAGCCGGAATCAAGGAGGATTCCGCTCGACCAGGGAATGTGACTCACCCTTTCTTGGAGGTGGCTCATGGGTGGAGCATATTCAGGCGATTTGCGGGACCGGATAGCAGGGCATGTGTCGGCGGGGCATTCGTGCCGGGTGGCGGCCCGGCACTTCGGGGTCAGTCCGAGCTGTGCGATCAAGCTGATGCAGCATGTGGCGAAGACGGGATCGTCGACGCCGCGTCGCCAGGGGCGCCCGTCGCCGTGCCTCGCGCCGCTATCGAGGCTGGCGTTAACCACATCGACACCAGCGATTTCTATGGCCCGCACATCACCAACCGGCTGATCCGCGAAGCGTTGGTCCCCTAGCTGTTCAGTCCCGGCATCTGGTGGATCGGATTGACGATGAACCGATCTGGCTCTGACGTCCAGATCTTGGCGATGTATTCGTAGGGTGTGAGCCCGCTGAGCGTCTTGAGCCGACGGGCAAAGTTGTAGGCGGCCATGAAGTCGGCGAGGTGCGTCCGAAGCTGGTCGTGGCTCTCGTAATGAAAGCGTTTGACGGTCGCTTCCTTGATGGTGCGGTTCATCCGCTCAACCTGACCGTTTGTCACCTCCTCGGTCGGGGTGGAGGCATCGAAGGCGTGAAGCTGAAGCAGGTCGATACGGTCGGTGCCGAGCCGCCGCAGCGCCGCCTCGACCGCGCCGATGAGCCGCGCCCGCGACGCGCCCCAGTCCTGCGGCCCGTCGCCCATCGGCAGGCCGGTCTTGGTCGAAAGAAGGACCGCATCGCGCCGACCCCTGATCGCTTCGACCAGCACCTGTTCAGATGCGCCATCCAAATAGACGTCGGCGGTGTCGAACAGCGTCACGCCTGCATCGAGGCAGATGTCGACCAGCCGCCGCGCCTCGGCGGCGTCGCTTGTGCCCCAGGCGCTGAACAGCGGTCCCTTGCCGCCGAAGGTCCCTGCGCCGAACGACAGGGCCGGAACGCGCAGGCCAGACGATCCTAGTTGCCGATATTCCATGACAACTCCTTTGCGAATATCATTGTCAGGTGCATAAATGGCGGAAGAAGTCGCGCCGTAGAGCCGCCTGCAGGTGCGAAGGATCTATGCCTTGGACGCAAAGATAACCGGCAATGACGATCGTGCCCGGTCACTCGCCCTGTTCGCGAGCGTGGTCGAGGAAGGCAGCTTCTCCGCCGCCAGCCGCACGCTTGGTCTGACGCCCTCGGCGGTGGCACGCGCGATCGATCGGATCAAGGCGCGGCTCGGCGTGCGGCTGCTGCTGCGCTCCACCCGCGCGCTGACGCTCACCGCCGAGGGGCAGGCCTATCTACTCGCCGCCCGGCGCATCCTCGCCGATCTCGATGATGCCGAGCAGCAGATCGCCGATCAGGGAGCGCCGCGCGGACGGTTGCGGATCAGTGCGGCGCTGGCGCATGGCCGGTTGTGCATCGTCCCACTGCTCGGCGACTTCGCGCGTGCTTATCCGCACATCCTGATCGATGTCGCGCTGACCGACACGCTGGTCGACATCGCTGGCGAACAGGCCGATGTCGCGATCCGCTTCGGCCCCCTCGCCGACAGCGGACTCACCGCCCGCAAATTGTCCGAGGCGCGGCGGGTGATCGTGGCGTCGCCCGATTATCTGGCGCGGGCAGGCATGCCTAGGGTTCCGGAGGACCTGCACGCCCATAACAGCCTCAACTTCAACTTTCGCCGCGCCGAGCCGATCTGGCCGTTTCGTCGCGATGGCCGGGACTGCGCGCTGAGCGTCGAGGGCGGCATCGTCGCCAACAATGGCGAGACGCTGGGCCAGCTCGCGGCGGCGGGGGTCGGCATCACCCGCGTCGGCTGCTTCAGCGTTGCGGCAGAGATCGCCGATGGACGGCTCGTGCCGTTGCTCGAGGCGTATAATCCGGGCGATGTCGAACTGATCCACGCCGTCTTCGTCGGTGGCTCGACCATGCCGGCGCGGGTGCGCGTGTTCGTCGACTTCCTGGTCGAGCGCTTAGCCAGCCGATTCGAGTAGCGGGCGCGACACGGCCTTTTGCAGAAAGGCGCACAGCCGATCATCGTCGCTCATGGCGACGTTGAAGCGCATGTGACCCCGCCAGCCGCCGCCGGTGCTGAACACCGGGCCCGGCGCCAGGACGATCCCTGCATCGATCGCCCCGCGCGCAAGCTCAACGGCGTCGACGCCGTCGGGCAATCGCGCCCACAGGAAGATGCCTGCCGCCGGATCGGTCCATGGCTTGATCCCGATGGCCCAGAAACGTTTCGCCACACGGGCCGTCACCCGGGCCAGCCGGGTGCGAATGCCGTCAACGTGACGCCGATAGGCGGTGACGACGCCTTGCAGGATCTCGGCCTCGGTATCGCGCAGACCCTCCGCCCCGGCGGCGACGTCGGACCCGGCCGCACGGACCGCGGATCGCACCCGCCCGCCGGTCCAGATCGGCAGCGCCGCGCCGACCGAGGCGGAGCCGGCATTGCCGTATCCCAGCCGGTCATACCCCGCGCCGGCCACCGCCGACACCGTCGGGCGGCCCAGCGCGCGCCTGCTCGGGCGTCTCCGCCAGCGCCTCCTGCCGGGCGCGGGCCGCGGTGAGTTGCGGGTTGGCGGCATAGGCTGCGGCGATCGCTTCGCGCAGCGTCTCCGCCGACACCGGCATGGCCGCAAGGAGCGCGGCGACGGATACCAGCCACCTAGTCATGGCGCAGGGCCCAGGCCGGCGCGGCGCGGCTGGCGCGGAGCGATTGGCCGAGTACCGTCAGCACCGCGATCGCCAGTGCGAGCAGGCTGGCCGCGACGAAATACAATGGCGACAGCGCGATCCGATCGTCGAACCCGGCCAGCCACGTCCGCATCGCGACGAACGCCAGCGGCCAGGCGAGAAGGTTGGCGATCAGCACCGGCCGCAGGAACTGTCCGACGAGCAACCGCACAATGTCGGTGGACGACGCGCCCAGCGTCTTCCTGATGCCGATCTCCCTGATCCGCCTCGCCGTGTTGAACGAGGCGAGCCCCCACAGCCCGACGCAGCCGATCAGGACGGCCAGACCAGCACCGATGCCGAACAGGCGGGTGGCACGCTCGTCGGCCTCGTAATAGCGCTCCAGCCGGCTGTCCGCGGACTTGCCGGAAAACGGCACCTGCGGCGCCATGCGCAACCACACCGCGCGGACCAGCGCCAGCACGTCGCGCGGGTCGCCCGTCACGCGCAGCGAGGCGACGGTGACGAACGACGGCTGATCGGGCGTGTAATAATAATAGGTCGGGAACAGCGGATCGCGCGGCGACCGGAAGCGCAGGTCAGGCACGACGCCGATGATCGTGCGCGGCCGGTCGCCGCCGACGGTCTTGCCGATCGCGGCCTGCGGCGTAGCGAAGCCCAGCGCCGCTACCGCGTTGTTGCTGATGATGATGTTCGCCGCCGTGCCCGCGGGTCGCTTGCCATGATCGTCGGCGCGGTGCGCATCGTCGAACAGCCGCCCGGCGATCGGATTCACGCCATAGGATGAGAAGAATCCACGCCCGACATCGACCCAGTTGAGCATCGGACCTTCGCCGGCGACACCCGGCAACGGCAC
Source organism: Facivitalis istanbulensis (assembly GCF_040560405.1). Classification (NCBI taxonomy): domain Bacteria; kingdom Pseudomonadati; phylum Pseudomonadota; class Alphaproteobacteria; order Sphingomonadales; family Sphingomonadaceae; genus Facivitalis; species Facivitalis istanbulensis. The sequence continues at coordinate 5,372 of NZ_JAVSCQ010000048.1, forward strand.
GTTGTCGCTGCTGGACGAGCCGCTGCCGCCGACCCCGGCGTTGGAGATGCCGACGTCCGCGACTCCCGGCACACGGCGGAACGCGTCGAGGATCGCGCGCGCGCGGGCGGGAGCGATCTGCCCGTCCGACAGACCGCCGACGACCAGCAGCCCCTGCCGCTGATATCCGACATCGGCCTGCCGGACATAACGTGTCTGCGCGACCAGCACCGCGGTGCCGATCATGAAGGCGATGGCAAGACCGAACTGGACCACCACCAGCGCCTCGCGGGTGCGCATGCCGCTCCGTCCGCCACCCGGCGACCGCGCCGAGGCCAGTACCGATGCCGCCGGGAAACGCGCGAGCAGGAGCGCCGGATAGAAACCCGCTGCGATCCCGACGAACAGCGCCAGCACCGCCAGCATGGGAACGACGGTCAGATACGGCATGGTCAGCGACAGGCCGCCGGCCGCATTGACCATCGGCAGTCCCAGTTCGGCGATGATAAGCCCCAGCAGCGCGGCGATCGCGACGGTCAGTACCGCCTCGCCGAGGAACTGCCGGACCAGTGTGGCGCGATCCGCCCCCAGCACCTTGCGCATCGCGACCTCACGGGCGCGCAGGCCGGCGCGCGCGGTGGCGAGGTTCACATAGTTCACGATCGCGATCAGCAGCGTCAGGACGCCGACCAGCCCCAATGTCACCACCGTAAGCCGCGAGCCTTCCCCCATGTCCGGCGTCAGATGCGCCCGATCGAGGGGCAGCAGCGTGACGCCGACATGCGCCGGGTTCATATCGTTGCCGACGTGCCGCGCGATGAAGCCGGGCATCTTCTGCTCGAATGCCCGCGCCGCCGCTGGTGTATCGAACCGCAGATAGGTCGACAGCGCGGTGCTGCCCCAATGCGTCCATTGCGGATTTGGCGGCGTCCGCGGCAGCGGCACGAGGATCGTGAACTGGCGCTCGGTGTTCGCTGGCAGATCGCGGAAGACGCCGGCGATGCGGTAGCGCATCGGGGCGCTGGCATCGATCGTCATCGACTGGCCGACGGGATCGCTGCTGCCGAAATATTTGCGGGCGAGGCTTTCGCTGACGAGCGCGCCGGTCGGCGTCGACAGCGCCAGCCGCCCGTCGCCACGCACCATCGGCAGGTCAAAGACGTCGAAGAAGCTCGGGTCGACTTGCGCGACATCCTCACGCGTGGCGATACCGCCACGGATGACGCTGCCACCGCCCTCACCGCCGTTCACGCGCGTGCCGACGACCGGCAAGTCCTGCCGTATCTCGTCCAGCAACCCGCCCATCGTGTCGCGCTGCGGCCCATTATACGGATTGCCCGGGAGCTTCCACACCGTCTGGACGAGGTAGATGTCCTGATGCCGCGGCAGCCATGTCTCGAAGCTGGTTTCGAACCGGACATACAGACCCAGGACGAGGCAGGTCGCGATGCCCACCGCCAGCCCGCCGATATTCAACGCGGCATAGAGCTTGTGGCGTGTAAGCGAACGATAGAGCGGCAGCAGCGCAATATTGGTCATCGCAGGTGATCCAAGCAGGAGAGAGGGGGCGGGCGATCAGTCATGGCGCAGTGCCCAGGCGGGCGCAGCGCGGCTGGCGCGGAGCGACTGGCCGAACACGGTCAGCACCGCGATCGCCAGCGCGAGCAGGCTGGCGGCAACGAAATACAGCGGCGACAGCGCGATCCGGTCGTCGAACCCGGCCAGCCATGTCCGCATCGCGACGAACGCCAGCGGCCAGGCGAAGAGGTTGGCGATCAGCACCGGCCGCAGGAATTGCCCGACCAGCAGCCGCACGATATCGGCGGATGACGCACCCAGCGCCTTGCGGATGCCGATTTCCTTGATCCGGCGCTGCGTATTGAACGAGGCGAGACCCCACAGGCCGACACAGCCGATCAGGACGGCCAGTCCCGCGCCGATCCCGAACAGCCGGGTCGCATGGGCGTCGGCTTCGTAGTATTCGCGCAGCCGCTGATCGATGGTCATGACCGACAGCGGCACCTCCGGCGCGATCCGGTGCCAGGTCGCGCTCACCGCATCGATCATCGCCCGACGATCGCCTGTGAAACGGATCGCGGCGACCGGGGTCGGCGGCATGTTGCGATAGTAGGTGTAGTAGATGGGGCCATCGGGGACGCGCGGCGGCAGGAAGCGCAGCCGGTCGATCACGCCAATGATCGTCCGTGGCATGCTGCCACCCACCGTCTTGCCGACAGCGTCGGCGGGCGAGCGAAAACCCAATGCGGCGGAGGTCTTGGCATTGATGACGATGTTGCGACCCTTCGACCAGGCGCGCCAGTCGCTGGAATCGTCGGCACCGTGCGCATCGTCGAACAGACGGCCCGCGAGCAGCCTGGGGCGGTAGGTGTCGAAGAAGCCCGGCCCCGTCACGATGGTGACGACGGACAATCCGGGCGCAGACCGGCCCGGCATCTCGATGGCGTCGACATTGGTGCTGCCGTCGGTCCCCGGCCCGGCACCACCGACACCGACCGATACGACGCCCGGCAACGCGCGAAAGGCCGTCACGATCGACCGCGCCCGCTCCGGCCAGATGCCCGCATCCAGCAACGACGGCACGACAAGCAGCCCGTCACGGCGGAAACCCGGATCGGCCTGGCGGATATGAGCGGTCTGCGCGGCAAGGACGATCGTGCCGGTGACGAAGGCGATGGCGAGGCCGAACTGGAACACCACCAGCCCCTCGCGCACCCTCGTTCCGGCACGCCCGCCACCTGGCCCCAGCGCCGAAGCCAATACGGCGGCGGCAGGGAAGTGAGACAGCAGGAGCGCGGGATAGAAACCCGCGATGACACCGACCACCACGGCGAGTACGACCAGCGCGGGCACGACGATCGCATAAGGGATGGTCAACGCCAGCCCGCCGGCCGCGTTGACGAACGGCAGGCCGATCTCGGCGAGGATCAGTCCGGCCAGCGCCGCGATCAGGACCGTCGCGATCGCTTCCGTCAGGAACTGGCGGATCAGCGCCGACCGGCCGGCACCGACAACCTTGCGCATCGCTACCTCTCGCGCGCGCAGGCTGGCCCGGGCGGTGGCGAGATTAACGTAGTTGACGATGGCGATCAGCAGCGTCAGCACGCCGACGATCCCCAGCGTCGTCACGGTCAGCTTGCGCCCGGCGCTTTCCGGTCCGGTCGGTTGCAGATGCGCGGCACCGATCGGCAGCAACGGCAGCGAGATGATCGCGGTCGGATCCGGGCCCAGATCCTGCCCGGCCCGTCGCTTGACGAACGCCGGCAGCAGCTGCTCGAAAGCACGCGCCTCAGCGGGCGTGGCGAACCGCAGATAGGTCTCGACCGATGCCGTGCCCCATTTATACCACATCCACTGTCCCGGCGGCGGTGTCCGGGGGATCGGCATCAGGATCGAGAAACGCAGATCGGTATTGGCGGGCAGGTCTTCGAAGATGCCGGCGACCCGGTAGGTCGCGGGCGCATCGACCGCGATCCGCAGGGTCTGGCCGACCGGATTGGTGCCGCCGAAGAATTTGCGCGCGGCGGATCGGCTGAGCAGCACGGCCGCGGGATCGGACAGCGCCTGCGCGCCATCGCCCCGCAGCATCGGCAGCGCGAAGACGCGAAAGAACGCCGGGTCGACCTGCGCGACATCCTCCTTCGTCGCGCGGTCACCGCGGATCACGCTGCCGCCGTTCCTGCCGCCGCGGATGCGGGTGCCAACCAATCCGGGAAAATCCGCCGCCATCTGTTCCAACATGCCGGCCATCGTCCCCGGATATGCCCCGTTGGTCGCGCCACCCGGCAAATGCAGTTCGGTCTGAACGCGGTAGATTTCGTCATGCCGCGACAGCCACGTCTCGAACCCCGTCTCGAACTGGACGTAGAGCGACAGCACCAGAAATACCGCGATCCCCACCGCCAGCCCGCCGATGTTGAGCGCGGCATGGAGCTTGTGGCGGGTTAGCGATCGGTAGAGCGAGATGAGAGCGAAGCGGTTCATGACGGCGTGATCCGTGGTGATCGGGGGTCAGATCGCGCGTATGGCGCTGGCGACGATGCGGCCGTCGAGCATGTCGATGCGGCGCTTCGCGAGGTCGGCGTGGCTGGGCGAGTGGGTGACCATCACGATCGTCGCGCCCTCGTCGTTCAGGCCGGTCAGGATGTTCATCACCTGCTCGCCGTTTGCGGTGTCGAGGTTGCCGGTCGGCTCGTCCGCCAGGATCAATTTCGGGTTGCCGACGATCGCGCGGGCGATGGCGGCGCGCTGCTGCTGGCCGCCGGACAGCTGATGCGGGAAATGGCGCGCGCGGTGGGCGATGCCGACCTTGTCCATCGCCGCCGCGACGCGGGCCTTCCGCCCAACCCCATGGCTGCCGGCGTCCTTGCGATAGGCGAGGCCGAGCGCGACATTTTCCTCGATCGTCAGCTCGTCGATCAGGTTGAAGCTCTGGAACACGAAACCGAGCGTGCTGCCGCGAAACTTCGCCAGTTCCTTCTCGTCGAGCGCGGCAAGGTCGCGGTCGCCGAACAGGTAGCGCCCGCCGGTCGGGCGATCGACGGTGCCGAGCGTGTTGAGCAGGGTTGACTTGCCGCACCCCGATGGCCCCATGATGGCGACGAACTCACCGGCTTCGACATGCAGGTTGATGTCGTGGAGCGCGGTCGTCTCGACATCGTCGGAGACGTAGCGGCGCTGGATATTCTCGAGACGGATCATGGTGATGTCCTTCAGCGGATGTTGAGGATGTCGCCCTTCACGGACGCGGTATTGGTGGTGACGATGCGTTCGCCGACGCGCAGGCCCGACAGGATCTCGACCTGTTCGGGATTGCGCCGGCCGGTCTTCACCGCACGGCGGCGGGCGTGGCCGCCATCCGCGTCGAGGACGAAGGCGGACGATCCGCCGCCCGATTCCAGCCAGCCGCCGACCGGCGCGACCAGCGCGGGCGCGGTGCTGCCCAGCGTGATGCGGATGTCCAGCGTCTGCCCGCGGTTCAGGCCCGGTGGCGCGCGGTCGAAGACCAGCTCGACGCGGAAGCGACCGTCCTTGACCGCGGGCAGGACCTTCGAGACGGTCAGCCCCATATCGCCTGCCGACGCTTTCTGCCCCACCGCCACGCGGCCGAGGAAAAATTCGTCGACATCCGCCTCCAGCTTCCACGACCCTTCGCTGTCGACCTGCCCCGCCGGGTCGCCGGGCTTCAGCGTCTGGCCGGGCTGGATCGTGAAGTTGGTCAGCCGCCCGCCCGTCGGCGCACGGATCACCAGCGCGTCGAGGCCGGCGCGCACCGCCGACAGGTTGCTCTCCAGCCGCCCGCGCGTATCTTCCAGCCGTCGTCCCTGCGTCGCGGTGATCCGCGCCTCCGCCGCGCCGCCGGATTGCAGCTGCGCCAGTCGCTTCTCCTGATAGGCGGCCTCTTCCGCGAAGCTCTTCACGCCGGCGTCGGAGACGAAGCCCTTGTCGTGCAATTGCTGGCGGATGCCGAGTTCGCGCCGCGCCTTGATGAGGTCGTAGTTCGCCTGCGCGATCTGTCCGGCCCGGTCGAGCCGGTTGCGCTCGATGCCCAGATTTTCGCCCGCCACGCTGCCCAGCTGGCTGGCGATCTGCGCCTCACGGGTCAACACGTCCAGCTTCAGCGTCGGGTTGGCGAGCGTGGCCAGCGGTTGGCCGGTGGTGACCATCGCGCCGTCCTGCACCAGCAGCATCTCGACTTGGCCGCCAGCCAGCACGCCGACCAGCGTCGTGACGCGCGGCGCGACGGTGGCGCGCACCGGCAGGTAGTCGGAGAAGGGTGCGCGTTCGACGGCGCCGGTTTCGATATCCGCGGCGGCAATATCCGTTGATCCGCTCACCGGCAGGAACCGCCACACCAGCACCGCCGCGACGACCAGCGCCACCGCCAACAGCGTTCCCCGACGACGCCACCACGGCGTCGGCGGCCTCTCGATCCGGCGATCCATCGCGGCCCCGGCGGAAGCGGTTGCGTGTACGGGCTGTTCGGTCATCATGCGGACAGTGTCGCCCGGAACAGCCGAAAAGCCTAAAACACGATGAACGAACGACTTTCACCCGAAGCCGGTACGAACGACCGTCCAGCGATGGACGCGGTGTCCACGAATGGACGGTCGCCGGCCGTGTCAACACCGGCAACGATCCTGCTCGTCGACGACAATCCGGCGGTCGCGCGCGCGATGGAGATCGCATTCCGCCTCGCCGGCCACCGGCTCGATACCGCGAGCGGCCCGGAGGAGGCATTCTCCCGGCTGGCGCTCGCCCGCTACGACGCAATCCTGCTCGACATGAACTTCAGCCCGAACGAAAGGAACGGCGATCAGGGGCTGGCCTGCCTCGCCCGGATCATCGCGGAGGATCCTGCCGCATGCGTCGTCGTCATCACCGCACACAGCGGCATCCGCATCGCGGTGGCGGCGATGCAGGCGGGCGCGCGCGACTTCACGATGAAGCCGTGGCGCAACGCCGAACTGGTCGCCAAGGTCGAGGCGGCGATCGCACGCGGCAGGGCGACCACCCCGGCCGTGCCGCGCAGCCCCGACGACCGGGAGCCGGCGCGCCTGCTCGGCGACAGCGCGGCGATGCTGGCGTTGCGCGATCTCGTCCGCCGCATCGGTCCGGTCCCGGCGGGGGGCACCGTCACCGGTCGGCCGGGCTGCGGCCGGACGCTGACCGCGCTCGCGATCCACGCCGCCTCTCCCCATGCCGATACCACCCCCATCCGCATCGACCTGCGCGACGCGGCGGCATGGGAGCGGCTGGACGCGGCGACCGGCACCGCCATCCTGCGCCATCCCGACCAGCTCGATGCGATTGCGCAGGCCCGGTTGCTCGACCGCCTCCCCGTGGCCTTGCGCTGCATCGCGATCGCGGACACCACCGTGTCGCTCACCCCCGCACTGCGGCGGCGGCTGGCGACGGTCGAGGTTGCGGTGCCGCCGCTCAACGAGCGTGACGACGACGCCGTGCTGCTCGCTCGCCACTTCGCGCGCGTCGCGGCGGCGCGGTTCGAGCGGCCACAGGCGCGGCTGACCGCGGCGGCTGAGGCGGCGATCCGCACCGCCGTCTGGCCAGACGAGGTGCGCGGGCTGGCGCTGGCGGTCGAGCGTGCCGTGCTGCTGTCGAATGACGGCCTCGTCGATGCTGCCGCGCTTGCACCGCCCGCCGCCGTCGTCGCCGCGCCGTCCTTCGCCGCGTCCGACGCCAGTTTCGACCTAACCGATGCCGAGCGGGTGATGATCGAGGCGGCGCTGCGCGAACATCGCCACAACGTCACCCATGCCGCCACCGCGCTGGGCCTCAGCCGTGGCGCGCTGTATCGACGCATGGCACGCTATGGGCTCTAGGCGTGGCTGGTCCGCGATCGGGACGGGGTTCGGTCTCGTCGCCTGCGGCATCGCCGGGGCGATCGCGTGTCAGGGCGGCCTGTGGGGCCTCCTGACGGGCGCCGCCCTCGTCTCGGTCTGGCTCGGCGGGCTAAACTGGTGGGCGGTGGTCCGGCCGCGCGGGGGGCCGTTGCCGGTCGTCGCGACACGCGCGGATGCGGATGCGATGGTGCTGCGCGTGCTGCTCGACGCCGCGCCGACGCCGCTGGTCGGGATCGAGCGGGGCACTGCCCGCGCGCTCAACCGCGCCGCGCGCCGCCTGTTCGCAACCGACGACCGCCTTCTGCCGATGCCGGTCGAACTCGCCGATCCTGCCGCCACCCACCTGCCCCACGAAGGCCGCAGCTGGCGCATCGACCGCGTTGCCGTGGCGGGCGGCGGCAGCGTCGCGGCGCTGATCGACATCGAGCAGGAGGAACGCGCCGCCGAGGCGCGCGCCACCGCCGACCTGATTCAGGTGCTGGGCCACGAACTCTTCAACGGCCTCTCTCCGATCGTATCGCTCGCTGAAAGCGGGGCGGCAGCCGTCGAGCGGCCGGTGATCAACGTCGATCTACTGCGGGAGATTCTAGGCACGCTGGCACGGCGCGCGGAGGGGCTGCAACGCTTCACCGAGGCGTATCGCGCGCTCGCCCGGCTGCCTTCACCGACGCGGGTACCGGTGCGACTGCGCGAGATGACGGACGATCTGGCGCGGTTGTTTGCAACGCGCTGGCCGGCGGCGATGCTATCGGTCGCGGAAGCGGACGACCTGTGCTGGCCGCTCGATCGCGATCTGCTGGATCAGGCGATATGGGCGCTGCTTCAGAACGCCGCCGAGGCAACCGCCCCCGGCGCAGACGCCTGTATCACGCTGCGGATGCACGTCACAGACGCAGGCCTTACGATCGATGTCGAGGACGACGGACCCGGCGTGCCGCCCGACGCGGCCGCGCGCATCTTCCGCCCCTTCCACACCACCAAGCGCGAAGGCACCGGCATCGGCCTCAGTCTCGCCCGCCAGATCGCGCTGGCGCATGGCGGCACGCTGACGCTGCGTTCCGCATCACCGACGCTGTTCCGGCTGACCCTTCCGTAACAAATTTCAAGATATCACTAGGCTTTGTCTGCATTTGCAGGATTTCCATGAGGCGAGAGTTCTGATTCAAGGTTGGTGAAGGAGCCAGGCCTTGAGCAGACGGACGCTGACGGACGAGCAATGGGAGCGGATCGCGGGTTATCTC
>NZ_JAVSCQ010000049.1:0-12788 GCF_040560405.1 Facivitalis istanbulensis
CAGCACTCCAGATCGCGTTGCCAATCCTCTTCCATCGCCAGCCTCCATCAAAGCTGGCGCCCTATGAATCATGCATCTCCCTCACTGGGAATCCCAAAAATCATACTTCTGCCAAAGTAGTGATAGGTATCTGGACGAAGAGCCTTATGGTTTATCGCAACATGGTAAGAAAGGGAGGCATGAGCAGATCATTGCCGTAACCGCTCAAGTGATCGCCATCGAACGATATGGGTTTTCCATTCCGACGCGCGTCACAGATTTCGCCGGAGCACAGAAAGGGGAACGGGTCCCATATCTCTATCCGCGGATCCGCCTGCTTCAGCTGTGCCAATGCCGCCATCACCGGCGCGCGGCGCTCCAGAGCCTCGCGACGCGTCATGAGGTCGACTGCACAATGCGGGTTGTCAGCATTGAACCAATCCGAACAACGGATAGGGCCAAAACGATAGACCGGCTTGGGCGCTTCGATGACAACCCGGGCGCCACGGTCGAGAATTTTCGACAGCGCCCGGGCCTGCTTGGCAATCATGGCAGGCGAATAGCGGATCATCGGCTCGGGCGCCGCCATCATCATTTCGGTATATTCACGATATCGCGGCGTTCGCAGGCCGGGCAGGAAAATGACGTCTCCCCGCTTCAGATCGGATGGCAAGGTGGAAAATGCGGTCTTCAGAAAAGCCTCGCAATGCGCAACGGCACCCGGGTTACGTGGTGTATAGCCAGGAAGAACCGGGCACCCAGGCGCCATCATGACCGTTATCGGGGTGCCGGTACGCTGCGCCACAGTGCCGAACAGTCTCTGATAGGCCCAGGCATGTGAGTCCCCGACGACGAACAACCGTGTGCGGCGGTCTACCGGACAGGTGGTGCGACGAAAATCATAGCGTATACCGCCATTGACCATGTTCGCCTTGGTCCGAACGGCCGGACATTGCCCAATCGGCAGATAGGATGGCGTCCAGATAGCCGCTTCACGCGTGACCGATCGCGAGATGACTGGCCGAAATCCAACCATGCCCACCACTATCAATCCTGTCGCCGCCATCGCACCAATCCCGATCCCGATGACCTCCAAATTGCCGCGCGAGGCGAGCCAACCGTTGCCGCGCGTCGGCCGTTCAATCAAACGATAGGACAGATCGGCCATCGCCCAGCTCAACAGCAAGGCGGCGATTTGCTCGCTGGCCGTCTCGATACCGATAGTCCAGCGGAAGAACGCGATGACCACCCAGTGCCAGAGATAGAGGGAATAGGATATCCGCCCGACATAGCGCAGCGGCGGGATCGCGAAGAAGCGTGCCGCAGACGACTTGGGCGCACGGGTCAGGACATAGATCAGCGCGACGGCCGCACCGACCATGACCGCAGCACCGGGGAATGGAAAACCCAGGCGCCCGCTGAACGCGAAACTGAAGACCAACGCCACCACGCCGATAGCTGTCGCAAGTGCAACTACCAGCGTTCGTGGGGGGGGGCGATGCTGATGGCGGATGGCCAAGTACAGGGACACGCCAGCACCCAATTCCCAAAATCGCGACGGGATCATGTAGAAGGCAAAGGTCGGCGCCCGCGACGTCGCCACCGCCGCGATCGCCAGCGACATCGCCGACAGGGCGAGAAGGCTTGCCAGTCCCGCCAACCGCCATGTCTTGTTTCGCGACTTCAGGAACAGGAAGGCAAGAAACGGAAATACGAAGTAGAATTGTTCCTCGACACCAAGCGACCATGTATGGGTAAACAGGTTTAACTCGGTGCCCGGCGCAAAATAGTCACCCGCCGTGTACCACAATATGACGTTGGCCATGCCGACTGTCGCCGCCAGCGCCGTCATGTCCGTCGGGGTAAACGGCCCCGTGATCGGTACGAACAGGGTGGCGGCGATCATCGTCACAAGGATAAGCGCCAGCGAAGCTGGCAGGATGCGCACGATGCGCCGGCGATAAAAAGCGAGCAACAGGCCGCCCTGTGTCGATACAGGAATTGCGGCAGTGGCCAGTGCGACGACAAATCCGGAAATGACGAAGAAAAAATCGACGCCGGCAAAACCACCAGGCAACAGGGCGGGATGCAGATGGTAGAGCAGAACGCCTAGGACCGCGACGGCGCGAAGGCCGTCTATGCCCGCGATATAGGTATGCGACCGCTGACCGATGCCGCGTTCGCCCTCAATGTGATCTCGCAACGAATGCTCCCTATCGACCAGCCGGGTCATAATTTCGAATAGCCCTGCCCAAGGCGGCATAATTCGGCAAAAGCAATCGCAAACGTCGCGATGTCGGAACACGAAAAACGACAAAAACCGTTCCCGCCTTGTCTCTATCGTCAACAGCGCCGCCCCACAATGCGACGCCGTTTCATTCAGGACGCCTATGAGGCGCGTCTGCACCATTCTTTACCCTCTTGCCAGCCATGTTATGGCGCGGTTAAAGGGTGCCCCATTGTCAAAACGGCACCGCCCCAACGCGTGGGATGGATTAGTACAATCTTCCACGGCGTGCTGGTCGTCTTCGCGGCCGTATCTGAGGCAAATATGAACAAAGCAGTGATCTGGAACCTGCTGGGCACAGTCGCCACCATGCTGACCATGGTCGTGACAGTGCCTTTGTTCCTGCGCTTTTATGGCCCCGACCGATATGGCGTCATAGCCACCCTTTGGGTGGTTCTCGGCTATTTCTCCTTCCTTGATTTCGGCATGGGACCCGCGATCATCAATTTCCTGTCGAAGCCCGAGGAAGGCGATAAAACCTATGTCCCCCGGATTTTCTGGACGGGCGTTCTCCTGAACACGGGCACTGGTCTCGTGGTCGGCGGCATCGTGATCCTCGGTTTGCTGCTCGTTCGTACCGAAACGCTGTTTTCAAATCCGATCGTCGCCCGGGAGTTGGGTACCACCCTGCCGTGGCTCATCATCGTCTTCCCGGTCGCACTCGTCTATCCGATCCTTGTGGGTGCCCTCGACGCCCGTCAGAATTTTGGGATCGCGAACGCCAACCAGGTCGCAGGATCGATTGCGTTTCAGGTCTTACCGTTGCTTGCCGTCATCGTCATGCCGGCGACGCTCAGCGTGGCGGTCGGCGCATCGGTCCTTGGTCGTCTGGGATCCGCCTTGGCTCTGATGATGTATGCCTCCCTGGAACTGAAGGTCGGACGACCACGCTTCGATCGCGCGATCGTCCGCAAGCTCGCGACGTTCGGGGGATGGGTCGCCTTGAGTTCGGCGGCCAGTTCGTTGCTTGAGACCGCAGACCGGTTGGTTGTCGGCGGTGTATTCGGTCCGGCCAGTGCGGCCTGGTATTCCATCTCCTACAATGTCGTATCCCGCGTGCGCAGCCTGCCCTATGCGGTCGTCCGCGCATTGTTTCCGCGCATTGCCGCAGGGTCCCAGAACGCCGCCCAGGAACTGGCATTCAGCGCACAGGCGCTACTCCTCATCCTGGTCCCGGCTATATCCGTGGCGATCATCGTGGTGGAACCGGCCTTCCGAATCTGGATCGGTGGCTCGGCGGCTGCCAACACCGTGCCGATCGCGCGTATTATGCTGGTCGGCATGCTGATGAACTGCCTGGCCCATTTGGCCGTTGTCGCGCTTCAGGCAGGTGGGCGACCCGCCCGGCTCGCGATGGTGCATATCATCGAGTTGCCGGTATTTCTTCTCGTCATGTGGCTGGCCACGCGCGCCTTCGGCTTGGTCGGAGCGGCGACGATTTGGTCAGCACGACTGGTACTCGACGGGATTATATTGTTCATCGTCGCCAAGCTGGAGCGTCGCCTGCTCGCGCTCGTGCTTTTGCAGAATATCGTGCCTCTGGTATCGTGCGTCATCATGATGTCGTCGCTCCCCTTCCTGGAACGCGCCGCGCTGGCGATGGTCCCGCTGGCGATCTGGGCTGTCTGGTCATTCCTCAACGACGACAAAGTCACACGGTCCATATTCCTCAGCGTCTCGACCCTGATCCGGTCCAAGATACCATTGCGTCGTCCGGTAAGCTGATCTGAATACCCGACATCGGTCATTCGTTTTTAGGAAAAGCCATGACAAATCCTGTTCGATTGATCACGCCGAAGCGCTTCGGTGACAGCCGTGGCTGGTTCACCGAAGTCCACTCCGTCCCCACCTTTGCCGCGCTGGGAATCGATTGCATCTTCGTGCAGGACAACCACTCCTATTCCGCGCCTGCCTTCACCTTGCGTGGCCTGCATTTCCAGACGCCATCAAGGGGCCAGGACAAGCTGGTCCGCTGCATCCGCGGCCGCATCTTCGACGTTGCGGTCGATGTGCGACGCGGCTCGCCAACCTATGGCCAGTGGGTCGGAGCCGAGCTGTCGGCTGAGAACGGCCACCAGCTGTTCATTCCGATCGGCTTTGCGCACGGCTTCGTCACGCTCGAGCCGGATTGCGAAGTCACCTACAAATGCTCGGACACCTATGCGCCGCAGAATGACGGCGGCATTCGCTGGGACAGTATCGGCATCGACTGGCCGATGCCCGTCGGTACCACGCCCGAGTTGAGCGAAAAGGACAAGGTGCAGCCGACGCTCGCCGAGTTCGACAGTCCCTTTGCCTATGATGGCCGCCCGCTGGCCCCGCTCTCCTAAGAGGAATCCAACATGCGTATCTTCGTCACCGGCGGGGCCGGGTTCATCGGCTCGGCGCTCGTCCGGCACCTCATCGAGAACACGACCCATGAGGTCCTGAACTTCGACAAGCTGACCTATGCGGGCACGCTCTCGACGGTCGAACGGGTCGCCGACAGCGATCGCTACCAGTTCGTCCAGGGCGATATCTGCGACGCCGACGCCGTGCGTGCCGCGATCGCCGAATTCCGTCCCGACGTCATCACCCACCTAGCCGCCGAGAGCCATGTCGACCGCTCGATCGACGGCCCCGGCGCCTTTGTGCAGACCAACGTCGTCGGCACTTATGTGATGCTCGCCGAGGCACGCAGCTACTGGTTGAGCCTGGACGAACAGGCCAAGGTCGCCTTCCGCTTCCACCATATCTCGACCGACGAAGTGTACGGCACGCTGGGCGAGACCGGGCTGTTCACCGAGGAGACGCCCTATGACCCGCGCTCGCCCTATTCGGCGTCGAAGGCGGGATCGGACCATCTGGTTTCGGCCTGGGGGCATACCTTCGGGCTGCCAGTGCTCATCACCAACTGCTCGAACAATTACGGACCCTATCACTTCCCCGAAAAGCTGATCCCGCTGATGATCGCAAAGGCGCTCGATGGCGAGAAGCTCCCCATCTACGGCAAGGGCGACCAAGTGCGCGACTGGCTGTATGTCGAGGACCATGTCCGCGCGCTGCAGGTGGTGTTCGAGCGTGGGCAGCCGGGCCGCACCTACAATGTCGGCGGCCATAACGAGCGCCAGAATATCGAGGTCGTGAAGACGCTCTGCGCGATCCTCGACGAACTGCGCCCGCGCGCCGATGGCAGCCCCTATGCCGAACAGATAACCGAGGTCGCCGACCGGCCGGGTCATGACAAGCGCTATGCGATCGACGCGGGCCGCATCGGTGCCGAGTTGGGCTGGACCCCGGCCGAGACCTTCGAGACTGGCATCCGCAAGACGGTCGAATGGTATCTGGCCAACGAGGCCTGGTGGCGTCCGCTGGTCGCCGCCAAGGCGTCCGAGCGTCGCGGCGTCGCCTGATGTCGGCAACCACATCGCACGCCATCCTGGTGACGGGCGCCGGGGGCCAGCTCGGCACCGAGCTGCAGCGTTGCGCCTGGCCGCAAGGCTATGAGATCGTGGCGATCGACCATGACACGCTCGACCTGCGCGACAGCGAGGCGATCGCGGCTATGGTCGCCTCGCGTCCCTTTGCTGCGGTCATCAACGGTGCAGCCTATACCGCGGTCGACAAGGCCGAGAGCGATGTGGTGACTGCCTGGGCGGTCAACGCGATGGCCCCAGCCGCCTTTGGCGAGGCCTGCGCGAAGGCGGGCATTCCGCTCGTCCAGGTGTCCACCGACTATGTCTTTGCCGGCGACCGCCAGGGCGCCTGGGAGGTGAACGATCCGGTCGCGCCGCTCGGCGTTTACGGCGCGTCCAAGCTGGGCGGCGAGCTGGCAGTGCGGACCTCCGGCGCGCGCCATGTCATCGTCCGCACCGCCTGGGTGGTGTCGGCGCATGGCCACAACTTCATCAAGACGATGCTGCGCCTGGCCGAAACCCGCGACACCCTGTCGGTCGTTGCCGACCAGCACGGCGCGCCGACCAGCGCAGCCGATCTGGCGAACGTGCTGATGACCATCACCCAGCGGCTAGTCGAGGACGAGGATGCCCCTCCCGGCACCTTCCACTTCAGCAATGCCGGGTCGATTAGCTGGGCCGATTTCGCCACCGAGATATTTCGCCAGTCGGGCTTGCGCGGTGGTCCCACGGCCGAGGTCGTGCCGATCCCCAGCAGCGACTATCCCACCCCTGCGGTACGGCCCGCCAATTCCCGGCTGAGCCATAGCGCCATCTACGCCGCCTATGGAATCGCCCCGCGCGACTGGCAGGCGGCGCTCAGCGACATTCTTGACGAACTGATCGGAGCCACGCAATGAAGGGCATCATCCTCGCCGGAGGTTCGGGCACCCGGCTTCACCCCGCCACCCTGGCGGTCAACAAGCAACTGCTGCCGGTCTATGACAAGCCGATGATCTACTATCCGCTAAGCGTCCTGATGCTGGCGGGCATCCGCGACATCCTGATCATCTCGAGCCCCGAGTTCATCGACAATTACCGCCGTCTTTTCGGGGATGGCTCGGCGTTCGGCCTGACCGTGTCCTATGCCGAACAGCCCAGCCCCGACGGGCTGGCGCAGGCTTTCACCATCGGCGCGGACTTCATCGGTGACGACAACGTCGCGCTGGTGCTGGGCGACAACATCTTCTTTGGCGCACATCTGACCGAACTACTGGCCAGCGCGGTCGCGCGGCCCAAGGGCGCCACCGTGTTCAGCTACCGCGTCGAGGATCCCGAACGCTACGGCGTGGTCGAGTTCGGCGAAGGCGGCCGCGCGGTCAGCCTGGAGGAAAAGCCCGAAAAGCCGAAGTCCAACCATGCGGTCACGGGCCTGTATTTCTACGACAACCGCGTCGTCGAATTCGCGCGTAACCTGAAGCCGTCAGCGCGCGGTGAGCTCGAGATCACCGATCTTAACCGCCTCTATATGGAAGCGGGCGACCTCTATGTCGAACAGATGGGCCGCGGTTACGCCTGGCTCGACACCGGCACCCATGACAGCCTGCTGGAGGCCGGTGAGTTCGTCCGGACGCTACAGCACCGCCAGGGTGTGCAAGTCGCCTGTCTTGAGGAAATAGCCTATGAGATGGGCTTCATTTCTGCCGATCAGGCACGGGCTGCTGGTGAACGTTTCAAGAAGACGGCTTATGGGCGGGCCATTCTGAACGCAGTCAAGAACTAATATAGGAGTGGGGCGGTTCTACCGTCCCACTCACTCCTCCACGGGGCTTTCTCCATATTTTCGCAGTACGTCGTTGAACGCCTCGACCATCTGGGCCTGGAGGCTCCGGCCCTGCCGTCTGGCCATCATATGCATCGCCAATGACATGTCCGCGGTAAAGAACCCGGCGATCTGCTTGCGGCCTTCTCGACTGGCGGCGCGCGCGGGTTTGTCCTCGGCTGGCGTTGCGGCTGAAGTACGAATGTGTCTATCTGAACGCTTTCGAGACCGGCTCCGAACTGCGGACCGGGCTCGGCCGATGGATCCGGTCGTAGCCTGATGCACGAACCGTCGTTCAGCCACAGCCGCCCGCGTTTTTGCTGGCGCCGGGGCACTTTCAATCCTTCGCGCCGCCAGATCCGCTCCATCCGCTTGTGGTTCGCCAACCACCCAGCGGCATGCAGCAGCGCGCTCACCCGGCGATAGCCGTAGCGCCCGTACTGCCTGGCCAGCGCGACGATGTCGTCAGTCAGCGCCTCTTCGTCATCTGCCCCGCACGGCACCTTGCGCTGCGTCGATCGGTGCTGCCCAAGTACCCAGCACACCCGTCGCTCGGATACGTCCAGCATCTCCGACCACAGGAATGCCGTTACCCGTCGGCTTGCGACCGACAGGATGGGATCGATGATTGAGGTGGTGCCGGTTTTCCGGACAGGAGGCTGAGCTATCCCGGACGTAAGGGACGGACGGCAATGAAGACGACGCGGAAGCGGTATACGGGTGAGTTCAAGGCGCGGGTGGCGCTAGCAGGGTGCTGAAAAAGGCTTGGCGTGGACGGCGGGAGGTGATTCATCGCGACTGAAGCGATGAGGGTAAAAAGATGCGGGGAGGCGACGCGCGGTCGGGAGAATTGTTCTCGTACGTCGATCTGGAGCGGCGGATGCCGGCGGGCCATCCGTTGCGCAGGATCCGCGCGGTGGTGAATGCGGGGCTGGCGGGGATCGGGCCCGACCTTGAGGCGCTCTATTCGCGGATCGGGCGACCGTCGATCGCCCCGGAGAAGCTGCTGCGCGCGCTGCTGTTGCAGTTGTTCCACGGCATCCGCTGGGAACGCCAGATGATCGAGCGGCTGGATTTCGATCTGTCGTTCCGCTGGTTCGTCGGGCTGGGCGTGGACGAGCGGGTGTGGGATGCATCGACATTCTCGAAGAACCGCGAGCGGCTGCTGGAAGGCGAGATCGCGGCGCGTTTCCTGTCGTCGATCCTGGCGCTGCCGCGCGTCCGCCGACTGTTGTCGAGTGACCACTTCTCGGTGGACGGCACGCTGATCGATGCATGGTGCATGCATGAAGAGCTTGCGCCCGAAGGATGACGCCGATGGCGACGGCCCGCCCGGCGACGATCCGGGCGGACGCCCCGTTTCGCGCAACGCCGAGGTCGACTTTCGGGGTACGAAGCGGAGCAACGACACGCACGCCTCGCTCACCGATCCCGATGCGCGGCTGTACCGCAAGAGTGCCGGCACGGGCGCCAGGGCTGTGCGACATGGGCCATGTGCGGATGGAGAACCGCCACGGGCTGGTGGTCGATACCCAAACCACGCGCGCGGCCGGGTTCGCCGAGCGGCTGACCGCGGTGGCGATGGTGGACGATCTCGACCGGTCCGAGGGGCGACGCATCACGCTGGGCGCGGACCGGGCCTATGACACGCGCGATTTCGTGTCGGACCTGCGCGACCGTTGCGTGACCCCACATGTCGCACAGAACACCAGTGGCCGGCGCTCGGCGATCGACGGGCGCACCACCCGGTATCCCGGCTACGCCGCCAACCAGCGCGTCCGCAAGCGGATCGAGGAGGTGTTCGGCTGGGTGAAATCGGCCGCCGGACAGGGCAACACGCGCTTTCGCGGGTTGGCGCGCGTCCGCTTCGCCTTCACGCTGAGCGTCGTAGCCTGCAACCTCATCCGGCTGCCCCGGCTGCTGGAGACGGGGTGATGACCGGGCCAGTCGGCCGGTGGCGGATCGTCGAGGCCACGCCATAGTCGCGCGAGCATCTCGACCTGTGCGCCACGGCCTGCATCCGCATCGACGCCGATGGCTCCGGCGCAATGGCCTTCGATAGTGGCGATGAAACCACCTTCATTGCTACGCCGTGCCCTTTTCCAGCAGCCTGCTAATCTTACTGAGTCAGAAAATCGGTGTTTGGGGGATTCGCGGCTAGCGGAAACATGATAGCCTGCTGATTCACAGCGATAGATGAGCGGCATGGAGAGCACAGGCGGCAGCGCGGCGGAGGCGTTCGAAGTCTATGTAAAGGCGCTGACAGGGGTCATCGGGCATGCGGACCGAGCGGAACCGCTCCGGGACTATTGTACAGGGTTGATGATGCCGGTAGCGCGCAAGAGCGTATAGCCGCTGGCGGTGGTAACGGCGCCGGCGCGGGTTTCCGCCAAGCATCAGTCCTTGTTGCATTTCGTGGGGCAAGCGCCCTGGTCTGATGAAGCTTTGATGGGGCGGGTCCGCGACTGGGCGTTGCCGCGCATGGTAGAACGCGGCGGGCCGATCACAGCCTGGATCATCGACGACACGGGTTTCCCGAAGAAAGGGAAGCATTCTGTCGGCGTCGCTCGTCAATATTGCGGCCAGCTCGGCAAGCAGGACACCTGCCAGGTGGCGGTCAGCCTTTCCGTCGCGAACGAAGGCGCCAGCTTGCCGGTTGCGTGGCGGCTTTACGTTCCGGAGATCTGGCTGGACGATCCTGAACCCCGGCAAAAGGCGAAGATACCCGACGAGATCGTCTTCCAAACCAGGCCGCAGATCGCGATTGATCAGATCCGCGCTGCGCTTGCGGCGCAGACGCCGGTCGGCGTTGTCCTTGCCGATGCCGGCTACGGCGCGGATGGCGCGTTTCCCAGCGCATTGAGCGATCTTGGGCTGGTTTACTCTGTCGGTGTCCAGCCGATGGTCAGTGTCTGGCGTCCCGGCGAAGGCCCGCTACCACCGAAGGCGTGGACCGGAAAAGGGCGGCCGCCCAGGCTGGTACAACGACGCAAAGATCACAAACCGCTCTCCGCTAAGGCGCTGGCCGAGAGCTTGCCGGCCAGGCGTGGAAGACCGTCACCTGGCGCGAGGGTATGAACACCGAGCTGGCATCGCGCTTTGCCGCCGTGCGGCTGCGTGTCGCGTTCAGAGATTATAATCTCCCCCAGCCGCGAGCCGAAGAATGGTTCATCGTCGAATGGCCCGATGGCGATAAGGAGCCCCTCAAATATTGGTTGTCCACTTTACCAGAAACGATGAAGCTGCACGAACTCGTAGCCGTGACAAAGATGAGATGGCGGATCGAGCGCGATTATCGCGAACTCAAGCAAGAGCAGGGGCTCGGCCATTATGAAGGCAGAGGGAGGCGATGATTTCATCACCATGCCAGCCTTTGCATCGTTGCCTACGGATTCCTTCTCTCCGTACGAGAAACGATTCCTGAACCGCGCCGGGTCTGCCGGAGGCATTGGGTTGTGAGTCAGGCTGCCATATCGATCTTGTCTGCGGCAGCATAATATTGATCTTCGGCTTCGGCGGGCGGGATGTTGCCGATGGGCTCGAGCAGCCGACGATGGTTGAACCAGTCGACCCATTCGAGCGTGGCGTATTCGACCGCCTCAAAGCTGCGCCAGGGTCCGCGCCGGTGGATCACCTCGGCCAAAGCGTTGTCATAGCTGTCGCCGACGCTACCGACCGACGGCTCGATCCCCGCTTCGGCGAGGCGTTCGGTGTACTTGATAGACACATATTGGGCGGATTCAACCGGTTGTCGCAACGCCGTGTTCTTCGATTTGTGCGAGGCATTGGTCAAGCGCTTCGGCAGGGGTTTTCCAGCCCAGCGTCTTGCGTGGTCGACCATTGAGGGTCGCTGGGACGGCGGCGAGTGTGTCGGCGCTATGCGCGCTGAGGTCGGTGCCTTTGGGAAAATACTGGCGCAGCAGCCCGTTTGTGTTTTCATTGGTGCCGCGCTGCCAGAGACTTTGCGGATCGCAGAAATAGACCTGCACGCCGGCATCGATCTTGAGACGGGCGTGCTGTGCCATCTCCGCGCCCTGATCCCAGGTGAGCGAGCGGCGCAGTTCCTCCGGCAAGGTGATGATGGTGCGTGTGATGGCGTCCCGCACCGCGCCGGCACCGTGGCCGGCCAGTGCCGGTCCATTCTTGATGCGCGGCTTGCCATCGTAGCCTTCCAGGCGGGGCAGATGGAGCAGCATCGTGAAGCGCGTCGGACGCTCAACCAGCGTGCCGATCGCCGAGCTGCCGAGCCCAAGGATGAGGTCGCCCTCCCAGTGCCCCGGTACGGCGCGATCCTCGGCTTCTGCCGGACGCTCGCTGATCATGATGTCGGGCGACACGAAGCCCTTGCCGCGCTGGCCTGCCCGCGCCCGGGGCATGCGGAGAACCCCGCCGCTGCGCAGGCAGGCGGCGAGATCGCGGCGCAACGCTCCCCGTCCCTGCACGAACAGCGCCTGATAGATGGCTTCGTGGCTGATGCGCATGCTGGCGTCATCCGGAAAGTCGATGGGCAGACGCCCGGCAATCTGCTCCGGGCTCCATGCCGTTGACCAGCGCCGGTTCTGGCGCGGTCCATGTCGTCGTCCCGTCCATGATGAGACCACCGGACCGGCGACAGGTGGCGCGCCAGGTTTGGCAACCGCACCGCCCAGACGGTCTTCGACCCAGCGTCGCAATGTCATTAGCGGCCAGCCTGGCGACCTTGGGGCGGCGTGCTGCCCGCTCGGCATGCCACTGGGCCGTCGTCGCACGATAGTCGAAATTGCCGCTGCGGGTGGCGGCGTTGCGCCGGATCTCGCGTGAGATGGTCGATGCCGCACGACCGAGCTGGCGGGCGATCTCACATACGCCATGCCCTCGGGCCAGCAGTAACGCAATCTCCTCACGCTCTGCCAGCGACAGGTATCTGCCCGACAACGGCTTGGCCGATAGTCTGAATGCCGCCGGTGGCATCCCGCCTGCCTCCCGAAACCAACGACTGCCGACCGGTTGTGACGCTCCTGCCTTCACCGCTGCCGCCTCGCTGCTCATCCCGGCAGCTACATACCGCCAGAACAATGCACGCTCTTCCCGGTTGGCAACCGGCGGCCTGCCCGGCGACCGCAATCGTGACCGGGTGCAACGGCTGGAACGCCGCTTCTTGATGTCCATCGCGCGCCTCCAATTGCGAAGCGTTGCGACAACCGGTTGAATCCGCCCACTGTCCCGCCGTTCTCGCGGACGGCCGTCCGGCGGTCAAGGCTGTCGTAGTCGAACGTAAAAAAGGTGCCGTCGGGATACGTCATCCGCGTGCGATTGTCGTTCGCGTCAAATTGGTAGCCGAGCGTCA
>NZ_JAVSCQ010000050.1:0-12508 GCF_040560405.1 Facivitalis istanbulensis
CGATGAGCATGGTCCGCCTGTCGGCGGGGCGCGAGAGCATGGCGGCGGCGACGCAGGCGCTGTGCTTCCTGGCGGGGGCGAACTCGATCTTCACCGGCGACAAGCTGCTGACGGCGGGCAATGCGGGCGAGGATGCCGATGCGGCGCTCTTCGCCAGGCTTGGCCTGAGGCCGATGGAGGGCGCCGAGCCCTTGCGCGTCGCCGCCGAATAAACCGGCGGCGACGCGGACCAACGAGACAAGAGGAGAGGCACCCGTGTTCCAGAAGATCCTGATCGCCAATCGTGGTGAGATTGCGTGCCGGGTGATCCGCACCGCGCGCGCCATGGGCATTGCGACGGTCGCCGTGTATTCGGACGCCGATGCGGGCGCGCCGCATGTCCGGCTGGCCGATGAAGCGGTACGGCTGGGGCCGGCGCCGGCGGCGGAAAGCTATCTGAAGGCGGACCTCATTCTGGCCGCGGCAAAGGCGACTGGCGCGGATGCGATTCACCCCGGCTATGGCTTCCTGTCGGAGCGTGAGAGCTTCGCCCGCGCCTGTGCCGAGGCTGGGGTGGCGTTCATCGGCCCGCCGCCGAACGCCATCGCCGCGATGGGCGACAAGATCGAATCCAAGAAGCTCGCCAAGGCGGCCGGGGTCAATGTCGTGCCCGGCTATCTGGGCGAGATCGCCGATACCGAGGAAGCGGTGCGCATCGCCGTCGAGATCGGCTTTCCGGTGATGATGAAGGCCTCCGCCGGTGGCGGCGGGAAGGGGATGCGGCTCGCCTGGTCCGAAGCCGATGTCCGGGAAGGGTTCGAGGCCACCAGGCGGGAAGGCCTGGCGAGCTTCGGCGACGACCGCGTGTTCATCGAGAAGTTCATCGAGAGCCCGCGCCACATCGAAATCCAGTTGCTGGGCGACCAGCATGGCAACATCGTCTATCTCGCCGAGCGCGAATGCTCGGTACAGCGCCGCCACCAGAAGGTGGTGGAGGAGGCGCCGTCGCCCTTCGTCACGCCCGCCATGCGCCGCGCCATGGGCGAACAGGCGGTCGCGCTGGCCCGGGCGGTCGGCTATTATTCGGCGGGCACGGTCGAGTTGATCGTGTCTGGCGCGGACCAGACCGGCGAGAGCTTCTATTTCCTTGAGATGAACACCCGGCTCCAGGTCGAGCATCCGGTGACCGAGGAAATTACGGGCCTCGACCTGGTCGAGCAGATGATCCGCGTCGCGGCCGGAGAGCCCCTGTCCTTCACCCAGGACGATGTGACCATCAGCGGCTGGGCGGTCGAGAATCGGGTCTATGCCGAGGATCCGTATCGCGGCTTCCTGCCGTCCACCGGGCGGCTGGTGCGCTATGCCCCGCCGGTCGAACAGGCCGATGACGACGCGCGTGTCCGCGTCGATGACGGCGTCGCCGAGGGTGGCGAGGTCAGTATCTTCTATGACCCGATGATCGCGAAGCTGGTCACCTGGGCTCCCACGCGCGAAGCCGCGATCGACGCACAGGTCGCCGCGCTCGATGCGTTCGAGATCGTCGGGCCGGGCACGAACATCGATTTCCTCTCCGCGCTGATGCAGCATCCGCGCTTCCGTTCGGGCGCGCTGTCGACCGGCTTCATCGCCGAGGAATATCCCGAGGGATTCCATGGCGCGCCCGCGTCCGATGCACTGGTCCGCACGCTGGCCGCCGTGGCTGCCTTCGCCGCCACGGCCGAAGCGGACCGGGCGCGGCGCATCGATGGCCAGTTGGGCGACCGGCTGCAACCGCCCGCCGACTGGACGGTGCGGATCGCGGGCACGGACCATCAGGTTAACGTCTCGCCCGACAGGCTGTCGGTCGACGGCGACGATCTGGATCTGGCGATCGCGTACACGCCGGGCGACCGGATGATCACGATCGAGGATGAGGCGGGCGAGACGCTGAGCGTACGGATCGCCAGGACCCGCACGGGCTTTCGCCTGACGACCCGCGGGGCCAGCCATCAGGTTCGTGTCCTGCCCGCCCGCGCGGCACCCTATGCACGGCACCTGATCGAGAAGATCCCGCCCGACCTGTCCCGATTCCTGATCGCGCCGATGCCGGGCCTGCTTGTCCGTCTCGACGTGGCCGAGGGCGACCGGGTCGAGGCCGGCCAGCCTCTCGCCATCGTCGAGGCGATGAAGATGGAAAACATCCTGCGTGCCGCCAAGTCCGGCACGGTCAAGACCGTCGAGGCGCAGGTGGGCGACAGTCTCGCGGTCGATGCCGTCATCCTGGAAGTGGAATGATCCGGGCGCGGCGAGGTTTCGCGCCCGTTCCACCCCTCTGACGTCGTTGGCGATGCGGGATGGTCGCCGATCATGTGGTTGCTGCGTCCGTGACGATCACCGTTGCGGACGCATGAGCCGTATGACGCTATCCTGGACGATGGGGCCGCGGTCATCGAATTCGCCCGCTCATGCTGTCAGGGTTTCGCAAAGCAACCCTTGGCCAGCGGGCGCGGGGTACCCATGAAGGGCTGACCTTCGCGTTCCGTACGACCATCAAATTTTGCGGGAAGGAGCGATTGGTGCGGTGGCGGACCGCCTATACAAGCCCGGCCAATTCTGCTGATGCAGAATGGCTCCCTGAGTAGGATTCGAACCTACGGCCGCTCGATTAACAGTCGAGAGCTCTACCGCTGAGCTATCAGGGAACGTTTCGGCGTTGTGGAGCGGTCCTATAAACGGCTCGAGAAAAGCCGCAACCCCTTTTTTGACGGTTTTGCGAAAAGCTTAAGGTCAAAGTTGTGGATAACCGGGGCCGTCAGGAGACGAACTGCTCCATGGTGATGCGGTCGTCCAGCGCGTGTTCGGGATCGAACATCAGGGTGAGTTCCCGCGAGCGATCCATGCTGATATCGACCTGCGCCACATCGCGCACCTCGCGCTGGTCGGCGACGGCGGACACGGGGCGCTTGCCCGGATCGAGGACGCGGACCGAGATCCGCGCCTTGTCGGGCAGGATCGCGCCGCGCCAGCGCCGGGGCCGGAACGGGCTGATCGGGGTCAGTGCGATCAGCGCCGAGCCGAGCGGCAGGATCGGCCCCTGCGCGGAGAAATTATAGGCGGTGGAGCCCGCCGGCGTCGCGGCCAGAATGCCGTCGCAAGCCAGTTCGGGCAGCACGACGCGGTCGTTGACCAGCACCTCCAGCTTGGCGGTCTGCCGCGTCTCGCGCAGCAGCGAGACCTCGTTGATCGCGGGCATCGTATGCACGCGGCCATCGATCCCCGTCGCGGTCATCTGAAGCGGGGTGACGCGGAAGGGCTTGGCGCGGGTCAGGCGTTCCTCCAGGCCATAAGGGCGCCACTCGTTCATCAGAAAGCCGACGGTGCCCAGGTTCATGCCGAATACGGGCACCGGCCCGCGCCGCCGTTCGAGCATGCGGTGCAAGGTTTGCAGCATGAAGCCGTCGCCACCCAGCGCGATGACATAGTCGGCTTCGTCGAAATCGACCCAGTCGGCGCTCTGCGCCAGTTCGGCCGCCGCCTCCCGGGCGGGTGCGGTGGGCGAGGCGACCAGCGCCCGCCGAAGCGACACGCTCATCCGCCGGTCACGCTCATGTGCCGCGTCACTGCCGGGGCCATGCCCCTGGCAATGCGGAAATCATGGCGTGCGGGCTTGGTCGCCAGACCGGCATCGATCGCCGCGTCCAATGCCTTTACCCCGCCCTCGCGCAGGGCCGCTTTCAAATCCACCTGGTCCTCATGGCCGAGACACATATACAGCTTGCCCTCGGTCGTCAGCCTCACCCGGTTGCAACCGTCACAAAAATTGGCGGTGAGCGGCGAGATGAGGCCGAGCCGGGTCTGTGTTCCCTCCACCTGCCAATAGCGGGCGGGGCCTCCCGTGCGATGCCCGGCACGGTGCAGCGGGAAATCGGCGGACAGACGGTCGAACACGGTGGTCAGCGGCAGGAAGCGGTCGACGCGATCCTCATCGATCGCGCCCAGCGGCATCGTCTCGATCAGCGACAGGTCCAGCCGCTCCGCGATGCACCAGGCGAGCATCGGGCCGATCTCATCCTCGTTCAGCGCCTTGAGCGCGACCATGTTGATCTTGATCGACAGTCCGGCATCGCGCGCGGCGAGGATCCCGCCGATCACCTGGTCCACATCGCCATGGCGGGTGATGTGGCGGAAGCGGTCGGGATCGCGGCTGTCCAGGCTGACGTTGATCCGCCGGACGCCCGCCGCCGCCAGCGAGCCAGCATGCTCGGCCAGCCGCGTGCCGTTGGTGGTCATGGTCAGTTCGTCCAGCCCGTGCCCGACATGGCTGCCCAGTCGATGGACCAGATCCGCGACATCACGCCGGACCAGGGGTTCGCCCCCCGACAGGCGGATACGGGTCACGCCACGCGCGATGAAGCGTTCGGCGATGACCGCGATTTCCTCCAGGCTGAGCAGCTTCGCGCGCGGCAGGAAGGTCATCTTTTCGGCCATGCAATAGCGGCAACGCAGGTCGCACCGATCGGTGACCGAAATCCGGAGATAACGGATCGTGCGGCCATGCTGGTCGATCATCGACCCATTTCTCGGGCGGTCGGCACCTGCCATCGTCAGAAGGCTAGACCCATGACGGGACGGCGGCAAGATCGATTGCCGTTGGTGTTGCCGATGCCAGTGGATAGGGTGCGCGCATGACGCAGGACGAATTCGCTTTGAACACCCACGACAGGAGAACGGCGGTATTTGCCCTTTCGTTCCAACATCCTGTCATGTTGGACGAGGCGATTATCCGCGCCGGCTGGGCGATCTGGTCGACGGCGCCGCATGATGGCGAGCCGGTGGCGGGCGATGTCCTGGTCGGCGCCTTTCTGGCAAGCGAGGCTCGGGTCGCGCTGATCGATGCGCGCGGGCGGTCGGATCAGGCCCTGCGCGCGGCGCAGGCGCTGGGCGCCGTGATCGCCGCGACCGGCGCCGCGATGCTCGTCGCGGTGCCCGACAGCCTGGCTTCAACGCTGGATGCCTTTCTCGCGGCCGGGGCGACGCATATCCTGGCGCCCGATTCCGATCCCGCGATGATCGACGTGTCGCTCAAGCTGGCCGAGCGGCATGCCCGGCGAACGCTCGACATCCGCCGTCGCCGCAGCCATGCGGATGGCGAGGTGGGCGAGGTCCGTCGCTGGGTGGACGACGTGATCGCCCAGGGCCAGCCCTGTATCGCGATCATCGTCTCGCTCTCGCGGCTGGATCTCATCAACGCGGCGCATGGCCGTCCGGCGGGCAACATGCTGCTGCGCGCGGTCGAGGCCCGGATGCAGGCCGCCGCCGCCGAGGCCTTTGGCGGGGTCGCGATCGTCGCCCGTTCGGGCGGGGCCGAGTTCGTGATGGCGGGGGTCGCCGATCATGGCAAGGCGATGGCGGTCGCCGAATCGCTCGAGGCGCTGCTCGCCGTCCCATTTCATGCGGGTGCGCAGCCGATGCGGCTGGGCGTGCGCCTGGGCATGGCCGAGCATCGGCCGGGCGAGGATGCGGGTATCCTGCTGGCGCGCGCGGGCGAGGCGCTGGCGCGGGCGCGGGCGAGCGACGGCGCGATGCTGCGGTTCGCGCATCCGGGCAATGTCGCGCCGCTCGACGTGCTGGGCGCGGATCTGCATCATGCGATCGAACGGGGGGAGATCGACATCGTTTTCCAGCCTCAGGTCGCGATCAAGACGGGCCGGATCACCGGCGTCGAGGCACTGGCGCGCTGGCAACATCCGACGCTGGGCGCGCTGGGCGCCGATCCGCTGTTCTCGGCGGCGGAGCGGGCGGATCTGGGTCTGGCGTTGTCGGATCATATCCAGCATATCGCGCTGCAACGCGCGGCACGCTGGCCCGAATCGCTGGCCCATCTTCGCGTGTCGATCAACATCACCGCCGCCGATCTGGCGCGGGCGGGCTTCGCCCGGCTTTTCCTCGATCGGGTGGCCGAGAGCGGGTTTCCGATCGAGCGGCTGACAGTCGAGATTACCGAGACCGGGCTGATCACCGAACTCGACCGGGCGGCGATGGTTCTCGATGTGCTGCGCGGGGCGGGTGTCCGGGTGGCGATCGACGATTTCGGCACGGGCTATTCCAGCCTGGCCTATCTCACCAGTCTGCCGATCGATTATCTGAAGCTCGACCGCGCGCTGGTCGGTGAGGTCGACGGGTCGAAGCGTGACCGGATCGTGGTTCGCGGGATCATCCGTATTGCCGAGCGGCTGGGCCTGGGCATCATCGCCGAGGGGGTGGAGACGGCGGACCAGGCGCATCTGCTGGGACGGTTGGGTTGCGAAACCTATCAGGGGTTCCTGCGCTCCGCGGCGCTGGACGAGGCGGCGCTGATCGCGATGGTGAAGGACGAGATGGAATGCGCGGCCTGATCGCGATGACGCCGCCGGCCATGACCGCTTAGCCGACGCGGTCGGGGCCCTCCATCACCGGGCGGCGATCCCGTGATGGAGGGGCGGAAATTTCAGCCTGCCGCCTTCGCCAGCCCCTTGGACAATTGCAGCGCGCCGTGCAGCCGCGCCTTGGCGTCGGGCCAGGCACGATTGAGAACCAGCTTGCCGTCGGGGCGCAGCTTCGCCAGCTCGCCCAACCGCTCGACATAGGCGAACAGCCCGTCGACATTGGGCGGGCGGTTGTCGTGGAAGCTGATGAGCACCCCGCGCGGGCCGACGTCCATCTTGGCGATGCACGCCGTCCGGGCGTTCAGCTTGATCTTGATGACCTGGATCAGATTGTCGGTCGCCTCGGGCAAGGGGCCGAAGCGGTCGATCATCTCGGCAGCGAATTCCTCGACCTCCTGATGCTTTTCCAAGTCGTTGAGGCGGCGATACAGCCCCATGCGCAGGTCGAGGTCGGGGACATAGTCGTCGGGGATCAGGATCGGTGCATCGACGGTGATCTGCGGTGAGAAGTCGCGCTTCTTCTCGAACGCGCCGCCCGCCTTGGCCTCCAGGATCGCCTCTTCGAGCATCGACTGGTAGAGTTCGTAGCCGACCTCCTTGATATGCCCCGACTGTTCGTCGCCGAGCAAATTGCCCGCGCCGCGAATGTCGAGATCATGGCTGGCCAACTGGAACCCTGCGCCCAGCGAGTCGAGATCGGACAGCACCTTCAGTCGCTTCTCCGCCGCCTCGGTCATCTGGCGCTCCGGCGGCGTGACCATATAGGCATAGGCGCGGGTCTTCGACCGGCCGACGCGCCCGCGCAACTGATAGAGCTGGGCCAGGCCGAAGCGGTCGGCGCGGTTGACGATCATCGTATTGGCCGACGGAATGTCGATGCCGCTCTCGATGATGGTGGTGGACACGAGCACCTCGAACTTGCGGTCGTAGAAGGCGGACATGCGCTCCTCGACTTCCGTCGCCGACATCTGGCCATGCGCGACGACATAGCGAACCTCGGGCACTTCCTTGCGCAGATATTCCTCGATGTCGGGCAGGTCGGCGACGCGCGGGGTGACGAGGAAGCTCTGTCCGCCGCGATAATGTTCGCGCAAGAGAGCCTCGCGGAGCACCACCGGGTCCCACGGCATGACATAGGTCCGCACCGCGAGCCGATCGACCGGCGGCGTCTGGATCACCGACAGCTCGCGCAGGCCCGACATCGCCATTTGCAGTGTGCGTGGGATCGGCGTCGCGGTCAGCGTCAGCATATGGACATCGGCCTTCAACGCCTTCAGCCGTTCCTTGTGCGTCACGCCGAACCGCTGTTCCTCATCGACGATGACCAGGCCCAGCCTCTTGAATTCGACATTCTTGGCCAGCAGCGCATGGGTGCCGACGACGATATCGATATCGCCGCTCGCCGCGCCGTCCTTGGTCTTCTTGGCCTCGGTCGCGGTGACGAGGCGGGAGAGGCGACCGATCTTGATCGGGAAACCTTCGAACCGGGCGACGAAATTGTTGTAATGCTGGCGCGCGAGCAGCGTCGTCGGACAGACCACCGCCACCTGCATCCCCGCCATCGCCGCGACGAAGGCGGCCCGCAGCGCCACCTCGGTCTTGCCGAATCCGACATCTCCGACGATCAGCCGGTCCATCGGCTTGCCGGCGGTCAGGTCGCCCAGCACATCGTCGATCGCGCGATCCTGATCGTCCGTTTCCTCATAGGGAAAGCGGTCGACGAACGCCGGATAACCCGCGCTGTCCGGCTCGGCCACCTCGCCGGGGCGCAGCGCGCGTTCGGCGGCGGTGGCGATCAACTCACCCGCGATCTCGCGGATGCGCTCCTTCATCTTCGACTTGCGCCGCTGCCACGCTTCGCCGCCCAGCCGGTCGAGCGTCGCGCCGTCTTCGCCTGAGCCATAGCGGGTCAGCACTTCGAGATTCTCGACGGGCACGTACAGCTTGTCGCCGCCCGCATAGGAGAGCGCGACGCAGTCGTGCGGGCTTTTGCCGACGGGGATCGAGGTCAGCCCCTCATAGCGGCCGATGCCGTGATCCGAATGGACCACCAGATCGCCGGGCGAGAGCGTCGCCAGCTCCGCCAGGAAGGCGTCCGCTGACTTGCGCCGCTTCTGCCGCCGGACCAGCCGGTCGCCCAGCATGTCCTGCTCGGTCAGCACCGCGACGCCCGGCGCGGTGAAGCCGTGATCGAGCGGCAGCACGACCAGCGCGACGCCAAAGCTCTTCGCGGTATCGGCGATACCCAGCGCCTCCTGCCAGCTTTCGGCGGCCTTGGCGCCCTTCAGCCCATGATCCTTGAGCAGGCTGCCCAGCCGCTCGCGCGCGCCGACCGAATAGCTGGCGAGGACGGGCTTGCGGCCCTCCTTGCGCAGCGCCTCGACATGGTCGACCACGGCCTCATAGATATTGGCATGGGCGGCACGCTCGGGGGCGAAGTCGCGCGCGCCGTCCACCTCGAAGTCGAGGACGGTGGCGCTTTCCGGTTCATGAAAGGGCGTGACCAGATGCGCGGTCGCCACCGCCAGCCCTTCGTCCCATTCCTTGGGCGCCAGGTAGAGCGACTTGGCGGGCAGGGGGCGGAAGCTGCCCGGCTGGGCCGCTTCGGCGCGCTTGCGGTTCTCGTAATAGTCGGCCACCGCCTCGAACCGTGCGATCGCCGCCGCCGCGACGCCATTGTCGCGCACCACCACCGCATCGCCGAGATGCTCGAACAGCGTCGACAGCTTGTCTTCGAACAGCGGCAGCCAATGCTCCATCCCCGCCATGCGCCGCCCCTCCGACACCGCCTGATAGAGCGGATCGCCGGTCGCGGTCGCGCCGAAGGTCTCGCGGT
This sequence comes from Facivitalis istanbulensis, assembly GCF_040560405.1. NCBI lineage: Bacteria > Pseudomonadati > Pseudomonadota > Alphaproteobacteria > Sphingomonadales > Sphingomonadaceae > Facivitalis > Facivitalis istanbulensis. Next base: position 9,220 of record NZ_JAVSCQ010000050.1, read on the forward strand.
ATCGGGTGCGGAACCGCTTGATCGATTCCTCGTCGAGCAGCGCCTCGGACGCGGGGAGCAGCGTGAAGCCCTCGATCCGCCCGGTCGTCCGCTGGTCGGCGGGGTCGAAGGTGCGGACACTCTCGATCTCGTCGCCGAAAAAGTCGAGGCGCAGCGCCTGTTGCTCGCCGCTGGGGAACAGGTCGACCAGCCCGCCGCGCACCGCGAACTCGCCCTGGTCATGGACCGTCTCGGTACGGACATAGCCGTTCGCCTGGAGCAGCGTCGCCAGCTTCTCCAGCCCGATCCGCTCGCCGGGGGCCAGCCGCGCGACCAATTGTCGGATACGGAACGGCGTCAGCACCCTTTGCGTCGCGGCATTGGCGGTGGTCAGGACGAGCTGCGGCGTCTTTGGCCGGGTCTGCAATCGGTGCAGCCCTGCGATCCGCTCGGCCATGACACGCAGGGTCGGCGAGGCGCGGTCATAGAGCAGGCAGTCCCAGGCGGGAATCTGCAATATCTCCAGCTCGGGCGCGAAATAGGTCGCGGTCGCGGCAAGCTCGCGCATCTGCGCTTCGTCGGCGCACATGAACGCCGCACGCACCGGCGTGGCGCGCGCGAGGTCGGCGAGGAGCGCGGGCAGGAACCCCGCCGGAACGCCCGACAGGGTCAGCGGGCTCTTGGCGGACAGGATCGTCTTGATATCGGGCATGGGGTTCCGAAGCTGGGGTAGGACGCGGTACGAAAACGCCTGCGAACAGGTAAGTTACCGGGCGATGGGGACGAAATTCAGCGCGCGCATCCGCTGCATCACCGGGCCGTCCCACTCAGGGGGACAGGGCTGGGTGCCGATCGCCCAGGCCATGATGTCGACGTCCTGTTCCTCCAGCAGCGCCTCGAACCAGTCGAGTTCCGCCACGGACAGCGTCTCATGATGCGCGTCGAAAAAGCCGCCGATCATCAGGTCGGCTTCCTTGGTGCCGCGATGCCAGGCGCGGAAGCGAAGGCGTTTGATACGGGTTTCGTGGTCCATGGGGCTCCGATCGGATGAGATTGGTTCCGCACGCTCTGGCGGCGCGCGAGGCAGAGGCTATACAGGTCCATCTAGTCATGCGTCCCGATATCCTCAATCCGCTGTTCGCCGAGGTCACGTCGCTGAAAGGCGTCGGGCCGGGCCTTGCCAAGCCGCTCGAACGCCTGCGCATCGCGCGGGTGGTCGATGTCGCCTTCCACCTGCCGACCGGGCATATCGACCGGTTCCCGCGCGACACGCTGATGGCGTCGGATGCGGGGCGGGTGATCGCCATCCCGCTGACCGTGAAGGAACACCGCGTGTCGTCCAGTCTGCGCGGGCCGACCCGCGTGCTGGCCGAGGATGCGGCGGGCAACAGCGTCGCGCTGGTCTATTTCGGCGGCAATTCGGGCTGGGTGAAGAAACTGCTGCCCATCGGCGAGACGAAGACCGTCTCGGGTCGCCTCGACCTGTACGGACAGGATTTGCAGATCGTCCATCCCGACCTGGGCGACAGCGCCGAGGATTTCCGCGAGCGCGAGGCCATCTATCCGCTGTCGGAGGGGATCACCTCGCGGCGGCTGGGCGCGCTGGCGGTGCAGGCGGTGGAGCGCGCGCCTGAACTGTCCGAATGGATCGAGCCCGGGCTGAAGGCGCAGCGCGGCTGGCCCGACTGGCGCGAGGCGCTGGCCCGTATCCATGCCGATCCGGCGGACGCCAAGGCGCGCGAGCGGCTGGGCTATGACGAGGTGTTCGCCAACCAGCTCGCGATGACCTTGGTCCGTGCCGACACGCGCAAGCGGCGGGGGCGGGCGCTGAACGGTGACGGGCGGCTGCGCGGCATGCTCAAGCTGCCCTATACCCCGACCGGCGCACAGAGCCGGACGGTGCGCGAGATCGAGGGCGATCTGGCCCAGGCCGCGCCGATGTTGCGGCTGCTCCAGGGCGATGTCGGCGCGGGCAAGACGCTGGTCGCGGCGATGGCGATGCTGATCGCGGTCGAGGCGGGGGCGCAGGCGGCGATGCTTGCCCCGACCGAAATTCTCGCGCGCCAGCATTATGAAACGCTGCGCAAGATGCTGGCGGGCCTGCCGGTCGAGATCGCGGTGCTGACCGGCCGCGACAAGGGCAAGGCGCGCGAGGCGACGCTGATGGCGCTGGCGGCGGGGGAGATCGACATCCTCGTCGGCACCCATGCGATCTTTCAGGAAACGGTGACGTATCGCGACCTCGCGCTGGTCGTGGTGGACGAGCAGCACCGCTTCGGCGTGGCGCAGCGGATGATGCTGTCGGCCAAGGGCAAGGCGCCGCCGCACCTGCTGGCGATGACCGCGACGCCGATCCCGCGCACCCTGACGCTCGCCCATTATGGCGAGATGGATGTCAGTCGGCTGGACGAGATGCCGCCGGGCCGCCAGCCGATCGAGACGCGTGTGGTGTCCGAAGACCGGCTGGACGAGGTGGTCAACGCGCTGGGGCGGCATCTGTCCGATGGCGGGCAGGCTTACTGGGTGTGCCCGCTGGTCGAGGAAAGCGAGAAGTCCGACCTCGCCGCCGCCGAGATGCGGGCGGAATCCCTGCGCGCGCGGTTCGGCGAGCGGGTCGGCCTCGTCCATGGCAAGATGAAGCCTGCCGAGAAGGACGCCGTGATGGAGGCCTTCGCGGGCGGGCGGCTGGGCGTGCTGGTCGCGACGACAGTGATCGAGGTGGGGGTGGACGTGCCCAACGCCACGCTGATCGTGATCGAACATGCCGACCGCTTCGGGCTTGCCCAGCTCCACCAGTTGCGCGGGCGGGTCGGGCGCGGCGGGGGGCTGTCGCGCTGCCTGCTGCTGCGGGGCAGCCAATTGTCGGAGACGTCGCGCGCACGGCTGGCGCTGATGCGGGAGACCAATGACGGCTTCCGCATCGCCGAGGAGGATTTGCGGTTGCGCGGGGCGGGCGAACTGCTCGGCACGCGGCAATCGGGGGAGATGGCGTTCCGGCTCGCCACGCCGGAGAATATGGCCGAGCTGATGCAATGCGCGCAGGACGACGCCCGGCTGCTGATCGACCGCGACGGCGGACTGGAGGCCCCGCGTGGACAGGCGGCGCGGACGGCGCTCTACCTGTTCGAGCGGGATGCGGGTGTGGCGCTCCTGCGCTCGGGCTGAACGAAATGGAGGGCCCCGTGGGGGCAACTGTGATGCTCATGCGAGAGCGATAGGCTGTCGCTTTCGGATCATGGCGTTGAGGATGACGAGGAGTTGCCGTGCGACGGCGATGAGGATCGTCTTGGGCGCCTTGCCCTTGGCGCGC
>NZ_JAVSCQ010000051.1:0-11637 GCF_040560405.1 Facivitalis istanbulensis
AGGGCGGCCGCATCGTCTCGGTCGCCGCCATAATCGCTGTGGCCGTCACCACCGAGGGCAAGCGCGAGATCGTCGGCCTGCACATCGGCCCCAGCGAGGCCGAGCCATTCTGGTCGACCTTCCTGCGTGACCTCGTCCGCCGCGGGCTGAAGGCCGCCATCACCCGCGTCGTCGGCGCCACCTGGCAGCGCTGCCGCGTGCATTTCAGGAGGAACGCGCTGGCGCATGTGCCCAAGGGCCAGACCACCATGGTCGCTGCCGCCATCCGGCAGGTCTTCCTCCAGCCGGATCATGCCGCCGCCACCCAGACCTGGCGGCACGTCGCCGACCAGCTGCGCGCCCGCTGGCCGAAACTGGGCGCCTGCATGGACAATGCCGAGCATGACGTGCTCGCCTACATGACCTTCCCCGAACAGCACCGGACGAAGTTGCACTCCACCAACCCGTTGGAACGACTAAACAAGGAGGTGAAGCGCCGCGCCGATGTCGTCGGCATCTTCCCCAACGAGGATAGCATCACCCGCCTCATCGGCGCGGTGCTCCTCGAACAGAACGACGAGTACCAGCTCCAGAACCGCTACATGCAGATCGAGGGCATGGCCGCTCTCGCCACACCACAGATCGAGGAGGTGACGTCGCTACAGATTACACCCAAGGCCGCCTGATCGATGCGGCCCGGGGCCACGACCGAAATTACACCACGTTGACGGACACGACCAGGTACTCGCGCAGCTTTGCAGTTCCGGGCGACAGATAGTCTGCTCGGTCGAGGATCGTGCCCTGGCGGATCTCATGTGCCGACGGCTGCCGTCATCAATGGCATCGCCGGGGAAGCGGATCAGTCTTGGAACCGATGCATCAGGTGCGCTTGCCGTGGTGCACGAACAGACGATCGCCACGTTGAATCGGCGCTCACTGGTCCTACCGGACGAACCACTGCATGCTTGGCTTTCGCTGCCATGGAGGAAAGCTGGCCGCGGTCATTGCCGATGTTCAGCAGTTCATGCGCGACAATGAGATGATGCTCGGCATCGACGGCGGCCTGCAGATTGTAGCCGACGATGCTCGTGCCACGGCCCGCGCTTGTCATGGCGCGGGCGTCCGGATCGGTCAGCGACACCTGCTGGTCCGGGGCATTGCGAACTTCCTCCTCACGTGCCGCAAGGTCGCGCATCTGCGCGCGTAGCCGGGCAATCTTCTCCGTCAATCGCTTCGCCTTCGGTTCGGCAATGTCGCTTTCTTCGCGATCGGCACGATCAAGCGCGTCGAGATAACGATCGATATTGTCCTGCACCTGCTTCATCCGCGAGGCGACCTTTGCGGCCGTGTAGTTCTTGTCGCGGTTGTTGACCGCCTTCATCTTGCTGCCGTCGATCGCGACGACCGCCCGCGTGAACAGCCCCAGTTGCCGACACAAGATGATGAACTGGCTGCATACAGACCGGATCGCAGCGCCATTGGCCTGGCGAAAATTGGCGATCGTCTTGAAGTCGGGCGCCAACCGCCCCGTCAGCCACATCAACTCGACGTTGCGCTGCGCTTCCCGCTCGAGCCGCCGGCTTGACTGGACCCGGTTCAGATAGCCGTAGAGGTAGATTTTAAGCATCGTCGCTGGATGATAGGCGGGACGGCCTGTCTCAGCCGGCGTCATGCCCGCGAACTCCAGCGCCTTCAGATCCAGCGCATTGATGAAGGCCTCGACTGCCCGAACCGGGTTGTCTGCCGACACGTAATCATCGAGCGATGCTGGCAGCAGATAATCCTGCCTTCGGTCTTCTCCTTGAACGAAACGACCCATCCCAAGCCTCCCGAAACACCAGAAAACTATACCAGTTCCCGGCGTTTTTACACAGCCTCACTGAAAGCTGTCGTCGGGGTGTAGTGGAGCATCTCAAGTGATTGATGTCGACGCGACGTTCGGTCTGAGGACAGCAGTGGATTTCCCCAGCCTTTCGGCCCGTGGGACGCTCGAAGAGGTGTTACAGTACCATGTCGCTTCGGGTCGAATGCGACGGACCGATCAAAGCCTGGAAGACCACTCGATCTTCAATGGCGATACCGAAATATCCAACGCTCCCGATTCACGACAGTCGACGTATGTCGACAGCCGACAGGCTCAGTCCGCCGCCGTCATGAACCGCTGGACCGACGACGCCGCTTCGCGCCTCAGCCAGTGCAGCAGGCGGGTTTCCGGTTCGGTGCGGTTGAAGCGTCTCTGGGCGCTGTACAATATGTAGCGCTCGCCGATCGGGAAGATCGGACCGCATGGCACCAGCGCACCGCTGATCAGTTCGCGCTCGCACAACATCGGAATGGCGAGCGCGATGCCAAGCCCGGCATTGGCCGCCTCATAGGCGAGCGCCATCGTCGCATGATCGATCACCGTCGCATCCATCGGGGAAAGACCCGCCTGGGCGAGCCATCGGGACCAGACCCCGGCAGGCTGGGCCGGCGCGAGCAGCGGAAAGGTGAGCATCTCGGCCAGTGAAGCGGGCGCATTGCGCCCGTCGAACGACCGGGGGGCGACGACCGGTCGCGCCGACACGTCGATGATGCACTCCTGGCTCAGATCGTCGGCCTCGGTCGCGCCCCACAGGCCGAACTGCGCTTCGCCCGATCGCAGCACGTCGGGATCGCGGGTCGGCAGCACGTCGAGATGCAGGCCCGTATCGCGCAACAGGTCGGCGGCGCGTGGCATCAGCCAGCGGATCGCGACACTGTGCGAGGTCGCGATGGTGATCCGCGTCGCGGCGGTGTCTGTCATGATCGATGCCCGCCCGATCGCGCGCACGGCGGGCGCCACCTGATCGTAATAGCGCCGGGCGGCGACCGTCGGCCTCAACCCGCTGTCGGTGCGGTCGAACAGGGGCGCGCCCAGGAATGCCTCGAGCGTGGCGACCCGGCGGCTGGTCGCCGACGGGCTGAGCGCGAGCTGCCCGGCGGCGGCGCGAATCCCCCCCTGGTCCAGAACGGCCATGAAGGCCTCGATCGCCTCGATCGGCGGACTGCTTCGTGCCATCGATCGTCGGTAAATCCGCGATATGCCGGTTTCATGACACGAAGCCCGGCCGCCGGTCGGCAACGATCCCCCGCGCCAGCGAGCGGGTGGGCGACGCCGGATCGGCAAGGTCGTCGACCGCGCGACAGTCGACCATGGCTCGGCTGCGGTCGAGGTCGACCAGCACATAGCCGGCATGGTCGTTGTCGAGGAAGCGCACCTGCGGATTGAGCCGCTTCGCCGGCCCGAACAAGGCGGCGGGGCCGTTGCGCGAGGCGAGGCAGGACGTCACGATCTCACTGGCGACGATCGGTCCGTCACCCCGTTCCGGGTTCCGGACGATGTCGTTGAGCCAGAAACTATGGACGTCGCCGCCGAGGATGAGCGCGTTGCGCACCTCCGGCGCCTGCAGCGCCGCGAGTGCCTGTCGGCGGCTTGCCGGATAGCCGTCCCAGATGTCGGACCAGCGCGCGCCCGGCCCGTCCGCCAGGTGCAGGCGGGCGAACAAGGTCTGCTGGACGATCAGCGACCAGGGCGCCGTCTCGGTGCGCAGGCCGTCCGACAGCCAGCGCGTCTGCGCCGTCCCCAGCATCGTCGCGCCGGGCGCCTCGAGCGCGGCGCATCCATCGATCACATGACCGCCGTGCCCGCATGGCTGTGGCGTGCGATAGCGCCGCGTGTCGAGGATGTGCAGCGTCGCCAGATCGCCCCAGCGCAAGCGCCGATACAGGTTCGCGACGCTGGCGCGGCGTAACGGCATATGTTCGAAATAGGCCTGATAGGCCGCCGCCCGCCGCGCCGCGAAGGCGCGCGGATCGGTCGTCTGAACCCCCTGAAGACCGGCATAGTCGTTTTCGACCTCATGGTCGTCCCACGTCACCACGAAGGGGAGCGCGGCATGGGCGGCCTGAAGGTCGGGGTCGGTGCGATACAGCGCGTGGCGTGCGCGATAGTCGTCGAGCGTCACCGGATCGGCCGTCCCGAACCGGCGCACGTCGGGTCCGGAGCCGAACGACTTTTCGTAGATATAGTCGCCGACCTGAAGCACCAGATCGGGCGCATGCGCGATCATGTCGCGATAGGCGGTGAACCAGCCCTGCTCCCAATGCTGGCATGAGGTGAGTGCAAGCCGCAACCGGTCCGCCGTGACCGGCGCGGTGATTGTTCGCCCGGTACGGCTGACCATTCCGGCATGATGAAATCGGTAATAGAACGGCCGCCCCGGCGGCAGACCCGCGACTTCGATGTGCACCGCGTGCGCCCGGCCGGCGCGGGCCAGACACCGGCCATGCCGGACGATGCCCCGGAAGCGGTCATCGTCCGCCACCTCGAACCCGACCGCCTGATCGCCCGTGGCATCCGCCAGCCGCGTCCACAGGACGAACCCGTCCGCCGTCGGATCGCCGGAGGCGACGCCCAGCGCGAAAGGATCGGTGGTCGCGGTCCGTCGCCCGCCGGCGACCGCCGGGCCGGGATGCAGGAAGCGCCACGCCGCCAGCGCGGCCGTTCCACCGATCAGCGCGCGCCGGTCGAGCATCAGAAGCGTGCCCCCAGCCGCAGGTAGAAGCTGCGCCCGTTCACGCCGATCGGGGTCTCCTCCCCGGTCGGGAAGCTGCCGCCGGTCGCAGCGATCACGCTCCCCTGATCGGCGATCGCGTCCGGCATCGCATCGAAGACGTTCTGCACCCCGGCCGTGATGCGGATGGCGCGCGTCACTGCATATCCGGCGGCGAGGTCGAGCGTTTCCTTGCCGCCGAAGGTCTGCGTCGCGACCAGGGGCGCCGACGTGTAGGTGCCGAACGCGGCGAGATTGGCGGAGAAATCGGCGCGGCCATGTTCGAGGCGCACCTGCGCGGTCGCCTTGTTACGCGGTTGCGCCGCGGTCAGGAACAGCACCGATTTCGTGGCGAGGAGCGGCAGCGACGGCAATGCGGGATTGGCGCGAAGCCGGTCGAGCGTCGTTTCGGACAGGCCATAGCCCATATTCACCGAAAGGCGCGTATCGGGTGCGATCATGCCCGCCCATCGCGCCGTGATCTCGATGCCGCGCGTCGCCGTGTCCACCGCATTGGTGAAGAAGCGGACCTGGCTGAAGCCAGTGATGCCGTTCGCCGCCAGCACTCCCGCCACCGATGCCCCGCCCAGTTGCTCCGACAGGGCGATGCGATCGCGGATGCGGATGCGGAACCAGTCGGCCGTGAAGGAGAAGCCGGCGAATGGGCCGAACACGATTCCGGCGGTGGCGTTGCGGGCGTCTTCCGGCTTCAGCGACACCGCGCCCAGCGCGCGCGCGACCGGATCGGCGACCGGCAGCGTCGCAACGGTGACGAGCCGCCCGGCGCTGGTCGCCCCCTGCACCGCCGAGAAATATTGCTGTTGCAGCGACGGCGCGCGGAAGCCCGTGCCGATCGTGCCGCGCAGCGCGACGCCCCGCGCGGCCTCGAACCGTGCGGTCAGCCGCCATGTCGCCCGTCCGCCGAAATCGTCATACCGGTCGTAGCGTGCCGCCCCGCCCAGCAGCAGCGGTGTGACCGGCCGCAGTTCGGCATCGATGAACGCGGCCCAGGCGCCTCGCGTCGTGTCGGTCGGGTTGCGCGGATTGAAGCCCGCGAACCCGTCCGCACCAAGGCCGGCATAGGCGAGCGGCTCCCCGCTGCGGATCGCATAGCCTTCGCGCCGATACTGGCCTCCGGCCGCCAGATTGCCACCCGCCAGCATGCCGTCGAGCGGATAGGACAGCGTCAGGTCGGTCACATATTGGCGATAGGTGACGCCGCCCGAATCGAACCGCGTCGGGCTTGCCGCGCCCAGCGAGGCATTGGCGGTATGCGACACGGCGAAATCCGCGTGGTTATAGCCATAGCTCTGGCTCAGATCCCATCGCGCCCCGCTTATCGTTCCGCGCACGCCGGCGGTGATCCCTATGTCATCGATCGTCGGTTCGATGATGGGCAGGAAGCCGTTCGGATAGAGTGGCGAGAAACCGGGCACGCGATAGCCCGCGGCATTGTTCGATCGCTTCCGCGTGTAGGTGCCGAAGCCGTAGAGTTCCGCCCTGCCCACCGGCACCGCCAGATCGAGCGCCGCGTTGGCGACAGACGCCTGCGGATCGCCGATACGATAGGTGACGCGTCCGAAGCGCTGGTCGATCAGGGCGCGGTTGGTCGCGTCGGCGTGCCGGGCCGCGACGGTCAGCGTCGCGTGCCCGCCATCGCCCAGCGGCAGGCCGGCGGTCGCGGCGACCGCGCCGCTCAGGCCATCGCCCGCTTCCGTGATCCCGCCGAACAGGCTGGCCGACCCGCCGCTCGCGTCGCCCTTCAGGATGATGTTGACGACGCCGGCGATCGCGTCGGACCCGTATTGCGCCGCCGCACCATCGCGCAGGATCTCGATCCGCTCGATCGCGGCCTCGGGAATCGTATCGAGGTCGACGCCCGCCGAACCGCGCCCGATCGAATTGTTGACGTTCAGTATCGCGTTCGCGTGCCAGCGCTTGCCGTTGACCAGCACCAGCGTCTGATCCGGCGACAGGCCACGCAGCGTGATGGGGCGGGTGTTCGCCGCGCTCGCCGTGGTCGCGGCCCGCGCGAAGTTGATCGACGGCTGAAGGAAATTGAGCGCACGGCCGAGGTCCGGCATCGCCTGTGCCTCGATCCGTTCGCCCGACAACACGTCCAGCGGCGCGGAGGAACGTAAGGCGGTGCGATCGGAGGACCGCGTACCCGTGACCACGATCTCGTCGTCGACGCGGTCCTGCGGCGCCGGAGCATCACGCTCCTGCGCCTGCGCCAACACCGGCATTCCAAGCCCCAACAGAGTCAGGATTATCGTCGATCGCATGATGTTCCCCTTCGCTGGGGTCATTAATCGCGCGCTTCGACGATACGCAGCGCACGAACGGCGACGACTGTTGCGCGAGACGCAACGCCAACCGTCATCAACCTGTCGCGGACCCGGATATCGTTGCGGCCCGAATCGGCCAGCGACGATTACGTCGCGTCCCGGAACTGGGAGATCATGCGGAACTCACCGCGAGGCGGAACGCGCAGGTGGCGTTCTCGGCGGAGGCTGTGGAGAGCAACGTGATGAATTGAGTGTCCTGAACACCATGGGGCGGCCCCTCGCCGTAACGAGGGGCCAATGAGTCAAATCTCAGTGTTTTCGGCAAGGGCAAGTGCGTCTTCCACATCGATCCCGAGATAGCGTACCGTGTTCTCGATTCTGCTATGGCCGAGAAGGATTTGGACGGCTCGGAGATTGCCGGTTGCCCTGTAGATGATCGATGCCCTCGTTCGGCGAAGGGAGTGCGTGCCATACTCACTTCGAATCAGACCGACCTCTGTCACCCACTAGCAGACATCGGCGTGATGAGGCAGAAACAGCCGATGGGTACGATGCTGACCATTTCGGTTATAGGACTGGCATTCGGTCTCTTAGCTGGGCGGCTAGTTCGAGCGGTAGTTCAGCCATCACGCTTATGGCCAATTACCTGCCTGCTCGCCTTGGTGCCGGGCATCGTTATAGGCTCGGCCATGCCGTTCGTGACGCAAATGGTCGCATGGGGATTGCTGATCCTCATACCGGCCGCTGCGGCTTGGTTGACGGGCTGTATCGCTGGCGCTGTTCTGCCGACAGTGGTTATTCGCAACGTCCGCTAACCACCCAGATTCGCCATTTATACTTCATTGAACATACTAGCAGCTGAATGCCTCAATATCGGTCATTCCGCGATCGAACAAATTTTTGAGGATCTATCAATGAACCGCCAAGTAACGCTACAATGTTAGGCTAAGATCGGCATAAGAATTTTGCTTTGGCGCAAATCAATCCAATATGGTGCAACGCACTCGTTGCCGCGCTACGTACCTAAAGCTAAATTAACGCACGACTCGAGCGTCCGGCTGGTAGCGGCGTCCATCATACTTGGGGGGGGGCGATGAGCATAGGTGGGGTCAATAGGATCCGGATCGCGCGCGCGGCCACTACCGCCGTTCCGCCGGGTGCGCCGCCCATCCTGCCGGTGCCCTATTATCACCAAGAACAGGATTTCTGGTGCTGGGCCGCTTGCGGCCGGATGCTGCTCGGCTTCTTCCGGCTCACCGATGCCCAGCAGTGCGAGTTCGCGGAACGAGCTTTCCACGGAGGATGCTGTGCTACGCCGGGGAGCAGCACTTGCAACAACGGGTACTTCCCGGAAAACTCCTACGGGAACTTCGGGATCGTAATCGCGCGGCCCGTCCAATCGACGACGCAGGCGACACTCGATGGCGAGCTCGGTGCCGGGCGACCGATTGAGGTCACGTATTGGTGGACGCAGGGCGGGGCGCACGTAGCGCTAGTGACCGGGAGGAATGCGAACGGCACCTACGAGGTCCATGATCCGTGGTATGGTGCCGGGCCAAGGAAGCTGTCCGAAATCTCCTCGGGTTACGGCTTGGGTCGCTGGGCTAACTCATACGTCAATCTTAGGAGGCGTTGATGGCGGTGACACCACAGCTTCCCGAAATCACACGGGTCAGCATCGCGGAGCAGATCGGCAGGTTGCTTCCGGCGAGCGACGTAGCAGGACGTAGCTTTCTCGTCGACGCGCCGTTTGCGCTGGCGGAGAGCCTAGCGGTCGTTGCGCTGTCGCTTGAGGCTATCCGACGCGGCGGCATGGCGCTTAGCGAGGCCGTCCACTTCACCGGGAGATGGCATCACCAAGTGGTCGCCGGGGAAGGCTTTATATCGGCGCGGTCGGTGGACCATGGCGAAGAGCATGATGTCGTGGAGGTGGCGGTTTCGCCTATCCCGATGGCGCTCGCGCGAACGATCCGCTGGGTCGACGAGAATCTTCCGGGCGATCAACTAGCCGTGATGATGCTGGTCCCCGACTACTACCTGACCGCCATCTTGCTTCGCAGCGACACGGGCAACCAGGTCGTGGTGTCGGAGCGGCCGGATCGACTGACGGAGATACGCACGGACACGGTTTACGAGGGACGCGAATTCATCACGTTCCTCCGCCGATATCCGCCCAGCGCCGGGATTCCAGACGACAAGCTTCCGAGGGAATAGAAGCAAGCAAGGGGGCCGAGAATCGATTGAGCCATCGTAGGACCGCGGCGCTCGCGCTCGCCGCTCTGACGTCGGGGTGCAGCCACAACCTCGTCGTCGAACCATTGAACACGGCGAAGCCGCAGTCCGGTGCCATCTACGTGCTGCCCTTCACGCAATACACGGTGACGATGACGTGGCGCGTGGCAGACTGCTCGGGTCCGCAGCCGAAGGTCGCCTTGAAGGTCGAGGCGGTCAGCGGAACAGCTGACGACGCCGCCCAGGCCTACGTCATCGACCCGGCCTCTCTGCAGACGCTGACAAGCATCGGCACCTTCAACGCGAAGTGGCAGGACGGCTCTAACGCGCTCGCATCCATCAATGCCGCCGCCGTGGATCGCTCCGGCGCCATCATCGGGAACGTGGTGACCACCATCGCCAAGCTCGCGCCCCTGACGTTCGGCATGCCGCCGGTCCCAGGCCGCCCGCCGCCCGTCAATGCGCCGCCGCCGCCCCCGCCACCGGTCTGCACGCCTGCGGTCATCGCGGCACTCGCCGCAAGCAAGGCTGCAAAGGCACAGGTGGATGTCTTGGCCGATCAGATCAATGCGGTGACCGCTGAGATCGCGCGCCTTGGCGCCAAGGCGATCACGATGGGCGCGGCGTTGGACGATGCCACGAAGAAGGCATTGTCAGCTCAGATCGATCGCTTGGCTGCGCTCCAGCAGAAGCAAGCTACGGCATCTGACCACCTCGCCGGCGCGCTCAAGGTGATCACCAGCGTGCGCATCGAGGTCTGGCCATTGGACAGCGCCGCCGTTGCGGGTGGCCCCTACGGTGTCGACCGCGCCGCGCTCGCTCGCTGGTTCACCGGATCGGCAAACTACGAACCGCCGCAGGTTGCGCTCCAGCTGGAGCGTGTTGGGTCTTTCGGACAGGATCCGAGCGCCCCGCTAGCCGGAAGCGCGACCGTCACCGGCAAGAGGGGATTACGATACCGCGTCCCCGCGCGGGGACGGCTCGTCGCCTGCTCGACACCAGCACCGGGAGGCCCGCTCGGCTCACCGTGCAGCTCGGCGGCGGGCGACATCGTCTTGAGCAAGGTTGAGGGACCGGTAGCGCAGCTCGGCTACGTGGGTATTCTCGAGGTACGCAACCGCACCTTCGGGTCGACGAGCTTCTCTGGCGAATTCACGCCGCTGATGGCTCCGAAGTCCGTCGCCTACGAGCAGAAGGCCGCACCGGCTGAGGGCGCGACGGCGGCAATGGCGAACGCGGCGAGCACCCTTGCCCCGGTTTTCGATCCGACGACGCGGGTGAATGCGGACACGGCCTATCTGGAGGCAGTGAAGAAACGCCGTGACGCCACGAGCGCGCTGCAGCCGGCTGCCGACGATCCTAACGGCGTCGCCAAGGCGACGCTCGATGCGGACACGAGCCTGCTCGACGCGCAGATCGCAAACGCGCGGGCGCGGGTGACGCTAGCGGAGTTGCAGGCGAAGCTGTCACCCTGACGGACGCAACGCGCGTCCGCCGACGGCAGTTCTTCCACTCTACAGTGGACGTACGTCAGGTGGCTCAAGCCAGGGCTGAACGTCAAATTCTGAATAGCTGACGTTCGCGCCCCCGGCCCTTGCTGACTTGAACCGCACCGGATTGTCCGGCGACACATAATCCTCCACCGATGCCGGCAGCAGCAGTGCCTGGTCGCGCGCATGACCCTCGATGTACGCCATGGACACGGCATACGCCTTTCAGCAACCCGAAGGAATCAGCCCACGAGTTTCCGCACAGTTTGGATCGAATATCGGGAAAGCCCAAACCTTCCCGATATTCCGTCAAACGTCTTTGAGAGAGGCTACAGGTAGCGGACGGCAGGACACGCTCAGCGAGCCAGCGATCGATCTCCCGCATCCATCTCATGCTCACGAACATGACGCGCTATCGCAACGGACGGCGTGTCTCGCCCGCCGAGACAACGATTCCCAGCCGACGTATTCGTCGAGCTTCATGGCTAAGCCCGACCGATGAAAACGGACGGATATGAGGAGGTGGGCGCGCCGACTAGGAGAATATCCCGAGATTGCGCATCAGATAGACTTGCGTCGTTCTCGCGTCGGCGGTTCCGGCCGAGCCGGTACTCCTCCCCCAATCGGATAATTCACGATCAAGCTCCACATTTGCGTGACCGTACGATATTCTGCGTTCTTGAGGTACTTGTCCAAGACCATTTTGCGAGCATCGATCGCGGCTTGGCGAGCATCGGAAGACGGGGAGAAGAACATGTCCGCGTAATTGAACGGCCAGCGATATTGAAGTTGATAAGCCTTGTCGTCGTATCGAAAATTTTCAGTCCCGACCATATGTGATGCCGTCATTGCCTCATCATACGAATGATGTGACTTCGGTGCCATCAGGTCAGCCAGTTGGAAGAGGCGGGCATCCTCCAGCGTCGGCGCCTTCGAAAGGTCGACATTCTCTAGGGTCAGGACCCATTGATGTGAGCGCCGTGATCTGATTCAGGCTCCGCAAGGAGACCGATATGAGCGACCTGTTTTGGCTGACGGACGATCAGATGAAGCGGCTTCGGCCGTTCTTTCCCA
>NZ_JAVSCQ010000052.1:0-10503 GCF_040560405.1 Facivitalis istanbulensis
TCCCCCGTCGCGGGGTGGAGCAGCCCGGTAGCTCGTCAGGCTCATAACCTGAAGGCCGCAGGTTCAAATCCTGCCCCCGCAACCATCTTTACTTGCAACCCCGCAGCTCCCGCCGCGGGGTTTTTGCGTTGGACCGAAAGCGTAAGGATTCCAGCGAGATCGCCCCGAACGTCGATGTCGATCTTGCCGTCCACCGGCGTCAGGATGATGTCCTCGACCAGCGTGCGCAGCACGTCGGCAGCCTCGATCCGCCGTTCTTCGGAATCGTCCTGCAGGGACTCATAAAGCTGCTGGAAGCGCATCCGGTATTGGCTCGCCATTGCCGGATGCAGCAGGGGGGCGGCTCATCGGCTTAAGCAAGAAACGAAGTCGCCTCAACCTTCCGTTGTTCCAGCAGAACCATCTTCGCGTTAGATGTTTGGTCCCGGCGATTGATGGTGCGGATTTGAGATGAACCGGCACGGGTCATCTGTCCATGCTTTGCAGATGGCTTCGTAGGGTGTGAGGCCGCGCAGGGTTTTCAGGCGGCGAGCGAAATTGTAGTCGGCGACGAAGTCGGCGAGGTGCTGGCGAAGCTGGTCGTGCGTTTCGTAATGGTAGCGCTTGACGGTCGCGACTTTGATCGTCCGGTTCATTCGTTCGACCTGCCCATTGATCCAGGGATGCCGTGGCTTGGTCAGGCGGTGTTCGATGTCGAGGTCGGCGCAGGCGGCCTCGAAAGCATGGCAGCGGAACGGCAGCTTTTTAGCCCGCATCTCCTTGATGTCCTCCGGCGTCCAGCCATCGCCCGTCGGGTCGGTGAAGTGCGTCCCGTTGTCGGTGAGCACCGTATGGATCCGGTATGGCACGGCCGCGGCGAGATGCCGCAGGAAGTCGCCCGCGATCCGGCGCGTGGCTTTCACGTGCAGTTCCACGAAGGCGAACTTGGACGTCCTGTCGATAGCCACCAGTAGGTACAGCTTGCCCTGCTCGGTGCGCACCTCGGCCAGATCGACGTGGAAGTAACCGATGGGATACGCCTTGAACTTCTTTCGGGTGGGCTTGTCGCCATCGACGTCGGGTAGCCGGCTGATGTCGTGACGCTGCAGGCATCGGTGTAGCGAGGAGCGTGACAGATGCGGAATCGTAGCCTGTAGCGCGTAGAGACACTCATCCAGCGGCAGCAGCGTGTGGCGCCGGAACGCAACCACTACGGTCTCCTCCTCGACCGTCAGCGTTGTGGACCTGGGCTCCCTGGGGCCGGTCCGCAGATCGGCCGTCGATGACTGCCTGCGCCACTTGGCGTCCAGCTTCCTGACGACATCATAGCCATAGGCATTGCCACCGCCGGACTTGCCGGCCTCGACGCGACCGCGCTGGCCGCGCCGGGTCTTGTCGGCTAGTTCCTTGAGGAACAGCGCGTTCATCGTCCCTTTCAAACCGACATGGAGATGCGTGACCTCGCCCTCTGACAGGGTGATGATCTTCACATCCGCATAGGACATACGCTTGAAGATGCCGGCGATGTCCTCCTGTCGCGCGACAGCCGGTCCATCGCCTCGGACAGGATCACATCGAATCGGCCGCGTGTGGCATCGGAGATTAGCGCCTGAATGCCCGGCCGCAGCAGCGACGCACCGGAGATGGCGTGATCGGTATATTGCTCGACGACGTGCCAGCCCTGTTTCTCGGCATGCAGTCGGCACAGGCGGATCTGGTCCTCGATCGAGGCGTCGCACTGGTTGTCGGAGGAATAACGGGCGTAGATCGCGACCTTCATTGGGCATGACTCGTTATCGGGAGCCTCGCCCCCGTCTGTGCATCTGCGCCTCGAAGTTCTGACGCGCCATCTGACGGCCGAGCAGCCGGGCGAGCTGGACGAGGCGAGGGTCCGGGTCGCCGCGCGGCGTGAAGGTGAGTTCCGGCACGGCGATGAGCATCGCTTCGAGCAGTTCTTCTCGCTCGCTGGGTGCAATCTTTGTCGATGGGCGTGCCTTTTGCGTCATGGAACGAAGAATTGATGCCACAAGATACATAAACAACTGGAATAAAAGGCAGAAAACCGGCGCTGAAAGGCGCGATCACGCGCATCAAGGCGAGCGCCAGCGAAGCATGGCGTGCTCCGGCATAGCGAAATGACTGGCGCGAAATCTGTAAAACCGGCTCGAAGCGCATGGTGACTCCTCGACGACTGCGCCTTGATACCATCATTCCGGGATAAAGGATCGCGTCGTCAGCACCGACCACCATGATGTATTGCATTTCACGCTACAAGGCGCTATCTTGCAGTCAAGGAGAAAGTTATGGCCAGCACCGCAGAACGCAAGGAATACCCGATCTCGATGCGCCTGCCAGAGGCGGACGTCGCGATGATCGATCGCGCCGCCAGCCTGCGCGGGCGCTCGCGCACCGACTTCGTGCGCGACGCCGCCGTGCGAGCGGCCGAGGACGTGCTGATGGAGAACCGGCTGATCCGCATGAGTCCTGAAGGGTTTGCCGAGTTCATGGAGGTTCTGGCCGCACCCGCCGCGCCTGTCCCGGAGATGGTGGAACTGGCGAGGCTACCCGCGCCCTGGGAAGCCGGCTGCGACGCTAAGCGCTGAGCCGTGGCGCTTTCGGTTCCCGAACCGCTCAGCGCGGAACATGATGTCTCGCAATTTTCCTGCGGCAAGCCGACGCTCGATCACTGGCTGAAGATGCGGGCGCTTTCCAATCAGGAGAAGGGCTTTACCGCTGTGCTCGTCGTGCATGAGGGCGGGCGTGTGGTCGGCTATTACGGATTGGCGCCGACGGCCGTGGTTCCGGCGGTGCTGCCGCGCTCGGTCCGCACCGGCCAGCCGCCCGATCCGGTCCCATGCCTGCTGCTCGGCCAGCTTGCCACCGATACGCAATGGGCAGGCAATGGTATCGGCACGGGGCTGGTGAAGCATGCGCTCCAGCGTTGCGTTCAGGCCGCAAGTCTGATCGGCGGCAGGGCACTGATGGTCAACGCTGTGGATGAGGAAGCGGCGCGGTTCTGGCAGCGGCGCGGGTTCATGCCGTCGAAGGACGAACAACTCGTCCTGTTCCAATCCATCGCCGCAATCGCTGCGTCGTTGGGGGAGGAGGAAAATTGTAAGCCAGATGAGGGTTGATGGCCTTCGCCGAGAAGGCCTTTCGCCCTTCAAGCGTATTACGTCTACGCTTTCAAAGCATTGAAGTATTTATTGATTAAGTTAAATCTGTCAGATTAGGTGATCACAGTTATCTGAAATGGGAACGGTCTATCTGGGCAGGGCACCCGTCGGAGTCGCACTCCGATAATTAGCGCAAGGACTTTGAGATGGCAGAGGCGCCTACAGATAAGTATTCGGCTGGCGAACAGGGCCTAGGGTACATTTACCAGGCACGTCTTGCCCTGCTACAATTGCTTCAATTACCGGAAGATACTGCCATCTTCCTAGAGGCTGTTATGGACTTGTGAGGTTTGGAGATTCATCTGTGACGGGATGAATATTTGTCGCAAGCCCTATCCATCTGACGTGAGCGATGAGGAATGGTCGCTGGTCGCGCCGTACCTGCTACTGCAACGCGAGGATGCCGGTCAGCGGGAGCACGATCTGCGGGAGGTGTTCAACGGGCTGCGCTACATCGTGAAGACGGGCGCACCGTGGCGATGGATGCCCAACGACCTGCCGCCGTGGGCGGCGGTGTACCAGCAGACGCAGCGCTGGCTGGCGGCGGGGTGCTTCGAAGGCGCTGGTGGACGATCTGCGCGCGGTGCTGCGGCTGGCGGCCGGGCACAAGGCCGAGCCGAGTGCCGCGATCATCGACAGTCGGACGCTGCGCTCCACGCCCGAAAGCGGCGAGCGTGCCGGCTATGACGGGGCCAAGCGCAAGAAGGGCTCGAATATCCACATGGCCGTCGACACGCTGGGCCATCTGCTCGCCCTCCATGTGACGCCGGCCAGCGCCGAGGATCGTGGTGAGGTGGAGCAGCTCGCGCGTACCGTGCAGGCGGTCACCGGCGACACGGTAGAGCTGGCCTGGGTGGATCAGGGCTATACCGGCGAACGGGCCGCCGATGCCGCAGCCAGGCACCGCATCGCGCTCGAAGTCGTCAAACTGCCGCAGGCCAAGCGCGGCTTCGTCCTCCTGCCAAGGCGCTGGGTCGTCGAGCGGTCATTCGCATGGGCGACACGCTTCAGGCGCCTCGTCAAAGATTACGAGCGCTATGCCCAAACACTCGCCGGACTTCATGTCGTCGCTTTCGCCTGCCTCATGATGAAGCAGGCCGCGACCCTCGCCACAGGTTCATAACAGCCTCTAGAATATGTACAGAGTAAACTTCAAGACTCGTCTCAACAGTTGCTGACGACGGTGACGGTAGCGGCGCCGCGATCGATGTATCCGGGACCGGATGCGATCGTGATCGTTGCGGTGACCGTGGCATCGTAGCAGTTGCTGCCGCTGCCGGGGATGTTGATGTATTGATACTCGGTGGAGGGGGTAAAGGTCAGTTGCCCTGTTCTGTTAAAACCGTCGTTGTAGTTTACGACGACGTTTGCGGAGCAGGAGCCGATCCGCTGGACCGGTACACCGAAGCTGAACTCGCTGTTCCCGTCGGCGTCATGTATACGGAAACCGCAACTCCCACCGCCGGACGCCTGCCCTTTGACGGAGACGACGCGGGTGCGGTTCGCAGCGGAATCATGGGTGAGGTCGATCGTTGAGCCGGATGCGGGGCCGCCGCTGCGTGCGACTTTCGTCAGTCGACCAAGATAGTCGTAGGAGTATGTCACGGTCTCGGAAGCGAGCGCAGGCGATACGATGCTCGCCAAAGCACTGATCATGACGAGAGCAGAAGTCTTTCTCATGCCTTCCCCCCGAATCGAACGATATCATTGCTCGTAGGTTTTCACTGGTCGATGACGGTAAGGTTACAGCGGCAAAAGAATTTCCTCCGTTTTGAAGTCTTCATGGCGTCACAAAGTTTGGAGATCCTCCCCATCAGCATAGCCGGCCTTTGAGTCGCGGCTTACGTCAAACCGGGGGATAAGATGAAAGCAAAGCTTTTGTTTCTTCTTGGGTCATCGCTGGTTGCGAGCGGCGTTCTGCTCCCGGCGGTAGCTGTCGCACAGACGGCAGGCGATCAGCCCGCGCCACCCGAACGCTATCAGCGCGATGAACGCGGCGTCGATCTGGTCACTGGCAAGTTCTACTATTTTTCGTCGGAAATCAGTATCGGCGATGCTGGCCACGACTTCGGATTGTCCTATTCCCGCGTGCAACGCGACCGGGGCTATGACGATGATTATATGACGGGAATCACCAACTCCGGCGGGTATCTCAACGTCACGATCGGCGAGATAACCGACAAGTTCAGCTTCCAGCACAACAACAGCGTCAACGGCACCGGCGCGACGATAGCGACGAACGCGCAAGGCTATGTCTACACGACCGCCGATGGCGTGGTGTATCAGTTCAGCGCCGCAGTTCGATCCGAGATGATCCGCGTCGCCGCGCAGCGTGCCATCAGCATTGCTTATCCCAACGGCAAGAAGGTCCAGATCGCATACGAACTGGGACAGGTTCCCTTCTGTGCTGGCGGATGCGGCACACGCCAGATCAGCCGGGTATCGGAAGTAACGAGCAACGACGGCTACAAGCTTCTTTTCGCGTATCGCGGCGGTGGATCGCAGGACGACCTTGATGAGGGCACCGCGCCGCGCTGGATGACCCTGGCCGGTGTCATCGCTGCCAACTCAGCGGAGCAGAACTGCACCATCCAGACCTGCTTTCTCGATAGTCCGACGTGGAACCATGCGCGCTATTATGGAAGCGGCGGCGTCGAATCGCGGGTCGATGCCAAAGGACGGCAGACTGACCTGACCTATGACGCAGCGGGCCGCATCGTCGCGATCAGGCCCGCTGGATATCCCGAAAACTTCATCACCCTGACCTATGACGATGGCAATCGCGTCACCAGTTACACCAAGGGCGGCTCCACCTGGCAGTACAGCTACTCCGGCTCGGCGACCGACCAGACGACCGTCGTCACGGCGCCTTCCGGTCTCCAGACCGTGGTGACGTCGAACCCGGCTCGAAAGCTGCTGACGAGCATACGGGTTGGGACCGGTGGCACGACGCGCTATGAATATGACAGCAGCAGCTGGCTGACCTCGATCATCAGCCCGGAAGGCAATCGCACGAACTATACCCGCGATGGTCGTGGCAACATCGTCACCACCGTCATGGTGAGCAAATCAGGTACCGAGCAGTTGTCGACCTCCGCGACCTTCGCGGTGTCCTGTCCGGTCGGGGCGTGCGACAAGCCGGTGACGACGACCGACATTCGGGGCCAGGTCACGGACTATGAATATGGGCCCGCGCACGGGAAAGTGATCAGGATCACCTATCCGTCCGCCGGGAACGGCGCGCGCCGTCAGAAGACGTTCGACTATCAGCAACTCTATGCATGGTATCTCAATGTGAACGGAGCGCTCGAGCAATCGGCGTCGCCGATCTGGAAGCTGACCCGCACCGCCGAATGTTCCGTCGCCACGACCTGCGCCGGCAGTGCGAACGAGACGGTGACGGAAATTGCCTATGGCGCGCCGGGGCAGCCCAACAATCTCCTTCCGACCAGCGTGACGGTGCGGGCGGGCGACAATTCGGTCGTGGCGACGACGACGATGACGTACGATCGCTACGGCAATCCCATCGCGGTGGACGGGCCTTTGGCCGGATCGGCCGACACCGTCACGGCGCGCTATAATCGCATGCGCGAGGTGATCGGTCAGATCGCGGCGGCGCCCAATGCCGACGGGTCGGGTTCGCGGCGCGCGATGCGCATCAGCCGCGATGGCGCCGGACGCGTCAGCCTCGTCGAGACCGGCACGGTGACCGGTACGGATGATGCGGCGTGGAACGGGCTATCGGTATCACAATCGGTAGAGACCCAGTTCGACGCCAAGGGGCGGCCGGCCGTCAGCACCGCAAGAGGTGCCAACCTCTATCAGGCTACCGACTATGCCTATGACGCGGACGACCGGCTGCGCTGTACCGCCAGTCGAAGCGGCTCCGGCTCGGGCGACGCCTGTACCACGGTCAATGGCGGTGCCAGCTCTGATGACGTTCGCGAAAGCGTCTACGGTTCCGACGGGCGCGTCACGACCGAGAAACAGAATGGGGTCGCGGTTGCTACCTATGGCTATACCGGCAACGGCCAGATCGCCAGCGTCACCGATGCGAAATCGAATGTCACCTCATATCAATATGATGGCTTCGACCGTCTGGTGCGCACCACCTTCGCCGACCAGAGCTACGAATATATCAGTCGCAACGGCTATGGCGACCCTACCGACATGCGCCAGCGCGATTCGTTGACGATCTCGATGGGCTATGACCTGCTCGGTCGCGTAACGACGATGAACCTCCCGGGAGGAGGATCGAACAGCAACATATCGCTCGGTTACGACCTGTTCGGCCGCGTGACATCGGCATCGAACGGCAACGGGCAGGCGCCGTGGACAAACAGCACGACCATGGCATATGATGCCCTTGGTCGCATGGTGACGGAAACGACCAACCTCGGCGGGATCGGACCGCGAGCCACCGCCTACCAGTATGACGCGAGCGGCAATCGCACGCGCATCACCTGGGCCGACGGCTTTTTCGCCAGTTATGAGTATCGGCCCAACGGGCTGTTGCAGCGTATCCGGGAGAATGGCGGCGCCGTCCTTGCGGAATATGGCTATGATGCCCTGGGTCGCCGAACCGCGATCTCGCGCGGGAACGGCACATCGAGTGGCTATGGCTATGACGGCCTGTCCCGCCTGACCAGCCTGGGCCATGATCTCGCGGGCACGGCGGCTGACGTGACGTACGGTTCGACCTATGACAACCTATCGCGGATCACCATCCAGACCCGTTCGAACGATAGCTATGCCTGGACCGGGCAGATCGATGCCGATCGCGCCTATTCGTCCAACGTGCTCAACCAGTATACCCAGATCGGCAATGGCGGTCTCGGCTATGACGGCCGCGGCAACCTCGTCTCGGACGGCAATTCCGGGATCAGCTACGGCTATGATGCATTCGGCCATCTGACCGGCTCGAGCACGGGTGCGCAACTGGCCTATGACGCGCTCGGTCGCCTGTCCTACACCGCGGTCAACGGCGGTGGCATCACCCGCTTCGGCTATGCCGGCGACCAGATGATCGCCGAATATGACGCGAGCGGCAATCTCGTGCGCCGTCACGTCCCGAGCACCGGCAACGACGATCCGATCGTCAGCTACGGGCCGCAGGGACGTAGCTGGCTCTATGCCGACGAACGCGGGTCGGTCGTGGCGACCGCGGACGACACCGGCAACGCCAGCCAGATCATGACCTATGACGAGTTCGGCATCCCCGGCGGCAACTATGCCTCGCGCTTCCAGTATACCGGCCAGGCCTGGCTGCCGGAGCTGGGCATGACCCACTTCAAGGCCCGCACCTATTCGCCAACCCTCGGGCGTTTCCTCCAGCCAGACCCCATCGGTCTTGCCGGCGGCATGAACCTCTACAACTATGCCGGCGGCGATCCCGTCAACAGAACAGACCCAACCGGGCTGTACTGGTACAGGTGGCAGGACTGCACGACGACTCCCGGCTACAGCTACGGCATAGGGAACGAGATCGTCGTCGGCGGTAGCGTCACGCACTGCTTCGACAGAGGGTTCGAAATGCCCGATCCCAGCCCCGGTTACTTCCCAGGCGGCGATGGAGCGGGCGGTGGTGCGCCGGCTCCCGCCACTCCAGCGCCGGAGAATAAGCAGTGCCCTGCTGTTCCAAGCCCTGGCCTTGGTCGTGGTGAACTGAACAGGCGTGTAAACGCATCGGCGGGCAGAGCTTCGTTGCGAAATCGGGATTTCTTCAGCATCTCGAGTATCGACAACCGCTCCGAGTTGTTCTTGAAGAGTCTTCCCGGTGCTACGAACGATACGAAGTCGTATGTTCGGGGTTCCGCAGAATACGGCAACTTCCTGTTTGGCGCAGAAGCCGCCGCTGGAGGACTGAGCTTGCAGGAGGCCCTTAACTGGGGTGCAAACGCGCAGGTTGTTCAAGACCTTCTAAAGATGCAGATTCCCAGCGGCAGCGATAATCCCGGTGATGCTGACGCAACGACGCGAGGATATAATTACTACAGGGCGGGGTGCTCAAAGTGAGGCGCCTTGTGCTTCTGCTCGCGATGTGCGTAGCGGGGTGCAGCTCTACGCCAAGCGAAGTTAAAACGTTGCGCTACGATCGCGATATCGTGATCGTGACCAGCATAAGTGGTTCAGGGGGAGCGCTTGGAGATGAGAGCTACCAAGTAGCTTATCGCTATGACGGCAAGGAAACCAAGTTCTTCGAGGGCGTGAACCCACATGGCTTCGGTGTCCGCAAGGTTGGTGATACGGTTGAGGTGAGGTTCTGTGATGGGACGGTTCGCCTTGCTCAGCCCATATTTCTCGGCGCTCCGCGAAGTGAACTTGTTCACGTCAAGCTGAATCTTGACTGCCCAGAACGGCAAGCAAAGAGTTAAGCGACTATAGCGAGCAACGCGAGCTGGCTTACCCGATCGCCATCCCCACGGCCTTGAGCGTCGCGGGGGTGACGGTCGCCACCTCCGGCGCCTTCATGGTTTCGTCGATCGCCCCGACCTGGGCGCCGTCACGGATGCCGAGAGCTTCGGTGAGGCTGGCGCGGTTGTCGGTATAGACGGCCGCGCCGATGCGGGCGCGACTGATCGCGACATACACTGACCGGGCATCGACGGTGTTGGCGCGGAACGCCTCCAGGTGGGCGAGCACCCGATCGCACGTCGCCCCCTGCGCGCTGTGGATGGTCCGCACCCACCCCGGCCGGACGTGGCGGTCGGCAAGGTGGCCCATATCGAGCATCTCGCGCCGCCCGTCCTCGCGCTGGAGCACCATGCTGGCGCCCTGTGGGTCGATCGCGACCACCTCGGCGGTCTGTCCGTTGAGCCGGTCGGCCCGGTAGTTGTTGCGGGTGAACTGCACGCGGTCGCCGGTGCGGAATTCCTGCGGCACCTCCACGAACGCCTCGGCCACGTCCGCACCCCATCGCGCCGGCTGCCAGTCGACGGGCTTGGACTCGGCGCGCTGCCTGGCGCGCTTGTCGGGCCGCAGGCGGACGGTGCCGGTCGCGGGGTCGACGGCCTCGACGCGGTGCCCGATCCCGGCACGGGGACGGCCCCGCTCAGCCTTGCGGAAGACGACGATGTCGCCGGGCCGGTAGGAGGTGGCGAGCCGGGCCTGCGGCCGGGTGAGGTCGCGGGATTCGAGCACGGACGCGACCATGGCGTCCTTGCCGAGCGTGCCGTCGGTGACGAGGGCGGCGAGGATGGCGTCGGTCAGCTCCTGCCGGCCCTAGGGTGCGTCTGCATTTGCAGGATTTCCATGAGGCGAGAGTTCTGATTCAAGGTTGGTGAAGGAGCCAGGCCTTGAGCAGACGGACGCTGACGGACGAGCAATGGGAGCGGATCGCGGGTTATCT
>NZ_JAVSCQ010000053.1:0-9064 GCF_040560405.1 Facivitalis istanbulensis
TGTGCGCGATGGCAATGCTGGGCGCCATCATCTCGGGCGTCATCACGCACAAGCGCATCTTCGCCGATTTCTTCACGCTGCGCTGGAACAAGGGGCAGCGAAGCTGGCTCGACGCGCACAATGTCTCGGCGGTGCTGGGCCTGCCCTATCACGCGATGATCACCTATACCGGGCTCATCACGCTGATCTCCATGTACATGCCATGGCCGATCCTGATGAACTACGCCAAGCCCATGGAATTCTTCCACGAGGCGTTTGGCGAGCCCGAAGATGTCCCCGCCAGCGGCAAGCGCCACGCGCTGGTCGAGATCGCGCCGCTGGTCCGCGACGCCGAACGGCGGCTGGGCGGCCCCGCGACGCGGATCATCATCGCCAATCCGGGCGACAGCGCCGCGCGCGTCACCGTCGCCCGCGCGTTACCCGGCGCGCTGAATGCCCGGACGCCCAGCGCGACCTATGACGGCGCGACCGGCCGTTTCGTGTCGCGCAGCGGCGAGACGGCCTCGGCGATCAGCACTGCGGGCGTCATGCTGGGCCTGCACCTCGCGCAATTTGCCGGACCCGCGCTGCGCTGGGCCTATTTCGTCATGGGGCTGACCGGGGTGGCGATGGTCGGCACCGGCCTGCTGCTCTGGACCGCCAAGCGGCGCAAGCCGGGCGCGGAGCCGTTCTTCGGGCTGAAGCTGGCCGAACGCCTGAACATCGCGGTGATCGCCGCCTTTCCTGCCGGCATGGCCGCCTATCTGCTCGCGAACCGGCTGATCCCCGCCGACCTGCCCGGCCGTGCCGATATGGAAGTGTCGGCAATGTTCTGGAGCTGGGGGATATTGGGGTTGGCCCAGCTGGCCTTGGCCCCGCGCCGCGCCTGGACCACCCTGTTCATGATCGCCGCCCTGGCCTGGATCGCGATTCCGGTCGTCAACGCGCTGACCACGTCGCGCTGGCTGATCCCCTCGCTGCTCGATGGCGACCACCTGTTCCTGGCGTTCGATCTCGCCTGCCTCGCCATCGGCACCGGCTTCGCCGTCGCCGCGCGGATCAGCGCGCGGCCCGCCACCCGCACCCCTTCCCGCACCCGCCGCTTTTCGGAGCCTGCCCATGCTTGAAACCATCGTACTTTGTCTTATCAGCTTCTGGCTGCTGGCCGCCGGCTCCTATCGTCACGCGCGCGACGCGGGGACGCTGCACGACGCGCGATTGCGCGGCGGGCTGAAGCTGCTGGGCGGGGCGGGGCTGCTGCTCGCACTGTCGGTCTGCGGCACGGACGTCACCGGCGAACGGATCGTAAGGCTGCTCGGCGCCGCGTCGATCGCGGGGGTCGCGCTGAACCTGATCCTGTCGTTCCAGGCGCAGGCGGCGTTCGCCCCGCTTCGCCGGGTCAACCAGCTTGTGGGTCGAACACGGACCATCCCGTCCGCTGCACCAGCCGTTCGAGCGCCAGCGTACCAAGCTGTGAATTCCCGCGCGCGTTGAGGCCGGGCGACCATACGGCGATCGATGCCCGCCCGGGCACGATCGCCAGGATGCCGCCCCCCACGCCCGACTTGCCGGGCAGGCCGACGCGAAAGGCGAACTCGCCCGATCCGTCATAATGGCCGCAGCTCATCATCAGCGCGTTGATGCGCCGCGCGCGCTGGGGGGACACGACCGAGCGCCCGGCCCCCGGATTGACGCCCCGCGCCATCAGATAGCGCCCGGCCAGCGCCAGTTGGCGACAGCTCATGGCGAGCGCGCAGAAATGGAAATAGACGCCCATCACCCGCTCGACCGGGTGATGCAGATTCCCGAAGGCGCGCATATAATGCGCCAGCGCATGATTGCGGTGCCCGGTCTCCATCTCGGCCTGCGCGACGGCGGCGTCGATGACGATATCCTCCTCCCCCGCCAAGCCGCGCACGAAGCGCAGCATCTCGCCGATCGCCTCGCGCGGCTCGTGATTGCCCAGCAGCATGTCGGCGACGACGATGGCCCCCGCATTGATGAAGGGATTGCGCGGGATGCCGCCTTCGGTTTCCAGTTGCACGATCGAATTGAAGGCGGTGCCCGACGGCTCGCGTCCGACCCGTTGCCACAACTGGTCGCCGACCGCGCCGAGCGCCAGCGTCAGCGCGAAGACCTTGGAGATGCTCTGGATCGAAAAGGGCTGCTCGGCATCGCCCGCCAGGTGGCAGGTGCCGTCGGCCTCGACGATCGCGATGCCGAAGCGGCGCGGGTCGACCTGCGCCAGCGCGGGAATATAATCGGCCGGGGCGCCCCGTTCGGGGGCCTCGGCCATTTCGGCGGCGATGTCGGCGACGATGGCGGACAGGTTCATGACCAAAGGTCGTGCCGTGTGCGCCGGTCTTTGTCGAGCCGCCGCGAACCCGTCACAAACCCTCTTTAGGGAGCCAGCGCTTCCTTCCAAATCCGACAACGGATCGACACCATCATCATGCGTGACAGGGACACCGCCCCGCCCGCCCCCGGCTTCTGGACGCTGGCCAGCGTCGAGGGATGGGAACGATTCGCGATCCAGGGCGCGAAATCGCTGCTGACCCTGTTCCTGCTGACCGATCTGCTGGCTCGGCCGGCCGGATCGGTGGCGGGGCTGGCGGCCCTGCGCGCCGCGATCGAGGGGGTGACGGGCGCGCATGGCGACATCGCGTTCGCGTCCCAGCTTTACGGGCTTTATGGCGCGCTCACCTATCTGGTGCTTCCGCTGGGTGGCTGGATCGCGGATCGCAGCGGGCGGCGGCGACCCGCCATGTATGCGGGCGCGGCGCTGCTGGCGCTGGGGCTGGTCACCTTGGCCGGTCGCGCGCTGACGCTGGTCGGGCTGGCGCTGATGATCGCCGGCATCGGGCTGCTCAAGGGCAATCTGGCGGCCGAGGTCGGGGCGCTGCGCGGGAAGACGGGTGGCGAGCGGCTGTTCGCTGCCTATCTGGCGTGCCTGAACGGCGGTACGATGCTCGGGCCGCTGCTGTGCGGATGGCTGGCGGCGCGCTGGGGCTTCGCGCCGGCCTTCATCGCCATGGCGCTGAGCATGGGCGTCGCCATGCTCCTGCTGCGCACCGCCCCGCGCGTGGCGCTCGCCGCCGAGCCGGACGACACCGAGGAGGGCGGCGCGGTCGACTGGGCGCGGGTGGTGCCCGCGATCGTCGCGGTCACGCTGTGTTTCTGCGCCTATGAGCAATTGACGAACATCATGCTGGTCTGGGCGAAGGCGCGGGTCGATCTGACCGTGGCGGGCTTCGCCGTGCCGCCGAGCTGGCTGGCGGCGGCGGACGGGCTGTTCACCATCGCACTCGCACTGGGCGCCTATCGGCTCTGGCCGTGGCTGGCGCGGCGGGGCCGCGAACCCGCCAGTGCGATCAAGCTCGCGCTGGGCGGCGTCGCGATCGCACTCGCCTATGCCCTGTTGACGGCATTGTCCGCGCGAAGCGGCATGATCGGACTGGGCGGGCCGTTGGCGACGATCCTGCTGCTCGATATCGGCGTGGTGCTGAGCTGGCCCGCCGCGCTCGCCATCGTCAACGCGGCCGCGCCCCCCGCCCGACGCGGCACGATGACGGGGCTGTTCTACCTGCACGGTTTCGCCGCGCATCTGGTCGTCGGGCAATTGGGCGCCTTCTATGCGGGGATGAGCGCGTCGCACTTCTGGCTGATCCATGCCGCGCTGGCGCTGGCGGGAGCGGGCGTCGCGCTCGCCATCCCGCGCCGGGCGGCAACGGGTCAGGCGATCACCACCTCCACCCCGGCCAGCCCCTCGGCATAAGCGGGCGTCAGCGGCTGGTCGGTGACCAGCATGGCGACACCGTTGAGCGGGGCGATCTGCACCGTGCCGTGACGGTCGAACTTGCTGCGGTCCGCCACGATCATCGTCCGGCGCGACCGGGCGATCATCATCCGGCTCACTGCGGCCTCCCCTGCGTGATAATCCGAAAAGCCATGGTCGAGATTGACCGACTCGACCGACAGGATCGCCAGCGAGGGCGTGAACAACGCCAGATAGTCGCGCGCGGTCGTATCGAAGCAGGCGCGATACTCGTAATCCAGTTCACCACCCGCCAGCAGCACGCGATTCTCGTTGCGCCCGCCCAGTTCAGCGGCGACCCCGACCGCATTGGTGATGACGGTCAGCCGCTTATGGTCGCGCAGCGCCCGGGCCACGAAATGGCCGGTCGTGCTGGCATCGAGATAGAGCGTCTGCCCGTCGGCGACGAACGGCACCGACGCCGCCGCGATCCGTTGCTTGGCGTCGGCATGACGTTGCAGGCGGGCGGCGAACGACCCTTCGGTCTCCACCTTGGCCAACCGCACCGCACCGTGCGCGCGGACCACCGCCCCCGACGCCTCCAGCACGCGCAGCTCGCGCCGGATCGTCTCTTCCGACACCGCCAGCGACTGGGCCAGATCGCCGATGCCACGGAAATTGCCTTCCCCCAGAAGCGCCACGATCTCCTGCTGGCGACGCTGGCGTTTCATCATCTTACGGTTCCTCTCGTTGGTACCATGCTATCGGCCATGACACTTTGGTCAATCCGGGCCTGCGATCCGTCAGAAATTCCACATTCCTACCGCAAACGCACCGCGCACAAAGACGCCGACAGCCCGCAAAGACCATCGGCGTTGAGGAGCGCTCCGACGCCTGCAAGGGGGCAGGCGCCGGATCGGGGAGGGGTGAAGATCGCGACGCTTAGAAAGCGTAGGACAGGTTGAGCATGTAGATCCGGCCGGTCTCGACATAGCCGCCCTTGCGGTCGTTCGAGAGATAGGCCTTGCGGTCGCCCGTCGTGGCCCAATAGCTATGCTCGTTGAACAGGTTCTGCACCGACATGCCGACCGTCACGCCCGAGGGCAGCGAGTAGTTGACGATCAGGTTCGAGATGGTGGTCGGCTGGATATAGGTATCCGGGCGGCTGGAGCGCAGATCATACAGGCGGTCGCCGGTATAATTATAGTTCCATTCCGCCGACAGGCCGCCACGATTGTAGAACAGGGCGGCGTTGTACATCACCTCGGGCGCCTGGGTCATGCGCTGCTCGCGGTTCTGGCCGTTGACGAAGACATTGGCCTGCGCCTTTTGCAGCGTCACATTGGCCTGGAGCCCCAGACCATCGAGCAGGCCCGGCAGGCCCCGGAGCGAATAGCGGCCGAAGAATTCGACGCCATAGATCTTGCCGGTGGCATTGGTGGTCAGGCGCGACACCTCGACCCCGCCCTGCTGATCCGACTGCGGATTGCCCCAGATGTTGTAATCGCCGCCCGCATTGGTGGTGCCGGTCGCGAACAGGACGTGGTTCAGCTTCTTGTAGAAGGGGCTGACCGAGAAGAAGTCGGTGCCCTGCCCCTTGATTTCCAGCGAGGCGTCATAGTTCCACGAGGTCTGCGCATCGAGGTTCGGGTTGGGGATGAACACCCCCGTCACTTCGCCCAGATCGTTGCGCGAGACACGCGTCGGCCCGAGCAGCAGGTCGAAGGCCGGTCGCGAATAGCTCTTCCGGACCGAGGCACGGATTACCATGGCGTCATTGGGCCGGTAATTGGCGACGATGCTGGGCAGCCACTGGTCATAGTGACGGCTGGTCGTCACGAACTTGCCCGTATCGTTGCCCTGATCCTGCCAATAGGTGCCCTTGAACCGGTTATATTCGTAGCGCAGGCCCGGCACGACCTGAAGCTCGCCGAACTGCAACGTCGTCATGACATAGCCGCTCAGGCGGGCTTCCCGGCCGTCCAGCCGGTTTTCCTTCAGCTTGACCGGATCGAGCCCGGCCATCTTCGGGGTCGAGAGCTGGGCGACCTGGTTCTCGATATAATTGGTGTCGATCAGATAGATCGGCACCTGCGCCGCGCCATGCATGAACCCGCCGAGCATCTTGCCGGGCAGCGAGCTCAGCGCGGGGCCGGTCGCGGCATAACGCGGCGAATTGGTGCCGTCCGCGTTCGGGAAGGTATATTGCAGCGCCCCGTCATCGCCCAGCGCGTTGGCATACCGCTTGGCGTCTTCCACCTTCGCCCCCGCCGAGACGGAGACCAGCCCCTGATCGGCATGGTGCCAGGTCGTGTCGAACTGGCCTTCCAGACGGCTTTCCCAGGTATTCTCGAACTGCTGGGTGATATACCACTGCTTCATCTTCGACGGATCGGTCAGATAGGCGCGCGCGGCGTCGGTCAGCACGACCTGCGGCGCGGTCCGGTTGCCGATCGAGGTGACCATGCGATAGGCCGCCGTGCCCGTATTGTCGGCGGTGCCGATATAGGGCGCGCCGGCAAAGCCCGACTGGATGCGCATCGGATAATCCTGCGACCCGCGCGAATAGGCACCGTGATAGTCGAAGGTGAAGTCGCCCGAGCGCGTCTGGCCGCCGATCTTGGTCGTCACCAGTGCCTGCTTGCTATGCTCGGTGCGGAAATAATCGGTCGCCGTCAGGCCGTAATCGGCGCGGAAGCCCGCCGCGTCATAGGACCCCTTATTGGGGTTGGGGTTGGTCTGATACGGGGCCAGGCTGGTCTGCCGCAGCGCGGTCTGATCCATCCAGCTCTTGAGATTGTACTGGCCATAGGTCGAGTGCCAGTAAAGGTCGGTGCCTTCGCCCTTCCAGTCGAAGTTCAGCGTGCCGCCGAACCGCTCGATCTTGTTGCGGAACGCCTGCCACTGAACGCCCCGCGCGAACAGATTGTCCATATTGTCGCGGATCATGCCGGGCACGTTGTTGTTATATTTTTCCCAGTCGTGCTGCATCGCGGTCGATTCGCCCAGCACATGCTTCCGGCCATAATAGGCCGAGGCATAGATGCCGAGATCGCCGATGCGCCGCGCGGTTTCGACCTGGACGGTGCCGCCCCAGGGATTCTGGTCGCGCGCCGCGGCACGACCCGCGACCTGACCCTGGAAACGGATCTGGGTGCGGTTGTTGGGCAGGTCGAACGCGGTGATCGGCACCATGTCGATGATGCCCGCGATCGCGTCGCCATCATATCGGGCGGTCGGCGCCTTGTCGACGCGCACCGTCTGGAGCGAGAAGGGCGACAGCAGGTTCATCGAGATGGCGCGGGTGCGCGCATCGGTCTGCGCCAGCCGCACGCCGTCGAACGAATAGGCGTTGTACGAGGTGTCGAGGCCACGGATCGAGACATATTGCGCCTCGCCGGTCGCCGCGGCGTTGCGCGACTGGTCGACCGAGGAGCTGACGCCCGGCAGGCGGGTCAACAGGTCGGCCAGGTTCTGCTGCGGCTGGACGCGCAGCTCCTCGCCCGAGACCACGGTCGCCAGCGACTGGCTGCGCAGCTGTTCGTCCTGCGCGTTGACGATCGCCTGGCGACGCCCCTTCACCACGACGTCCTCCCCGGTCTGGGGATCATTGGCCGTGGCGGACTCGCCGAGCGCGACGGGCGCGCCAGCGAGATCCGCGGCCAGCGCGGGGCCGGCAAACAATAGGGTCGCGGCAGTGCCGCACAAAAGGCGCACGACATGCGCTCGCTTGGCAGAAGCGGTCATGAATTCCCCCTGGATCAACTCTGTAATGGCTCACAGCACCCCCCGGGCACCGTCGGCGGACCCGCTACGCACCGGCGGTGACAGTTTGATGACTTGATGACCGAGTTTTGATGACATTACACAGATTCATGAATATCGCTGCACTTTGACGGTCACCGGTCAGGCGATGTCACGGTTCTGACCCCGAAATGGCGCATTGATTCGGGGATGACCGCATCCCGCTTTTCCTGGCGCCTGCTGCGCGCCCCGCTCGCCCTGGCGACCGCCATCATCGGCCTGGCCGCGCCCGTAATGGCCATGCCCGCTTCTCCTCCGCTCGCGCGGCCATCGGGCGCGCTGACCCTTGACCGGGTCGTGATGCTGATGCGCCACGGCGTGCGCGCGCCGCTGGACGGCGAGGTGCCGCATGGCACGCGCACCGCCCGTGCCTGGCCGCACTGGTCCACCCCGGAGAGCGAGCTGACCCCACGCGGGGCGGACGCGTTGATGGCCGAGGCGCGCGCCGATCGCGCCGACTGGGCGGCGCAGGGGCTGCTGCCCGCCACCGGCTGTCCCGCGACGGGGACGATCCGCATCTGGAGCAACAGCTCTTCGCGCACCATCGCCAGCGGACAGGCCTATGCGAAAGGACTCGCCCCCGATTGCGCGATCCCGGTCGGGCATCGCCCCGACGATCAGGCAGACCCGCTGTTCGAACCGCTGCGCGCCCGCGCCACCCGATTCGACGCCGATGCGGCGGTCGCGGACATCAACCGCTTCACCGGCGGCATGGATGCACTGGTCGCGCGGCATCGCGACGCACTGCACCTGCTCGACACCGTGCTGGGCTGCGGCGATCCCAAGGGATGCGACCCCGCCGGTGCGCCGCGCCTGACGCCCTCGGCCGACGGGCATGGCATCGACCTGAGCGGCCCGATCCGCACCGCCTCGGGCACCGCGCAGGTATTGCTGCTGCAATATGCCGAGGGGCTGGCCCCCTCGGTCGGCGGCGCGCCCGTGGACGGCGCGATGCTGGCCCGGCTGGGCGTGCTGCACGCCGCGCTCTTCGACGTCTATTCGCGCTCGCCCTATATGGCCGCGCATCAATCCGCCGCCTTCGGTCGCCACATGATCGACGCGCTGGCCGCCGCCAACGGCCCGAAGGTCGACCTGCTGGTCGGCCACGACACCAATGTCACCGCGCTGGCCGCCGCGCTCGGCTTCGACCTGATCGCGCCAGGCTATGCCGCCAACGACGCCGCGCCCGGCGGTGCGGTGCTGATCCAGCGCTGGCACGACGCCAGGGGCCGGGCCTTCGTCACCATGACCTATCGCACCCAGTCGCCCGATCGCATCCGCGATGGCGCGGCGGCGGTGAACGTCTCGCCCGTCCATGCGCGCGGCTGCCCCGCCGACGCCCCCTGCCCGCTCGACCGTTTCATCGCATTGTTCGGCCAGCGGCTGGCCCCTCTGGCCCGTTAGGGTGCGTCTGCATTTGCAGGATTTCCATGAGGCGAGAGTTCTGATTCAAGGTTGGTGAAGGAGCCAGGCCTTGAGCAGACGGACGCTGACGGACGAGCAATGGGAGCGGATCGCGGGTTATCT
>NZ_JAVSCQ010000054.1:0-7896 GCF_040560405.1 Facivitalis istanbulensis
GTTCGACACGAACCGCCGCTTTTTTCATGCCCGCCGGTGATGGGGCAACCATAGGCCGGTTATGGCCGATGCGGCGATCGGCCTCTTCAAGGGGATCGGGAATCGGGCGCGTGGCGCCGGATGACAGTATAGACCCATCCTGTTCGATGCGCCTCCCCTGTCGCACATCATGTCGCAAGGCGTTCGTTTCCTGCGACAATGACAAGCGACACGAAAACCGCTGATTTTCCGAGGGCGGTCTATCCTGCTTCAAGTTTCAGGAGTTGCGCGACAGCCGTTAGATTCCTAGGTTCCACCAAGAAGTTGACAAATATGGGCAGCTAGCCGCTGAGATGTTTCGTCGAAGCTCGCTTCGTCTGTGCGGAGATGGATGGAACTGAACGGCCTCTGACCATATCCTTGCTCAATCATCTCTGCACTGCGAGCTAGCTCGTCTGCATCAAGCTTCCGCTCTCGCGTTGAGATGGCGCTGATGCTGGCTGTAAGGCCGATGCAGTAACAAGCGATACCCATCCGCTCGAACGTCTTGCTGAAAAACATCCAGTTTGTGCAGCGAAGTGGGTAAGAAACAATCACCGCTGGGTGGGGCCGCAGGGGTTCGCCGCTCGCGGCAACGATCCTATGGCTGGTTTTCAAGATTGAATGCAGCCAGCCTCCTGGCTCCGAATAATCATCGCCGTCAATGAAACCAAAGGCCAAGCCTGATGCAACGGCTCGCCCTAATGCGGTTTTTCCAACTCCAATCGGACCGTCTAGAAGAATTACGGCTCGTTGCATCGTCTGCAAATATCTCCGCTTCCAACGCTATAGCAATGCTGGCTATGCAGCTCTCTTGTCGAAAAACTCCGAAACCTGCAACAGTCCCGGGTCGGAACACCAAGAGGCTTCTGCCTGCCCACGACAGTGCTTCCCGTTACGGTGTATGCCCATGACGATGCCAGAGGGAGCGCGGACCCGCAGCTTGCATCCATTTTCTCGGGCCGCAAGCAAAGACCTCGGCATCGGAAGCGAATCAGGCCACAGCCTCGGCCAGCAACTCGCCTTCAATCACGGTATCGACCTCGGCATCGGCCGGGGTCTCGGACTATAGACCCATCCTATTTGCCGCCGTTCGCCGTCGATAGCCCGACTGCACCTAACCAACTCTTGCACAACGATAAATCGTTGCTCTGTCTGGTCTCTGCAATCGTCAGAAACAGCCAGCAGGAGGCAGCACGATCATGCGCCAACCAGAGCGTATCATTCGCATGAAAACCGTTCAGGCCCGCACCGGCCTGTCCCGGTCCACCATCTACCGCAAGATGACGGAGGGCACGTTCCCGGCCCAACTGAAGATCAGCGCCAACGGCGCAGGCTGGCATGAATCCGAAATCAACCGCTGGGTCGCCAACCCTGCCGGGTGGAGGTCACGAAGCGGGTTCGACTTCGATGACCTCTGACCGTGAGGACGACAACGGCGGACGGAGACCGGCGAACGACAATCGCCCCCCCGATGGACGGGATGCCGGGCGCGAGGCCGATGGGGCCGAACGGCTGGATGCCGTGGTGCTGACCATCGCGCGCCTGATCGGCAGGCGGATGGCTCGCGAGAACTTCGAGAAGGCCATGCGCGCCGCCAACGACAATGATGCGCCACCGGAAGAAGAATGACCCATGACGCCTCGCGCGCGCTCCCGTCAGGATCGGATGCTGTATCTACACTGTTGACACCAATCGCGCGCCGCACTACTGTATCGACACCATAGATACAGGAGGCAGGACCATGCAAGTGAACATCAAGAAATGGGGCAATAGCGCCTCGGTTCGGATTCCGCATTCGGTGATGACCGCCGCCAACCTGCATGTCGATCAGGCGGTGGAGGTGCGCGAGGAAGATGGCCGGGTTGTCATCGAACCCGTCCAGAGCCTTTCCTATGATCTCGACAAGCTGTTGGCCGGGATGACGCCCGACACCTTCCACGACGAGGTGGATTTCGGCGCTCCGGTTGGCAAGGAAGTCTGGTGATGGCCGCATGGGTGCCTGACAGCGGCGACATCGTGTGGGTGAACTTCGATCCGCAGGCCGGGCACGAGCAGGCCGGCCATCGCCCCGCTCTGGTGCTGTCGCCCGCCCGCTACAACGGGCTGCGGGGTATGATGTTGTGCTGCCCGCTGACAACGAAGCTCAAAGGTTATCCTTTCGAGGTCGTCATCAGCCAGAACCCGCCAAGCGCCATTCTGGCCGATCAGATCAAGAACCTTGATTGGCGCGCTCGCAAGGCCAGACGCAAAGGCGAGGTAACTGCCGCCGTGCTGGCCGATGTTCGCGCCAAGCTCAAGGCATTGCTTCAAATCTAGGGAGACCGCCATGCTTCGCATTGCCCTTTACGCCCGCTATTCGTCCGAGAACCAGCGCGACGCCTCCATCGAGGATCAGTTGCGCCAGTGCCGCGAGCATGCGGCGCGCGAGGGCTGGACCGTGGTGGAAACCTATTCCGACCGCGCCATCTCCGGGTCGTCCATGTTTCGGGCCGGTATCCGGTCTTTGCTTGCCGATGCGCAGGTTGGCCGCTTCGATATGGTGCTGTCCGAGGCGCTGGACCGCATCAGCCGCGATCAGGAGGACGTGGCGGCCGTGTTCAAGCGCTTGCGCTTCGCGGGCGTTTCCATCGTCACCTTGTCCGAAGGCGAGATCAACGAGCTTCATGTCGGCCTGAAAGGCACCATGAACGCCCTGTTTATCAAGGACCTTGCCATCAAGACCCACCGCGGCCAGCGCGGGCGCGTGGAGGCTGGCAAGGCCGGTAGCGGCAAGGCTGCTTATGGCTATCGTGTCGTCCACCAGTTCGACGCCAATGGCGAGCCGATCCGGGGCGAGCGTGCGATTGTCGAGGAAGAAGCCGAGATCGTGCGCCGCATCTTCCGCGAATACGCCAGCGGCAGAAGCCCCAAGGAGATCGCATTCCAGTTGAACCGGGAGAGCGTCCACGGTCCCAAGAAACGCCCGTGGATCGACGCAATGATCCGGGGCAATCACGTCGCAGGCACCGGCATCCTCAACAACGAGCTTTATGCGGGCGTGCTGGCATGGAACCGCCAGAGGTTCATCAAGAACCCCGAGACCGGCACCCGCATATCGCGCGTTAACCCGGAAAGCGAATGGATCAGGAGCGAGGTTCCGCATCTTCGGATCGTGGACGATGCACTCTGGCAGGCGGTTCGCGAGCGTCAGCGCAGCATTTCCGCCATGTTCGGCCCCAACCTCGGCACCACCCGCGAGGCGCGGGCCAAAAGGCTGCATCTGACCAACCGGCCCGTTACGCTGCTTTCCGGCCTGCTCACCTGCGGCTGCTGCGGCGGCCGCATCAGCATGGTGATGACCGACCGCTATGCCTGCCGCAATCATCTGCGCAAGGGCATCTGCGACAACGCCCGCACCATCCGGCGCGACGAGATCGAGGCGCGCGTGCTGGCGGGGCTGAAAGAAAAGCTGGTGTCGTCCGAGGCGGTCGCGGAGGCCGTGCGCGCCTATGCCAAGGAAACCAACAGGCTGAACCGTGACAGGCGGGCGCAGGCCGAGGCGGACCAGAAGGCGCTACAGAAGATCGACAAGGCCATTGCCGGGATCATGGCGGCAATCGAGGATGGTCTATATCAGCCGTCCATGAAGGCGCGGATGGCCGAGCTTGAGCGAGATAAGTCAGAGATCATCGCCCGCATGGCGCAGGCTCCCGCCGATGTGCCGGACGTGCATCCCAATATCGCGAGCGTCTATCGCCGGAATGTGGAGCGGTTCACCGAAGCCCTCAACGACCCCGATGGCGGCAGGCAGGCGGCCGAGGCGCTACGCTCGCTTATCGGCGAGATCGTGCTAACCCCCGGCCCGAAGCGCGGCGAGGTCCATGCCGAGCTAAGCGGCGAACTCATGGGCATCCTTGCCTTCGCCACCGACCAGAAGCCAAAGCAGGCCATTCGTTTTATGCCGCCAGTAGCATCTTGTGCGTGATGGAAATGAGCCGCACGTCGTTCTTGGCGAGCTTGCGATAGTAATACTCCATGTCGAAGGCGTCGCGGAAGAAGCGCGAGAAGCTGTGAACCAGAACCACGTCGAACGGTGAAGGCTTCGACGTGCCCGCCTCGATCATGCGCTGGAACTCGGGACGCCGATCATTGGTGGCCGTGTTCCCCGGCTCCACGAAGATTTCGACAAGCTGATAGCCGCGCGCCTTGCAATAAGCCTCGCCCTGCTTGCGCTGGTCGGGGATCGACACGTCATGCTCGGCCTGCCGGGCAGTTGAGACGCGCAGGTAGAGGGCGGCCCGCAGGGCGACGTTTGGGGATTGTGCGTTCATTTGCCGGTTCCTTTCTTGCGAGGCTCGATCAGGGGCAGGACAAGCTCCAGGCGGTCGTGAATCACCTTGGGGACCAACTTCAGGCCCTTGCCCTTCTCCATGCGGACAAGGCCGTAGCCGACCATGGCTTTGAGGGTTCGTGAGAGGTTAGATTTCGCGCGACCGGTGATCTGCGCCAGTTCCTCCAGCGACTCCGGTTCTTGCGCGTGGATGACGCGAAGCAATTCGCAATTGCTCGGCGACAGGAACTTGGCAAAGGACATGGTGGACGCGAACCAGACAGTCGGATCGCTGGGCGCGGGCTTTTCCTCGCCCCTGGCGATCCGCATGGTGCGGGCCTTCATTTCATCGGGTTCGGCGATCCCGACCTTGAGTGTCGTCATGGCGCAGCTCGATCGTCAGTCATGGCTTTTCATTATCGTACTGCGATAACTTTTTCAAGTCTTCCGGCAGATCGAGCGAGCCGAACATCTCGTCGAAAACATCGGCGAACCAGCGTTCGAACACCTGAATCTCGGCCTCGGTGATCGGCACTTCGTCGGGCCAGTCATCAATAACGGGCAGCTTCTCCACGTCGACGACATGAGGTGGACTGCCGCGCGACGGGCTGATGCGCGGAGCGGGATCGTCGTCATAGTCGTAGAGATCATCGGGAAGCGTTCTGGGGGCCGGCTGTCGGGGGCGGCCCGGTTGGGCACGACGGCGCTGGGCGCACATGGAATCCTCCTTGGTTCTGGTAGATTCCGGGGCGCTACAGGCCCCGGAATTAGGCGAACCATGGAGGGCAGTCGGCGGCCTGTAGCGTGCCGCATTTGCGCCTACGCGCTGGCGGCACCCCACGTTTCCGGTCGTCGATGGGCTAATGATAAAGCAGGAAAACTTGGCCCTAAATGCAGGGAAAAGCATGGGAAACACCCGCAAAAGCGGCTATTGTCTATCGTATGCGAGACAACCGATTCATTGCCGAACATCGAGGGGGGCCGCTGTCGCAGGCGCAACATAGATCACTCATGCGCTGGGCATTGACTTGTGTGGAACACGTCTTGCCATTGATGCCCGATGATGTTGACCCACGGCTACAACAGGCACTGGACATAGGCAGAAAATGGGAAGCAGGCGAGGAACCGACGGGCGCGGCGCAAAAGGCTTCGGTCGCTGCTCATGCCGCCGCAAGAAGTTATGAGCATCCGGCATCAATTGCCGTAGCTCGATCAATTGCTCAGGCTGTTGCGACCGCACATTTTGCGGACCACTCTTTGGTGGCCGCTACCTATGCGTTGAAGGCTGTCAAATCAGCAGGCGGGTCAGTCGAGGACGAAACTGCTTGGCAGAATGGCGAACTTGGCGACGACATTAGGCATCTTGTCGCGCAAAGCAGAACGCAGCGAGAAAATTTGCTGTCCTGAAACGTCGCTCAAGCAGCAAAGCAACTATTCAGTTCTCGGCGAACCTACCGTTCGCCGAGCCTTGGCGAAACCGCGATCCGTAGCGATGAAGTGTTGAAGCATCGGCACGATGAGCTTGGCGGGATCGGCGACGGGCTGGCCGCTCTGGCGGGCCAGCACCTCGGCATAGGCGATCAGATCGCGGTTGAGGGTCGCGGGCAGCTCCAGCATGACCTTCACGGGCTTGTCGTCGGGGAGCGGGCCGAGTTTCAGCTTCGCCATGGTCAATTCCTGTAGGGTTCGAGGACTAAATCTCGCGTCACAATGACCCTGACCGGGAAGCCCGGCCGGATGGTCAGCGTCGGCGCGACCTGCAACTGGCGCTGGACGATCTGCTGCCCTGCCTGGTTGATGGTGTCCTGCGCCCCGTCGCGAATAGCGCGGATCAGCCGGTCCTCGTCGTCGGTCGCCAGTTCCGTGCCGATGCCGAGCAGCGTCGACAGGCCGGCGGCCTTCATCAGATCCCACCAGTGATAATCGACGCCATCCTCAAGCCCGGCAAAGCCGGAAGCATCCGCCCCGGCTGGCGCTCCAGCACGATGGAGCGGCCATTGGGCAGGATCAGGCGGTTCCAGACGAGCAGCACGCGACGCTGGCCGAAGGTCACGCCAGCATCGTATTGACCGATGATGCGGGTGCCCTGCGGGATCAGAAGCAGCGAGCCGGTCGGGCTGTCATAGACGTTTTCCGTAACCTGCGCGGTGATCTGGCCGGGCAGATCGGAGCGGATGCCGGTTATCATCGCGGCCGGGATTACCGCCCCGGCCTGAAGGATGTAGGGCGAAGCCGGAGCGGCGATACGATCCGCCGCGAACGTCTGCCGATCCACCGGGCCATTGAGGAAGGCCGTATGCCGGTCCTGCGTGCCGGTTGCGCCGGGCTGCGTGGTGAGGCCGAGGCCGG
Source organism: Facivitalis istanbulensis (assembly GCF_040560405.1). Lineage (NCBI taxonomy): Bacteria > Pseudomonadati > Pseudomonadota > Alphaproteobacteria > Sphingomonadales > Sphingomonadaceae > Facivitalis > Facivitalis istanbulensis. The sequence continues at coordinate 6,680 of NZ_JAVSCQ010000054.1, forward strand.
CCAGGCTGGGGGTTGCGGCGGCTGCGCCGGGCGCGGTCTGGAAAAAGACGCGGCTGACGCGCGCGGCCTCTTCCTCAGCGATGCGACGCTGTTCCGCCGGATCGACGGCGGGCGTCGTCATGACCGGCGGTGCGACGGGCTGGCCTCGGTTCTGCGCATTGACGATGGGGCCACCGAGATCGCCCGGCAAGGCCGGTCCCAGAACGGGTCCGGTATAGTCGCGCGGCAGGCCGGACAGCCCGTCTGCCGTGGGCCGGTTCTCGGTCGAATAGAGTTCTTCGCCGTTCCCGCTCATGTCGCGAGTCTGGAGCGCATAGATGAGCGCTCCGCCGATCCCGAACAGCGCGACGGCTCCGACACCTGCAAGCATCTTGCGGGACAGGCGCGTGACGCGCGGCGGTTCGGCGCGCAGGCGCATCGGGGCGGCGGTATCCGTGGTGGTGTCTTCGGTCATGACGGCGAATCTCCGGTCGCTGCGGGTAGGGTTGTGGCCTGGCGCTCCTCGACGCGGACGATCCTGACGGTCTGCTGGCGGTCGCCGCTGCCGAGGCGCAGCTCGGCCGCGCCGAAGATGCGATCGACGATCAGGATGTTCTGGTGGATGCGGCTGTTGACGATCTGCGGTTCGCCGTCGTTGCCAAGCACGAAGATCGGCGGCATCTCGCCCTGAACGATGCCGCGCGGGAAGACGACATAGACGCGCCGGCCGTCATCGAAGACCGAGATTGGCTTCCATGGCGGGTTGTCGCCGGTCAGGCCGTAGCGGTAATTCCGAGCAGCTTCAGCCGGGATGATCGGGGCGGCTGGAACCGTCTGGCGTTGGCCTGCCGGCGGCGCGGGATAGGCCCATGCCACGGCCGGCATGTAGAGGGCTTCGCGGGCGCGCAGTTCGATCAGGTAGGTGCGCCGGTCGGTGGTCACGATCAGATAATCCTCGACCAGCCGCAATACGCGCTCCAGTTCGGATGCTTTAGCGTCATCTCCGCCACGGATTGCCGCCTGCATCTGATCGACTATGCGCTGTGGGGCTTTGCGTCCGTGGTCGACAATCACTTGAACCGCCAGTTGCAGACGGTTTTCATCCTCCGACATTGATTTCGCCATTCAGTTCACTCTCTAGGCTTTGTCTGCATTTATCGTAGCCAGATCATGGCGCATGCGAGGTGAACGAAGCCCATGAAGGCGGCGATGGTTTTCTCGCAGCGCAGGGCGATACG
>NZ_JAVSCQ010000055.1:0-7641 GCF_040560405.1 Facivitalis istanbulensis
GCCAGCGACATCGCTGCGCGACAACGCCTCTTGATCCAGGCCAACCTCGTGTGACACTATCCCCAACGTCACCGCTGACACATCACCATCAATGTCGCTGACCAGTCACCGACGATGTCGCGCTACAATCGGCTGCCGATCCTTGCATCCATTATATTCCCACTAAAAAGATAGGCAATAGCCATTGCGCTGGACCGAAGGCGGCTTGCGATGGGGGGAGGGGCGGGATACGAGCGCGCATGGCCAAACAGCGTGTCGACCAGATGCTCGTGGATCGTGGACTGGTGGAGTCGCGCGCGCGGGCGCAGGCGCTCATCATGGCGGGACTGGTCTTCGCGGGCGAGGCGAAGGTCGCCAAGCCCGGCCAGCAACTGGTCGAGGATGTCGCGTTGAATGTGCGTGGCCGCGACCATCCCTGGGTGTCGCGCGGCGGGATCAAGCTGGCGCATGGGCTGGACCATTTCGGCTGGGACGTGACCGGTGCGGTCGCGATCGATGTCGGGTCCTCGACCGGCGGGTTCACCGACGTGCTGCTGCAAAAGGGCGCCGCGCGGGTCTATGCGGTGGATAGCGGCACCAACCAGCTCGCCTGGTCACTGCGGCAGGACCCGCGCGTCATCGTCCATGAACAGACCAGTGCCCGCATCCTGACCGAGGCGCATATCCCCGAACCGATCGACATGATCGTGTGCGATGCGAGTTTCATCGGGCTGGCCAAGGTGCTGGAGCGGCCTATCAGTTTTGCCGGCCCGTCCGCCCGCCTGCTCGCGCTTATCAAGCCGCAATTCGAGGCCGGGCGCGGCGAGGTCGGCAAGGGCGGCGTGGTACGCGATCCGGTGGTCCATGCACGGGTCTGCGACGAGGTCGTCGCCTGGCTGACCGGGGCGGACTGGTCCGTGGTGGGGGTCGTACAAAGCCCTATCACCGGCCCGGAGGGCAATATCGAGTTTCTGGTCGCCGCATCCCGAAATTGAACGGGCGTCGCGCGGCCGCGTTGAGCTTTTCGTTTACTCCATGGACGCAGTGCGGCAGATCGACTGCATCATAACGAAAGAGAAACGAGTGGGCACGATCGCGTCGAAGGGACAGTTGAGAATGTCGTTCGTGCGCTGGGCGGTCGTGGTCGTGCCGCTGATCCTGCTGCTCGGCTTCGCGTCGGGGCGTGCCGTGCCTTCGGGCAGCGAGAGCGAGTGGTACCGGGCGTTGACCAAGCCCGAACTGACGCCGCCGGACTGGGTCTTCCCGGTTGCCTGGACCACGCTCTACATCCTGATCGGCCTGGCGCTGGCGATGATCCTCAATGCGCGCGGCGCGGCGGGGCGGGGGTTGGCCATCACTTTGTTCGTCGTGCAATTCGTGCTGAATCTCAGCTGGATGCCGCTGTTTTTCGGCGCGCATCGGGTCGGGCTGGCGATCATGCTGATGGGCACCATCCTCCTGCTGTCGATCGCGACCACTTTCGCCTTTGCGCGTATTCGGCGTGGCGCGGCGTGGCTGATGCTACCTTATCTGATATGCCTGTCCTTTGCGGGCGTGCTGACCTGGCGGATCGGGCAGCTCAATCCCGGTGCGGAAACTCTTGTGCCGGGCGCGCAGACCTCCCAAATGCTGTGAAACGATTTCTGGGATTTTGATCATGCAGGCCGACAACAAGATTTTCGACGATTTCGCCAAGGTGATGAACGGCCTGGCCGGGACGGTCGCGGGCATGGGGCGCGAGGCCGAGGCGAGCGCCCGGTCGCGCGCGCGCGAATGGATTGGTGGCCTCGACTTTGTCAGCCGCGAGGAGTTCGAGGTGGCCAAGGCGATGGCCGTCGCCGCGCGCGACGAAGTGGATGCGCTGAAGGCCCGTCTCGATGCGCTGGAGGCCAGGCTGAACGGGACCGAGTCCTGAGCGGTTCGTTCCACGCCGGGGGGCTGCCCTTCCCCAATGGTGGGGCAGCTATCCACAGCTTTCCGGCATTGGCGGCTTGCGGCGTGACCGGGCAGGGTGCAACCTGTCCCGGTCCGGTTTTGTTCGCAGGAAGCCATGATGCTTGAATCGACCGATCATGACGCCGACGATTCGGCACCCATCGATATGCTGGAGGCGTATTTCGCCGCGCATGGATGGGAGCATGAGCGCCATGACGAAGAGATCGTGGCGACGGTCAAGGGTAGCTGGGCCAGTTACGAGTTGCGCGCCCTGTGGCGGGACGATGATAGCGTCCTGCAATTCCTGGCTTTTCCCGACATCAAGGTGACCGAGGATCGCCGCGCGAGCATTTACGAGGCGTTGGCACTCGTCAATGAACAGCTGTGGATCGGCCATTTCGAGCTATGGTCCAACAGCGGCATTCTCCTGTATCGCCACGCCGCGATGGTGGATGGCGGAGAGGATGGCACGATCTCGCTCGATGCGACCGAGTTGCTGGTCGAATCGGCGATCGAGGAGTGCGAGCGCTTCTATCCCGTGTTCCAGTTCGTCCTTTGGGGCGGAAAGACCCCGCGTGAGGCCCTGGCCGCCGCGCTGATCGAAACGCAGGGCGAAGCGTGAGCTTCCCCGAAGGGCCGATCTGGCTGATCGGGTGCGGCAATATGGCGGGCGCGATGCTGCGCCGGTGGCTGGCGGAGGGGCTGGACCCTCTGCAGGTGACCGTCGTCACGCGCTCCGGTCGGGGCGTGCCGGACGGCGTGCGTTCGCTGACCGCGTTGCCGGTCGATGAGGCGCCCGCGACGCTGATGCTCGGGTTCAAGCCGCAGCAACTGGGCGATATCGCGTCGACGCTGGCGCATCTTCGCCCCGCGCTGCTGCTGTCGATCCTGGCCGGGGTCGAGGAACAGGCGCTGGCGGCGCGGATTCCGGCGGGCGCGGTGGTTCGGATGATGCCCAATCTGCCGGTCGCGATCGGGCAGGGGGTAACCGCGCTTTATACTTGTTCGACCGATCCTGCGGTCCGTGCCGCCGCCGATGCGTTCGCGCAGCCGCTGGGCCTTGCCGCCTGGATCGACGATGAGGCGCGGTTCGATGCGGTGACGGCGCTGGCGGGTTGTGGCCCGGCCTTCGTATTCCGTTTCATCGATGCAATGGCACAGGCGGGTGTCGCGCTGGGCCTCGCCCCGGAACTGGCGCAGCGCTTGGCCTTGGCGACGGTCGATGGCGCGGGGGCCATGGCGATCCGCGCGGATGTGTCGCCATCGGCGCTGGCCGATCGGGTTGCCAGCCCCGGAGGTTCGACCCGCGAGGGGCTGAACGTGCTGGATGCCGATGACGGCTTGCTGCGATTGATCGCCGCAACACTGACGGCGTCGGAGCGCCGCAACCGCGAAATGGCCGCCGCCGCGCGCTGAAACGGGTGATGACGGGCCCTGCTGATGGAGCTCTCATCCGGGTAGAGGCTGGAACGGTCAGGTGCATCAGCATCTGTTCCGCCGCGAGGCGCTGCCTTGAGCGCCGTCCGGCATAACCTCAGCGTGTCTTGGGTAAGTCGGGTCGGCGATCAGCCGTCATTGGCGCGAAGCTGTTCGATCCGCGCCCGCTCCGGTTCGGGGATGAAGCCTTCCAGTACGGTCCAGAACCCCGTCACCGCCTGCTGTCCGGCCCGCGCATAGGCCTTGGCGAGCTTTTCGCGCAGCGCGTCGAACAGGTCGGTCTCCATGGCGGCACCCGTCGCGGTCAGTCGCAACAGCCTTTGCCGCCGATCGCGATCCCCCGGCCGGGTCTCCACCAGGTCGCGGCTGATGAGTTCGTTCAGCACGCGGCCAAGCGATTGTTTGGTGATCGCCAGCAGCGACAGGAGTTCGCTGACCGTCATGTCGGGCTTGCGCGCCATGAAATACAAAGCGCGGTGATGAGCACGACCCAGCCCCTGCGCGGCGAGACCACGGTCGATCGATCGCACAAGGTGGGCGTTGCCGAAATACAGCAATTCCAGACCCCTGCGGAGTTCCGGTTCACGAAGAAACTGTGCCGATGCGGACTGGTTCGAGGCAGCCATGTTGACCCGTCTACTCACACGTCCTAGGCCACGGCAACCCAAAACAGAGAGAAGATCATGGCAGCGTCCCCCTCCCTTACGTTTCGGTTCGATCCTTGCACGACCCCGGTGGCGGCAGGCGAGCGGGCGGCGCGTCTGGTCGATCCGGGGTTCGGTCGGGTCTTTACCGATCACATGGCGCTGATCCGCTATAGTGACGAAAAGGGCTGGCATGATGCGCAGATCACCGCGCGCGTGCCGCTCAGCCTCGATCCCGCCGCATCGGTCCTGCATTATGCGCAGGAGATCTTCGAAGGGATGAAGGCCTATCATCTGGCCGATGGCGGCACCGCGCTGTTCCGGCCGGAGGCCAATGCGCGTCGTTTCCAGGATTCGGCGCGGCGTATGGCGATGCCCGAGCTGCCGGAAAATCTCTTCCTCGAATCGGTCGAGCGGCTGGTCGCGGTCGAGCGCGACTGGATTCCCGAACAGGATGGCGGCGCGCTCTATCTGCGTCCTTTCATGTTCGCCAGCGAGGTTTTTCTGGGCGTAAAGCCGTCCTCCGAATATCTGTACATGGTCATCGCCTCCTCGGTCGGTGCCTATTTCAAGAGCGGTGCGCCCGCCGTGTCGATCTGGGTGAGCCAGGAGTACACCCGCGCGGCGCCCGGTGGCACCGGCGCGGCCAAGTGCGGCGGCAATTATGCGGCCAGCCTGCTCGCGCAGAAGGAGGCGATCGCCAATGGTTGCGACCAGGTGGTCTTCCTCGACGCGGTCGAACGCCGCTGGGTCGAGGAACTGGGCGGCATGAACGTCTTTTTCGTGTTCGACGACGGCTCGCTGGTGACGCCGCCGCTCACCGGTACGATCCTGCCCGGCATCACCCGCGATTCGATCCTGACCATCGCGCGCGCGCAGGGCCTGACCGTGCGTGAAGAGCCCTATGCCATCGACCAGTGGCGCGCCGATGCGGTCAGCGGGCGACTGGTCGAGGCCTTTGCCTGTGGCACGGCGGCGGTCGTCACCCCCATTGGCCGTGTCGCCGAGCCAGCAGGCAGCTTTACGGTCGGCACCGGCGGTCCGGGCCAGCTGACCGCCAGCTTGCGCGAACAGCTCGTGTCGATCCAGCGCGGCCAGGCGCCGGACCCGCATGGCTGGATGCGCCGCCTGGGCTGATCGGGTCGAGGCCGTGAAATCACCGATATAGGGGCTTTTCAAGCACGGCGCGCCCGGTATAAGGCGCGCCTCTCCACTGGGGCGTCGCCAAGCGGTAAGGCAACGGTTTTTGGTACCGTCATACGCAGGTTCGAATCCTGCCGCCCCAGCCAAGCACTGATTGCCCCAGCTAAGGGGACGGAAAACCGCGGTTTTCGGTAACTTGGCAGGGCTTCAACCATCGCAGTGGCGTCAACTGACGCCAGTCGATGGAGCCAGTCCCTGATGCCAGCGATCGAGAACGTCACCCGCCGCAGTGCGGTCTATTGGTGGCGGCGAAGACTGCGTTTGGCGCCAGCGAGCGCAAAACCTATAACCGTAGTAATGATGGTCAGCCTTCTGACGAAGGACCAGCCGGTCGCGCGTCGACGCGCGGTCGCGATGACCGGGCAGAGCGAGACGGTGCGGATGAGCCTGTACGAGAAGATTGAGCGAGACGGCCTAACCGCCGACCAAGCAAGTGCCGTATTCCAGGAGGAGATGATCCGCTACCGAAATATGCTGGCCTATCAGCACCAGTCGATCCAGCAGGACGGCTAAGGCCATGTCGCGGAACGCTTCGCGCAGATGCGGGCCATCTATAGTGCGGTGAACCGCGATTTTGCCGACAATGGCTTCACCGATTATCTTGGTATCGATTATGTAGGCGGCTTCGATCGCCGCTTTGCCGACTTGGACGACGAAGCTCGCGGGCATCTCTATGCAATGCTCGGTCGAACCCCCGAATTGCCCGAGCACCTGCTCAACGAAGCGCGAGACCTGTTGCGCCGCGTGGGTGTGGACGACTCCGGCGACCGGAGTGGGGCCGCCCGTCATATCATGTGTCAGGCGCGAGCGGCGGCTGCGGCGTCGTACGGCGATCCGGCGTTGCAGGATATGGCCGATCGAATGGCCGTCGCGGCGACCATTATGCGATCCCTTGGCACGGTGGCTCCTTCGCCTGCAGAAATCGTAGCTCCAACGCCAGCCCCCATGTCCGCGCAGACGGCGGCGAATGTCGCGGCCGATCCCGAGCAATGGGATGAGGAGGATGGGGAGGACGAGAAAGCGGAAAGGCAGCGCTACGCGCGCATGAGCCCGTTGGAGGTAGTTGAGGCGTATATGAGCCTCAAGCCAAAGGCCCGAGGGCGCGCCACCGTGACCAAAGCGGCCGCTAACAAGCCCAAGTCGCAGGCGAAGACTTGGGCCGACAGTCAGCGGCGTCAGTTTAAGGCGGCAGCCTTCTTGTTCGGCAAGTCCAATGGCGGCAAGCCCTTGGCGCGAACGAGGCAGGAGGATATCAACCGGTTCTACGACCAGCTCAACCGCATGCCTTCCACGCATCACAAGTCCGTGCGGCACGAGCCGATGAAGATCGAAGACATCTGCCTTGAGGCTGCCAACCGGGTGGAGGAGGCGGAGAAGCACGAAGAAGCCATTAATTTCACGATCGGATTGGATGTCGGTACGATCAATAGGCACTTCGCCAACCTGAAAAAGCTGTCCACATGGCTTGCCAGCAAGACGAAAATGCGGGTGCTCGATTTCTCCGACTACATTCTCGTGGAAGAGGAGCGCGACGAACGGACGGAGCGTGATGGTCGTGTCCGTCAACGTGGTGTAATTTCGGGTGTGGCACCGGGCTGCATCGATCAGGCGGCCTTGGGTGTAATCTGTAGCGGCGTCACCTCCTCGATCTGTGGTGTGGCGAGAGCGGCGATGCCCTCGATCTGCATGTAGCGGTTCTGGATCTGGTACTCGTCGTTCTGTTCGAGCAGCACGGCGCCGATGAGGCGGGTGATGCTGTCCTCGTTGGGGAAGATGCCGACCACGTCGGCGCGGCGCTTCACCTCCTTGTTGAGCCGTTCCAACGGGTTGGTGGAGTGCAGCTTGGTGCGGTGCTGCTCGGGGAAGGTGATGTAGGCGAGCACGTCGTGTTCGGCGTTGTCCATGCAGGCGCCGAGTTTCGGCCAGCGGGCACGCAGCTGGTCGGCGACGTGGCGCCAGGTCTGGGTGGCGGCGGCATGGTCGGGCTGGAGGAAGACCTGCCGGATCGCCGCGGCGACCATGGTGGTCTGGCCCTTGGGCACATGGGCCAGTGCGTTTCTCCTGAAATGCACGCGGCAGCGCTGCCATGTGGCGCCGACGATGCGGGTGATCGCCGCCTTCAGGCCTTCGTGCGCATCGGAGATGACCAGCTTGACGCCCTTCAGGCCGCGTCGGACGAGGTCGCGCAGGAAGGTCGACCAGAATGGCTCGGCCTCGCTGGGTCCGATGTGCAGCCCGACGATCTCGCGCTTGCCCTCTGTGGTGACGGCAACGGCGATTATCGCAGCGACCGAGACGATGCGGCCGCCTTCGCGGACCTTGAGGTAGGTGGCGTCCAGCCAGAGGTACGGCCACTCGCCAGCGAGCGGGCGCTTCAGGAAGGCGTTCACGCGCTCGTCGATGTCCTTGCACAGCTTGGACACGCTCGACTTCGAGATGCCCG
>NZ_JAVSCQ010000056.1:0-7323 GCF_040560405.1 Facivitalis istanbulensis
TCGGACGCCTGAAGGACTGGCGCCGCGTCGCCACCCGCTACGATCGGTGCCCGACCGTCTTCCTCTCCGCCATCGCGCTCGCTGCAACCGTCATCTTCTGGCTGTGATCAACGAGTCCTGACCCTAAGTCTAACCACTGGCATGTGGTCCCCTGCCATGTCGCAGTCTCAGTTAGACGCCGCTGTGGCAACGGGCGCCCGATCCTCGACAGACACTTGGTGCCGGAGTGGTGGACCATGCTGAAAATAGCAAGTAGTTTGGCGTTTTTGGCTTTGACTGCCATTTCGTTATCGGCGTGCGAAGCGAAACCGAGAGTTGATGATGGCGATACGCATGTCGCAGAGTCTATCTGTAGTGCGATAAAGTCACCTACGATCTCTATCGGCGTGAAGGTTACGTTAGAGGCCGAGTTCATATCTGACCGTCAAGAGCGGTCATTACTTCAAGATGATGACTGCCCTAAGGTCATAGTCTCTCCCTATGATGGGATCGATATAGTAAAAGATGAAGGATATCAGGCTTTTGCGCGCATCTTGGACGCGAATCCTCTCCAAGTTGGGTTGGTGAGGGCGCGCGTGAAGGTCTATGGCACCTTGAGGATGGAAGCTCCCAATAGATATCGGCTTGACGTGATACGGTACATTGAGAGCAGTGAGCGAAAAGAGCGATAGCAAGATTAAAGGAATAGCTCCTCTCTGCGGGATGAGCTGTTGTCGCAAACGATCCGGTCAATGGGCGCGATCCGACGGGGTTGGAGTGCACCAAGGACGGTCGTTTGTGCACGTCCGATGTCGCGCCTAAGACTACAGCTTCGGTGCAGAACACGCCGGCAATGGACAAGGCGATGCAAGATAACGCCAGCCAAGTCCGGGTGAGTTCGTCCGGAACCACTGAGAAGATAGGCTTCTTGGCTAAAGATAGCACAGGATCGATCGGTTTCCGCAATCCAGCTGACGCGAAGACCGGAAGCACATCAACTCAAGACAATGCTAGAGCTCGAAGTCAGCCAGGAGATGTGGCGGTAATACACGGTCACATACCTGGCCAGTCCCAAGGTATGCAAGATGATACTCAACGGGGCCGATCGCTCGGGGACTCACAGCCTCTTACTAGAGGGCTGACGAACGGAACTGTCATGGGCAACAGGTTGGGTGTTCACGAAGCAGTAGGGGGTGTTCTTCAGTTTCGAATGATTGACGGCAAAATGACATCGCAAGAGCGACGTGACATTCAGCGGAACCTTAACGACGAGCAGAGGATATTCCCATGACGGCCGTTAAACCTGCTGTCGTAATGTCGCTGGCTATCATAGGCATTGCTACTGGCTGCGTGGTGTCAGCGTCGCGATCCGCGTCCAACGATGTGCCGGCGACATTGCCAAGTGAGCTTGTCGAAAATCCAGACAAGTTCGATGGCAAGCATGTAAATGTCAGAGGTTATGTAGTTATCACTCCTGAGGGTAGGAATATCTTCGACTCAAAATCAGGGTCTAAAGCTCGAGAAGGAGTATGCCTGGGCTTGGCTGGTCCAAACTCAATGTTCACTCAGTTCCATCAGCGATATGTTAAAAATCTGTCTGGCATATTCAGAAAGAAAATTTGCGGGCCTGAGGATGTATGCCTCTATTGGTGCGGAGACTCTGGTATAGAGCTTGATTCTGGCAGTGCGCCGTAGTCAGGCGGGGCTCGCTACCGTTGTAATTTCTAGATGTCTGGGCCGGCGCTGTCGACAACGATGCCCGGACCGCAGCGCATCAGCGTTTCGTCAACCGCCCCGACCTGCGCGCCATCGCGCAGGCCAAGGGCGTCGGTGGGGGATGCGCGGCTGTCGATATAGACGGCCGCGCTGGTCCTGGCCCTGCTGATCGCGACATAGACGGAGGCGGCATCGACGGTCTTGGCGCGGAAGCTCTCCAGATGCGCCATGACCCGTTCGCAGGTGGCGCCCTGCGAGCTGTGGATGGTGCGGACCCAGCCATGTCGGATGTGGCGGTCGGCGAGGTGGCGGAGGTCGAGCATGTCGCGCCGCCCGTCCTCGCGCTCGACGACCATGCTGGAGCCGGCAGGGTCGATCGCGACCACCTCGGCGGTCTGCCCGTTGAGCCGGTCGGCGCGGTAGTTGTTGCGGGTGAACTGCACGCGGTCGCCGGCCCGAAACTCCTGCTCGACCTCGACGAAGGCCTCGGCCTGGGCGGCACCCCAGCGGGCGGGCTGCCAGTCGTGCGTCTTGCCCTTGTCGGGCACGAGTCGGACGGCGCCGCTCTCGGCGTCGACCGACTCCACCCGGTAACCGATCCCGGCGCGAGGCCGGCCCTTCTCGGACTTGCGGAACGCGACGATGTCGCTGGGCTGATAGCTGGTGGCGAGTCGGGCTTCGGTGCGGGTGAGGCCACGCGGCTCGAGGACACGGGCAACCATGGCGTCTTCGCCGAGCGTGCCGTCCGTGATGAGGGCGGCACGGATGGCGTCGGTCAGCTCCTGGCGACCTTGGCGGGTCGGGTCGAGCACGAGCGTCCGGGCGCGTTCTTCGCGGGAGAGCGCCGCGAAGTCGCGAGCGAGGACGGCTTGGCGGGTCTGGGTGTCGGGCTGTTCGACAACGCGGCCACCTCCGGCGTCGAGCGCATCGAACGCGGCCTGGGCGTCGCCGTCGAGCATGGCTTCCACGGCCGCCCTGGTGTGCGGATTGGTCTGGCGCACGATCTCGTCGAGTCGGGGGGTGAACATGCCGTCGTCCTGAAGCTGGCTGAAGGCGCGTCCAGCTTCGACGGAACCGAGCTGGTCGACGTCGCCGACGAGGACGAGCCGGGCGCCCTGAGCGCGGGCCTGGGCGAGCAGCGCCTCGGCGTCGCGGGCGCCGAGCATGGAGGTTTCGTCGACCGCCCAGACCTCGGGGCTGTGCTCGGCGCAGGCGATGGTGCTGGTGTGGCTGAGCATCCTGGCGAAGGTCATGTGCTCGGCGCCGATCGCGTTGCCGAGCACGGCCGCGGCGGTTGCGGTGGGCGCGAGCGCGCGGACCTCGAATCCCTGATCGCGCGCGGCGTCGGCGTAGGTGGCCAAGACTGTCGTGGTCTTGGGGGTGCCGGCGCTGTCCTGGATGCCGGTCACGCCATGGGGTGAGAGGAGGAGGTCGCGGGTGGCGTCGCGCTGGCCTTTCGTCCAGCGGTGCCCGTGCTCGGCCGATCGCAGTTCGGCCGCGCCGATGATGCGGCCGGCGTCGAAGCGGTCGGCGAGCAGTGCGACCGTGCCGCACGTCCCGGCCTCCAGCGCGAGCATCCGCCGCTCGGTCTCGACGCCCTCGCGGGTGGCGAAGCCAGCGACGCCACGCGCGGCGCGCGGGACTGCACGCGGCACGAGCGCCTCGGCGTGCCTAGCGCGGGCGATGGCGGCGAGGATGTCGGCATGGGCGACGCGGCCGCGCCCGGCATCGCCAGCCGCGCGCTCCAGAACGGCCATGGAGAACACCGCCTCGCGCTCGGCGAGGTGCTGGCCGGCGAAGGCGACGGCCTGGTCGGCCGCGAGCCGGCGCTGCCTGGGCGTTGGGACCGGGAGACCGGCCGCGCGGGCCTCGGCGCCGGCGACGAGGGTGCGGCGCACGTCCTCGGTGAAGCCGAGTTCGTCCGCGCGGGTGCGCCACGCGGTGACGAGCTGGCGCTGGTCGATCGCCTGTTTGGCCTATCTGGCGAAGCGCGTGCTTGCCCACCCGGACCTCATGACGCCTTCGGTCTGGGATTCGCCGACCGGACGCTGGGCTATCGGCTGCCGGCCGCGAACCGCAAGGCCGGCGCGGACGTGCGCGGCCAGCTCCAGCGCCTGGGCGTCCTGCGCGAGACGGGGCACGAACATCTGCGCGGTTCGCTGTTGGTGCCCATCCGGGCCGCGGCCGGCGGCGTCGTGAACCTCCACGGGCGCAAGATACGCGACGACCTGAGGAAGGGCACGCCCGACCACCTCTATCTGCCCGGCCCGCGTCGCGGCGTGCTCAACTGGCCGGCGCTCACCGCGTCCGACGAGGTGATCCTGTGCGAAGCGCCGCTCGACGCGCTGACCTTCTGGTGTGCCGGCTACCGGCACGTCACCACCGCCTGGGGCGCGGGTGGCCTCACCGACGAGATTGTCGCCGTGCTCGTCGAGCATGGCGTGCGCCGCGTGCTCGTGGCCTATGACCGGGACGCGGCCGGCGACAAGGGTGCCGCTGCCGTGGCCGACCGGCTCGCCCCCCATGGCCTGGGCATCTACCGCGTCCAGTTCCCCAAGGGCATGGACGCGAACGCCTATGCGCTCGCCGTCACGCCCGCGCCCAAGAGCCTGGGCGTGCTGCTGCGCGGGGCCGAGTGGATGGCGGGGAGCGAGGGCCGGCCCCGCACCGTGCCGCTCGACGATGAGGGCGATGCCGTGGACACCGTTCCTCTCTCAGCCGCTGAGCCGGACCCGCTGCCCACGTCAGTGTTGCCCGAGGTCATACCCGAACCGAGCCACGCCAGTCCCATCCCACCGTCCGCGCCGCCCCCGGTCGAGGCGACGGTCGGCGAGCGCGAGGTGGTGATTCAGCTCGGCGACCGGACCTGGCGTGCGCGGGGCCTCGCCCGCAACGCCTCGCCCGAAGTCATGAAGGTCAACCTGATGGTCCGGCGCAGGGAAGCCTTCCATGTCGACGGCCTCGACCTGATGAGTGCCAAGGCGCGGGCTGCCTTCGTCGCGGAGGCCGCGAACGAGCTGGGACTGCCGCCTGACGCGATGAAGCGTGACATTGGGCAGGTGCTCTTGAAGCTGGAGGCGGTGCAGGAGACGATGCTGCGCGAGACGGCGCCGGCCCCCGGCGTCGTCGTCAGCGCCGGGGACGAGGCGGTAGCCATGGCGTGGCTGCGCGCGCCGGACCTGCTCGACCGCATCGCGGCCGACATTGCCGCGACCGACGTGGTCGGCGAGGCCGAGAACGCGCTCACGGTGTATCTGGCCGCGCTCAGCCGCAAGCTCGACCGCCCGCTCGCGGTGCTGATCCAGTCGACCAGCGCGGCCGGCAAGAGCGCACTGATGGACGCGGTGCTCGACCTGGTGCCGGAGGAGGAGCGCGTCGCCTATTCCGCCATGACCGGGCAGTCGCTTTTCTATCTCGGTGAGGCCGATCTCAAGCACAAGGCGCTCGCCATTGCCGAGGAGGAAGGCGCGCGCCACGCCGCCTATGCCTTGAAGCTGCTCCAGAGCCAGGGCGCGCTCACCATCGCGTCGACCGGCAAGGACCCGGCGACCGGCAAGCTGGTGACGCAGGACTATATGTGAAAGCGGCCGGGGCCGGCAAGCCCGGCTCGTGCCACCTGCTGCGCCACACCGCCGCGACGCTGATGCTGGAGGGCGGTGCCGACATCCGGTTCATCCAGGCCATGCTCGGCCATGAGAGCCTGGAGACGACGCAGATATACACCCGCGTCTCGGCCGCCAAGCTCGCCGAGATCCACGCCGCCACCCACCCCGGCGCCCGCCTCGCCCGCGACCGCGCCCTGCTCGACGCCGCGCTCGCCGACGACGGCGACTGACATAGCCTGCGAGCTATGGACACGATATAGCCTTTGAGGTATGGAAACCCATGTCCTGGACCATTCTCTACCATGACGCCTTCGTCGCCGAACTGGAGGCGCTGGACGAGCTGGTGCAGGACGAATTGCTGACGATGGTCGAACTGCTGACGCTCAGCGGCCCCTCGCTGGGTCGACCGCACGCCGACACGCTGGCCGGCTCGCGCCACGCCAACATGAAGGAACTGCGGTTCCGCGCCGAAGGTGGCGTATGGCGCGTGGCCTTCGCCTTCGACCCGGAGCGTCGCGCCATCCTGCTCGTTGCGGGCGACAAGAGTGGGGTCGCGCAGAAGCGGTTCTACAAGGGACTCATCGCCAGGGCCGATGCGCGGTTCACCGAGCATCTCGACAGCTTGAAGGACGACTGACATGGCACGCACGCACGACGACATCATGGCCAGCCTGCCCGAGGAACGCCGCGAGCGCATCAAGGCCCGCGCCGCCAAGATGCACGCCGAGGTCGAGGGGCTGAAGGCGCTGCGCCTGCTTGCCGACCGCAGCCAGGAGCAGATTGCGCAGGCGCTCGGCGTCAAGCAGCCCTCGGTGCTCAAGATAGAGCGCCAGACCGACCTCTACCTGTCCACCCTGCGCCGCTTCGTCGAAGCCGCAGGCGGCACGCTGGAACTGCGCGTCGAGCTGCCGGGCAAGGGTGTCCTGCACCTGACTGGCGTCGGCGACATCCACGCCTGACCCATCCTCTCTCAGCCGCTTGCCCGCGCGCATCCGCGCGCGCATGATGTCGTCCGACGCTCTTTGAAGGCCGCTCGCGCGGTCGTGAAAAACCGCCTCAAGGCGATTCCGCTGCCGGCCCCGCACCGGCCTCCCGCGTGTGCGCGTAAGTCGCTGCACCGCCTCGGGAAAACCGCACCGATACGGCAGAGCCGCCTCAAGCGGACCTGTTGTGGGGAACGATCCCGTGAATAGGCGCGATCCGACGGGCGCCTACTCTTGCGGATCGTCGATGAACGCGGCGCAGTGCGGTACCTTCATGGCGAGGCAGAATGAAGCAATCGGACAGATAAAGGGTCAGATAACCGCTATGAAGGGGCTGCAAACCGCTCTTCAGAATGGCACCAAGCTCACGGGAGCGCAGCAGCAGCTAGCCAATCGGTTAAACACCTATGTTGGTCCGAAGGCTGGAAGCAATCCCGGAACAATAGGTTCTGTAATCAAGGAAGGATAAGGTATGCTATCTGGTCTGCAAGGAAGAAAGCCGTTCCAGGCGAGTCCAACCGCTGACGGAACAACCTACGCCACAAATAATCCTATCTTCGCTGGAAAGCTATATCCCAGCTTCTTTGCTGCATCTCCAGCTATGCAACGGCAAATTGTCACTCATGAATCAGGTCATGAACGTCCGGGGGTAGGAGATCGACGTTATACGAACGGAATAGGTCCGTATGGAGACGCGAATGCTTGCGCTATTGCACGCTATGGCCCCGATGCGTCTCTCACGAATGCAGATAACCTAGCGTTTGCTTACGGTTTTCAGAGGGATGACGACTAATGCGAATGGAATCTGCATTTCCGTTATCTCTGCTTCTGATGTCGGGCTGCGCCGAGAAGTCGCGTCAAGCGGAGGTTGATTTCACGGTTCAGTCATCGAGGAACCGCGATCTTGTTCCCGAGAATGTCATCCTAGGGTCAGGACTCGTTGATCACAGCCAGAAGATGACGGTTGCAGCGAGCGCGATGGCGGAGAGGAAGACGGTCGGGCACCGATCGTAGCGGGTGGCGACGCGGCGCCAGTCCTT
>NZ_JAVSCQ010000057.1:0-6342 GCF_040560405.1 Facivitalis istanbulensis
CGGACGCCTGAAGGACTGGCGCCGCGTCGCCACCCGCTACGATCGGTGCCCGACCGTCTTCCTCTCCGCCATCGCGCTCGCTGCAACCGTCATCTTCTGGCTGTGATCAACGAGTCCTGACCCTAGCGGATAGCCTTGATAACACCCTGATAGCACAACCCATTGGCTTGCGGCTGTGCATGGCTGCCAGCATTCCACTCTGAACAAATGCCGCCCTCTGAGAGTCATCAGGAAATATGTACCAGCCCGAAGAAGGGCAGCCATCCCGATTTACATGAGCGGTATCAAACCGAACGAGCAAGCCGGTATGTCCACTATAAGACTGGATAGCGGTGATCTTTCCGGACGCATCTCCCTCCACCGATACACTGAATGGATATAAAGAGATTATTGTTGCCAAAGCGGTCGCAAACAATGACAACTTAATGACGCGGGTCACCTTGCACTCCCACGAAATGTTTTATCAGATAAAGCCGATAGCTGGCTGTACTCATCGATCGCGCGTTAGCATGACCACCTCGGGCTCACTGTAGACAGGTTGCCGCCCACATCCTGACGCAAAGAACAAACTTACGGAGCGAGCTTGAACAAGCGCCGTAGTCAAAAGCGAAAATGCACGATCTTTGGTCGCATCAGACCAACCGGGCGGCAGCTGGCACCAATCGAGGCAGACGGTCTCGGCCGTAAAGTACACAATCTGATTTGTGTGAACGATAACTGCCGTAGGCTTTACGGTACAATAATCAGCTTGCGCGGCCGAGATCCAGAAACCGGAGCTTGCAAAAATGACACCGCACAACAGTCGCTTCAACATATCGGCCCGCCTTGATTTTATGGATATGCCAGGCAAGCACGAAACATCAATGCCTGTAAGCACCATTCAAAATGTTTGTGACAGCATAGTGACGGACTTGTCAAAATCCATATTTAAATGCCATAGCAGGCAAATCCACTGCCACGAACGCGGACGTTCCCATTGAAGACAAGGAAATTCCCTTGAAATTCAAGATTTTGATGCTTTGTGCCACACTTGGATTTTCGAGCCTTGCGCAAGCACAGGACACGACGACTTACACATATGATGCCCTCGGGCGGTTGGTCGGTTCAAAGACGAGTGGATCGCAAAGCACGGCGACCACTATCGGCTATGACGCGGCAGGAAATCGGACCAACTATACCGTAACAGGTGCGGCCAGTGGTTCCGGGGATCCCGGTACTTCGGCCGGTGCTCCCACCGTTAAGCGGTTTGTCGTGATACCTCTGAATGGATTCACGATCATCCCAATCAACTGATGGACTGATCGGAACGCTTTCACGTCAAATTGGCATGCGTGCACGCGCCGCCTGCCAATCCCTTGCCATGTCTGGCAAAAATAAATCAGGTACAAGCCGAATGATATATAAGTATTCAGTCGCCCTCGCGGTGGCAATGCTGCCGCTTTGCCACTCGCCGGCGTCGGCGCAAAGTGACGCGGTGACATATGCATCCTCTTTCGCCGCGCCGGTTTTTGAGTCGGTAGACGCGCAAGGTGTGGACCTGGTGCATG
Source organism: Facivitalis istanbulensis (assembly GCF_040560405.1). NCBI lineage: Bacteria > Pseudomonadati > Pseudomonadota > Alphaproteobacteria > Sphingomonadales > Sphingomonadaceae > Facivitalis > Facivitalis istanbulensis. Next base: position 1,548 of record NZ_JAVSCQ010000057.1, read on the forward strand.
GCAAGATGCGCGTGTCGACGCCAATCATTCAAATTGGTGAAGGTCCGTATCGCCAAGTGCGTGGTCTTCTTTGGACAGGGCAGGCCTGGTCGATCATTGGCCAGCCTTCGATCTGGCGCGATGGTAGTAAGTACATTGTAAGCTATCGCGGCAGGTCTGAGGAATTCAATAATCGCAAAAGTGGATATAGTGCGCGCAAGCCGACGATGGGCGGCAAACTCTCGTGTAACGTTACAGCTCCAGGCGACATCGCGGTGGCTTGCGTCTATACCGATCGTGATGGCGACGCACTGTATTTCAACGGCCGCCCTAGCCTTTATGCGCAAACGTCAAAAGCATACGGTATATCCGCTTTGTTTTTGGGAAATCTGGGCATGTATAATGCTTCGGTGATATCCGCGAATAGGACGAATGAATTCTTTGGACAATACTCTTTCAATGGCTTGAGTGTTGAACAGTATAATCAGGGGTGGTTCAGGCTGACGCTTGGAAAACAAAATTTGCTGATCACGACGCCGAATCAAAATGGCAAAAACTACGAAGACAGCTATTTGCGACCAAAAGGCACCACCCAATCTATAACTGATGATAACGGCAATGTATGGCAGTATACATTCAATGATGATCGCAATTTGACGCGTATTGATTTTCCCGCCGGCGCCTCCTCAGTAAGCATTGACTATAATCGGGATGGCAAAGTACAATATGTCAGAACTGCAGCCGGTACGTGGACATATGATTACTTGGCTGGACGAAATGGATATGCTTCGACGGTCGTAATAGCTCCCGATGGAAACCGGCGGATGGTTCGCTATCACACGGATAGCGGCATCGTAAGCAATCTATACGAAAACTACGACCCCACAACGAGCTCGTTTCGTCGCGAAACGCGATATGACATCGACATGGATACTTACCGGGTGACCAGGGTCACTTTCCCGGAGGGAAATTATGTAGATTATCAATACGATAGTCGTGGCAACGTTACAAAAAAGACGGCTACTCCCAAACCCGGCTCACCACTTGCCGTCACATCTGCGTCGGCGAGCTTTTCGACATCGTGCCAGTACACCACTACTTGCAATCAACCGAATTCGGTTACTGACGAACTAAGCCATACGACATATTTCACTTATAAGACACCTGAAAAAGTAGCGTTCTCTACGAATGATAGACAACAGTATGAACATGATTTTGGCCCAAACGGGCCGATAAAAATTAGTTCGCCAGAGCTGTCGGTATCCGGGATAACGCCGGAGACAAAATTCGAGTACTCCGGCGGCCTCATGACCAAGAAGGTAGAGTGTCGCGTTCTTTCCCCATGCGATGGGACGTCTGATGCGGTCGTTACGACCTATCGATACGGCGCTTTTGCCGGCCTATTAGAAATGGCCGTTACGAGCGATAGTCGGACCCTGCGTACGTGCTACGGGCTCGATAGCAACGGGCGCCGTGTCAGCGAGACACCCCCTGCAGCGGGCATTAGCGAGTGTCCTAATATCGCAACAACCGCACTCGACCCTAAGGACACCCCTCCAAGTACAGACAGGACACCCACCTCCCCCGTCTGGCCGGAAACAACGGGTTCCGGCAGTCCGTCCAATCCAACCAACCCGAATGATCCAGACGAGCCCATCGAGCGGTGTGGCGCGCGCTATCACGTCGTGTGCCAGTAATCTGACGAAGGGGTTAAGGGGGAAGTATGAAGTTCGACATGTGTAAAACGACCCGCCTCCGCGGGATCGCGGGATTGCTGTTGGGGGTTGCCGCATCTGCCGTTTGCCTACCCGCTTACGCGCAGGAAAGTCAGCCGAATGTATTGGCGAGCGCGATCCGTTACGATGGTGCGGGGCGCGTGATTGGACGTATCGGCCCAGATCCGGACGGAAGCGGCCCTTTGGGTTATCCAGCCGTGCGGACCCGCTATAACGCACTCGGATGGGTTATCTCTATTGAGTCAGGGGAACTGGCGTCCTGGCAACCAACCAGCGTGGCGCCGAACAACTGGCCGGGTTTTCGCGTATCAAAAACCGAAAACTTTGCATACGACACTTTGGGCCAACAGGTCCGAAACTGGATCGTGGACGCAAATGGGGTTACGCAATCGGTTGGGCAGAAGACCTATGATCGAGCCGGACGCTTGGCGTGCGCGACGGTCAGAATGGATAAGACGAAATTCGATAGCGCGCCGCAGAACGCCTGCTTGCAGACGACGGCTGACGCAAATGCCGCAAATCCGGATCGTATTTCCAAGCAGGAATATGACAATTCCGGGCGCCTCATGAAGATCTACAAGGGGGTGGGCACCAGTCTACTTCAGACATATGTCGCCTATGAATATACCGAGAACGGTAAGCAGCGTAGTGTGACGGACGCCAATGGAAATCGTGCCGAGCTGGAATATGACGGCTTTGACCGGCTTTCGGCGTGGTACTTCCCATCCAAGGCCAGAAACGGATCGGCCGATCGTTCGGATTACGAGTCATACGACTATGACGAAAAGGGCAATCGTAAGCTTTTACGGAAGCGGGACGGCCGCGAAATCCGATTTGAATATGATGAATTGGGCCGGCAGGTTGCGAAAAAGCCCCAGGGCGGATGTGCACCACTTCAGCTTGGCGGATGCGCCGATGCTATCGATATTCGCGCCGTAAGCTATTCCTACGATTTGCGCGGTCTTCAAACCCGCGCGGCGTTCGATGACAATAACGAGGTCAAGAACGTCTATGATGGCTTTGGTCGCCTGACGAGCTCGACCACAAAGATGGACGGTGTCGCCCGCAGCGTTGGTGCGGAGTATGATGGCAATGGCAATCGGTCACTCGTCACGACCCCGCGCGGGAGCTGGGGTTATTCGTATGATAATTTGAACCGCCTGACATCGTTGTATGATGGCGGAAACGCCAAGGCTACACTGCTTAGCTGGACATATAATCCGGATGGTTTCCTGAAGGATATGACGGATCAGGCGGGATATAAGACGGATTGGGGCTATGACAGTGTCGGCCGCCTGGAAAGCCAGACTGATCGCTTTTCTAGCGCCAGTGCGAATGTGACGGCTTCGCTGGCATACAATACCGCCTCCCAGATCACTTCGCACACGTGGAGCAATCCCGAGTACACCTTCTCGTCAAAATATAACATTAACCGAAATTACTCCGTCAATGGCTTAAACCAATATTGCGAGGCCGGCCAATCGGTTGGATTGAATGCGCAATGTACCAACGGCGTATCGGACGACCGTCGTTATTACTCGTATGACAATAACGGAAGTTTGATTGGGGATGGCGTAACGGCCTACATTTATGACGCTGAAAACCGCTTGGTGAGAGCCGGTAACGCGCGCTTGATGTATGATCCCCTGGGACGATTGTATCAGCTGTCGGGTGATTTTGGCACCAAGCAGTTCCTGTACGACGGCGATCAGCTGATCGCCGAGTATCAGGATGGATCGCTGACCGATGCATATGTCCACGGCCCTGGCGACGATGATCCGCTGCTATGGTATCGTGCAGGAGATAGCGCACGCTGGTATCACCGTGACCACCAGGGTTCGGTAATCGCCGTCTCCGGCGCGGGAGGATCGCTTGTTGGGATCAACACCTATGACGAATATGGCATCCCTGGGAGCCGTAACGTGGGGCGGTTTCAATATACCGGCCAAGCTTGGTTAGGTGAAGTCGGCCTTTACCATTACAAAGCGCGCGTATACTCGCCGACACTTGGTCGATTCCTTCAGACTGACCCGATCGGGTATGATGATCAGATTAATCTCTATGCGTATGTTGGAAACGATCCACTTAATGGACAAGATCCAGACGGCACTCAAGGCGTCTTCAGCGGAAGCTCGAACTGGGCGCTCGAAGAGATGTCAAACATAAAAACGCAGATTGGAAGATTGCCTGACGATATAAAGACGTTTCCCGGTCATTTATTGTCTGGAACAACGGGACTTCCCCCGACGTTGAGCGGCGGGCTGTTTGGCTTAGAGGCTGCATCCGCAAAATCGGTTCAAAGGAGCTTAGTGGTTCCTGCGGAGATATCAACGGCACGCGGAAGCGTTGGCGCGGCTCGAGCATGGACTATCAAATCACGCCTTAAGGCCAACGAGTTGCCAATTAGTGGCCGGATCAGGTTCGTACCCCAGAGAGGCTATCATCCATCAATGCCCCTCGCCCGCGGCCCCCAAAAGGGATTCCTTGATCGGTTTGGTAATGAATGGCTTAAAGGGCCATCTAGAACAGAGGGGCAGGCGTTTGAATGGGATGTTCAACTTAGCCGTATAGGTAGAAATCAGTTGGGATGGGCTTCAAGAGATGGGGCCCATATTAACGTTTCACTTGATGGCCATTTTACACATTGAAGAAAACCATGAAAATAGATTTTTACGAAAAAGTAGTCGTAGTTTCTAGCGAGCGCTATCCTAGTTATGTTGGCAGAGTTGGTACAGTACTAGGGATAAGCGAAGATAATAAAAAAATACACGCTTATTCTGTTTTTTTTGAAAACGAAGATGACGGGATCATGTTTTCACCTGAAAATCTGATGCGAACAGGTGAAAAGGTGGATCGTGGGGAATTTTATGATATTGGTGATAGTATAAAAGTAACAGTGGTTGATCAAAACGGGTATATTGACAAATCGTAGGGCTTCCTGAGCTGCCTCCTTCTATTGTCCTGATTCTGAAATAATATTGATTTGCTGATGCGCGGTATCGAGTGTCCGCAGGCAGAAGCGCTGGATAGAAGCGAGAATGTCGTCGGCGGACTTTGCCCATCTGAAGGGTTTGGGGTCT
>NZ_JAVSCQ010000058.1:0-6092 GCF_040560405.1 Facivitalis istanbulensis
TCTTCAACAAGCTCAAGCGCTTCCGCCGTATCGCCCTGCGCTGCGAGAAAACCATCGCCGCCTTCATGGGCTTCGTTCACCTCGCATGCGCCATGATCTGGCTACGATAAATGCAGACAAAGCCTAGCGTGTCGAAGCAAAAAATGACAGTTGCATTAATTAATCCTCATGTTCAATGTCCGGCATCGTAACGCTCGGGCCATTACGCAACGTCAAGCTGCGGGCAGCATAATTTATCACGATAAATCAGTGACTTATTGAGAGCGATTTCGACTTCAGGGGGCAGGGTTCGTTTCATAAAGTTTGTTAGATTTTGCATAGGTTTTGGGAGGAATCTGCATGCGGAATTTATCAGGTCATCGGCGTGCGTCAGTTCGTTGTGGCATGCTTGCGTCGGCAGCTTTTTTTGCAGTGGCATGGGCCAGTTGCGCGAATGCTCAATCCTCGCCTCATCCTAACCTAGACAAGAACGGCGTTGACCTCACTACCGGCCTTTACAGTCTAAATCTCCCGATTTCTTCGATAGGATCAGGGGACTCCGAACTCCCCCTTGTAATATTCGGCAAGGATAGAGACAATTGGACACAAATTTTTGCAACTCGCCAGGCAGCAGGCAGCGATTTTGTTGTAAATGTTTACACGGGCAATAAGTACGATCAATTTTCTTCGGTGGATGGGTATGGCAAATCCACGCGGGGTACCGGCGCCACGCTGCAATATGGCACGTCGCAGATGGTGTATCACGCCCAGGATGGAACCATCATCGAATTCAATAATCCAGTCGGCAATGGCGGATCCCTATGTACGGGCGATCAGAATGCCGATGGTAACTACTGCACGTTGCTAGCGACGAATATTGTAGGTCAAACGGGTGACAGCGTCGTTATCGAATGGGATATCCACAGCGTTTGCCCGGACACGTTTCCGGAAGACGGAAGTCCCCTTGTTTGCAGCTCTTGGTGGCGTGTCAATAGAGTGGGCAACACGTCGGGCTACGCGATAAATTTCGCATATGAGCAATCCGATGCGCCTTACCATAGTGCACCGGAGACTGCATGGTTTCGTCGATCCTCTGCGACATTTCGTAATGATAAGGTCAGCGACTCCGGGCGAGTCCTCACCTATTCGTATCCGTCGAATAATGTCTTCAGTCTTACAACCCCTGGCGGTCGGACTTGGTCCATCACTCAAGACGGGCGGATTACCGGGATAAGGAGGCCGGGTGCGTCTGCCGATACCACCGCGATCGCTTACACGTCGTCAGGGAAGGTGTCCGCGGTCACGCAGGATGGGGTAACCACTCAGTATAATCACACGGTATCCGGTAACACGGCTACGATGGTGGTGACGAATGCATTGGGTCAGTCAACGACGATAGTGTCGGATGTCGCGAAATTCCGTCCAACGTCTATCACTGATGCGCTTCAACACCAGACCACCATGGTCTACGATAGCCGGGATCGGCTTTTGGAGAAAAGCTTTCCCGATGGGGACAAGATTCTATATGAATATGACGATAGGGATAACGTAACAAAGGTTATTCATCGCGCCAAGCCAGGGTCAGGGCTACCGGATCAGGCGACTAGCGCGGGATATTCATCGACATGTGACGACGCGCCGTGTGGGAAGCCGGTCTGGACCCGCGACGCCAAGCAAAATCAGACCGATTATACCTATACCGGCGATGGGTTATTGGAATCGATAACCTTGCCTCCTCCGTCTTCTGGGGGTGTGCGGCCTCAGACACGCTATGCATATTCCGAATCCAATGGCTTTTGGCGATTATCGACCATAGCGTCATGCGCGACCACCAGTAGTTGCGTTGGAACTGCGGATGAAACCCGCGCCAGCTTTTCCTATGATAGCAACGGTCGCGTCACGTCGGTGACGCGGGCTGCCGGCAATGGTGCGGTCGCTGCGACGGTAAGCGCTGCCTATGACACTTCCGGCAATGTTGTTTCGGTCGATGGCCCGTCGCCAGGAAGTAGTGATACGACATCCTATTCCTGGTCCAGCGACCGGGAGTTGGTGGCTATCAATGGTCCTGATCCCGATGGCGGCGGCCCCCTGAAGCGGATCGCAAAGGTCTTCCACTATCTGCCCAGTGGACAGCGGGACTCGATCAGTATTGGCACGACCGATGCCAATGGCGGTTCATTCAGTGCCTCGCAGCAGTTGGTCAGCACTTTTGATGGAAACGCGCGCAAGGTCGGCGACACGTTGTCATCGGGGAGCACGACCTATGCTGTGACACACTACGGCTATGATGCCGTAGGGCGTCCGCAATGCACAGCGGTGCGCATGGACCCCAGCCAGTGGGGTGGGCTAAGCGACGCATGCGCGCCGCAGACGTCAAGCAGCAACGGTCCTGACCGCGTGACCAAGCAAATATATGATGCTGTCGGGCAGGTGACAGGCATATATTCGGCCCTTGGTACTGCCGCAGAGACCTTCGAGCAGACGAGCTATACGTCCAATGGAAAGGTCGCAAGCGTCACGGACGGCAACGGCAATGTGACCACGATGGCCTATGACGGGTTGGATCGGCTGCTGACGACGACTTATCCGGGCGGCAGTTATGAGCAACTGGGATATGATGCCAACAGCAACGTCACGTCCCGGCGTCTGCGCGACGGCCAGACGATCAATTACGGATACGACGCCCTCGACCGTCTGACATCGAAAGACCGGCCCAACAGCACCTATTGGGAAACCGACCAGTCCTATGCCTATGACAATTTCGGACATCTGAAGAGCGCCTCGGACAGCAACGGCCGCACCCTGTCGTTCGAGTATGATGCGCTGGGCCGCAAGACGAGCCAGAGCGACAATTGGTACGGCTTCGGAAATGCCACGTTCCAGTACGACGCGGCGGGGCGGCGGACACGCTCTACCTGGAATGATGGCAATTTCGTCAGCTATGATTACCGTGTGACCGGCGAGGTGAGCGCGATCCGGGACGGGGCGGGCAATGCGCTGGTGTCGTTTGGCTATGATGACCTTGGTCGTCGCCAGAGCCTGAGCCGGGCGAACGGTACGGTGACCTCCTATGACTATGACCCGGTATCCCGTCTGCACCAACTGGCGCAGGATCTGGCTGGAAGCGCCAATGACCAGACGGTCACGTTCGAATATAATCCGGCAGGGCAGATTTCCAGCCGAACCGGGGCTAACGATGGCTATGCCTGGTCGGCGGCGGTGAACGCGGACCGCAGCTACAGCGCCAACAGCCTGAACCAGTATACGCAGGCCGGGACGGTGTCGTTCGGTTATGACGGGCGCGGCAATCTGACCGACTCGGGCGGTACCGGCTACGGCTACACCGTCGATAACCAGTTGGCGACCAGTCCGAATGCCAATCTGGCCTATGATCCGCTGGGACGGTTGTTCAACATCAATGCCGAGAACGGGGTCAACACGACGCTGGTCTATGACGGGCCGGATGTGATGGCCGAGACGGATCAGAATAGCGGGGCATTGCTCCGGCGCTACGTCTATGGTCCGGGCACCGACGAGCCATTGATCTGGTATGAGGGCGCAGGTCTCGGCGACCGGCGCTGGCTGCATGCCGATGAGCGGGGATCGATCGTCGCGGTCACCAACGATGCGGGGAACGCGATCGCGATCAATCGCTATGACGAGTTCGGTATTCCCCAGTCCGGGAATATCGGGCGCTTCCAATATACGGGCCAGAAATGGCTGCCTTCGCTGGGCCTCTACGATTATAAGGCTCGTATGTACTCGCCGACCCTTGGGCGCTTCCTGCAAACCGACCCCATCGGTTATGGCGACGGCCTGAACTGGTACAACTACGTCGGCGGTGATCCGGTCAACTTCAGTGACCCAACTGGTTTGAGATGCGCTAGAGGTAGCAGCGGAGGCAGCAGTTGGACCGATGCCGACGGTACAGTTAATGTCGTTGCCCATTTCATGGTCTGCTGGGCCGATAGTGATGGTGGAGCGGGAGGCGATGGCGGTATGCCGGGTACTTTGCCGCCACCAAACTTCGTTGGCGAAGAAGTAAATGTAACAGCGAATCCACCGCAAAGGGTAACAGTCGATCCAAGCTGCGCCGGTATCCCTGCTGTTGCTAATCCCGCAGTTCAGAAAGCTGCATTGAATGCTTTAGCTCAAGCTCGACAGGCGAAGGTGGAGTTTGGGTTCTTTGCTACCCGGAACGTCCGCAGTTCGCCCGGCTACACCGCGCATCCTGCTTTCACCTCGGGCATTGATCGCAAAATTCTTGGCGTCGACATTGTGGCGAATACGCCCGGGTCAATCAGCGTATATGACCTTTCACCCGTCTACGTTCATACTCACCAGAACAATCCTCCACCCTCGCCCGCAAGCGATCAGGACGGCATCAGCGCAAGTGCGCAAGGCTTACCGGTTGTTGCGATAGATCGTGCGGGCACGATGACCTGCAGGAGGCCAAAGCAATGAAAGAGAGATTGACATTGGCTCTGGCTACAGCGGTCATGACTGCTGTACTGGCAGTGGCGGCATATCAGCTTGGGGTGATCCCAAGCTATGACGCAGAATTGAAGCAACTGCGGATGAGGGAAATCTACGATCGATCGGATCACGCCTTCGTTGAGCAGGCGAGAAACCGCTTCGCAAAAAAATCGGGTGAATCGGCGTCCCGTGTAATGGAAGGCCGGTACACAACTGTTATGCATGTCAAAGGTGATGTTTGCGTTAGTCTGAATCTTGATCCACCAGGAGTTGGGGTGGTCCCCACCTACTGTTTTGATCGCAAAAGCAAGGCTGTTTCATGGGCGGACGATGATGGAGAATAGCCGCTCAGCTAATTCCCCCCAGTTCTGTAGCTGTGCATGCAAGTGGAGGAGGTCGAGCTGGGCGGACCGTTCGCATTACCGCTGCCACCGGCATGATCACCGGGACTGACGCCATCAGCGGCAAGCAGACGCAGTATCTTACTGCCATTCGACAAAATAACTAGTGAGAAGACAGAAGACGGCATGAGCGATTCGCTCCTCGTGACTGTATACCCCGGGGTACCCGATATGATCGAGGTCTTGATTGATATTTAACTGGCGTTACCTAATAAAGTTGAAGTTGCGCTATCGGTTAATGAAAACCTACCTCAGGAGGATTTCGTAGGTATAAAATCACAGTATATCAGTCGGCGAAGTGTAGGAGGCGCCGGGGTTGATTACGAGAAGTCCGATCTGTATTATATATGTGTAGATACTTGCGAAGAAATAGATAGACTTAATGATGGAGGTGATCATGACATCCCTTATTGCGATTAATTGAACTTGGTGGAGGCGCTATTAAATTAGATAATCTGTCAGGTGTGTCGCCGGAGCCTTGCATCAAGCCAGTCGTCACTTCGCGGGAGAGCTTGCTCGTGCAACTTGTAGACATAAAGCACCGGATAGAAGCCATGGTGAAAGGCCAAGGGTCGGCCTAACTCATCGCCATCCCCGCAATGTCGAAACAGTTACCGCGTGCTTGCCTGTTGCTTACTTTGGATAACGTATTAATTGTGACCGGGAAACATATAGTTTAAAGGAACATCAAAATGCGGATAGTAAAATCATTTGCATTAATCATTGTTCTGGTTCCGAGTATGTCATTTGCTGCCGAAACAGCTACATATTCGTACGATGCCAAGGGAAGGCTGGTGCAGGTTGTGAAATCTGGCGGCCCAAACAGCGGGGCCACAACGACTTATAGTCAAGATAAGGCAGATAATCGGACGAGGGTGACGACGAGCGGTGCGCCGAATTAACTTTTAGGTTTGGGGGGCTATTTGGTCGGCCCGGCGGCGATGCGCCGCTGGGTCGTCGTGCAATCCTTTGCCTGGGCAACGCGCTTCCGACGCTTGGTCGAAGATTACGGACGATAGGCCCAGATACTCGCCGGACTTTACGTCGCCCCCTTTGGTTGCATCATGATGAAACAGGTTGACACATTCCACGTCGGTGCATGGCAGCCTCTAGGCTTTGTCTGCATTTATCGTAGCCAGATCATGGCGCATGCGAGGTGAACGAAGCCCATGAAGGCGGCGATGGTTTTCTCGCAGCGCAGGGCGATACGGCGGAAGCGCTTGAGCTTGTTGAAGA
>NZ_JAVSCQ010000059.1:0-5883 GCF_040560405.1 Facivitalis istanbulensis
GCAAAAACCCCGCGGCGGGAGCTGCGGGGTTGCAAGTAAAGATGGTTGCGGGGGCAGGATTTGAACCTGCGGCCTTCAGGTTATGAGCCTGACGAGCTACCGGGCTGCTCCACCCCGCGACGGGGGAAATTGTGAATGGGTTTTCATATTCGCGGACTGTAATGCCTGGCGACGCCCTACTCTTCCACTGCTTGAGCAGTAGTACCATTGGCGCAGTCGGGTTTCACGGCCGAGTTCGGGATGGGATCGGGTGGGACACCGACGCTATGGCCACCAGGCAATAGAGTCCGCGAATACGACCCTCGACACGAGGCCGAGGGAATTGGGTATAAAATCGATGCGTGCACTGGCTGTATTGATGACCGCACTCTCAGTCATCAGCCCAGGGCTGATGGTGGGGGTGTGGAGCTCTCAAGCGCGAATAGGACAATTAGTATCGGTTAGCTCCATGCGTTACCGCACTTCCACATCCGATCTATCAAGGTCGTGGTCTTCGACCGTCCTGAGAAATCTTATCTTGAGGGAGGCTTCCCGCTTAGATGCTTTCAGCGGTTATCCCGTCCGTACATAGCTACCCTGCTGCGCCGTTGGCACGACGACAGGTACACCAGAGGTACGTTCAACCCGGTCCTCTCGTACTAGGGTCAACTCCTCTCAAATTTCGACGCCCACGGCAGATAGGGACCAAACTGTCTCGCGACGTTCTGAACCCAGCTCACGTACCACTTTAATTGGCGAACAGCCAAACCCTTGGGACCTGCTCCAGCCCCAGGATGTGATGAGCCGACATCGAGGTGCCAAACAACCCCGTCGATATGAGCTCTTGGGGGTTATCAGCCTGTTATCCCCGGCGTACCTTTTATCCGTTGAGCGATGGCCCTTCCACGAGGGACCACCGGATCACTATGACCGACTTTCGTCTCTGCTCGACTTGTCAGTCTCGCAGTCAGGCTGGCTTATGCCATTGCACTCTAACAGACGGTTTCCAACCGTCCTGAGCCAACCTTCGCGCGCCTCCGTTACTCTTTAGGAGGCGACCGCCCCAGTCAAACTACCCGCCACAGAGGGTCCCTGTACCGGTTTCACGGTACGAGGTTAGACATTAAACAACAACAGGGTGGTATTTCACCTATGGCTCCACACCGGCTGGCGCCAATGCTTCAAAGCCTCCCACCTATGCTACACAGTTCTTGTCCAATGCCACTCTGAAGCTGCAGTAAAGGTGCACGGGGTCTTTCCGTCTAACCGCGGGTACTCCGCATCTTCACGGAGAATTCAATTTCGCTGAGCATGTCCTGGAGACAGTGGGGAAGTCGTTACGCCATTCGTGCAGGTCGGAACTTACCCGACAAGGAATTTCGCTACCTTAGGACCGTTATAGTTACGGCCGCCGTTTACCTGGGCTTCATTTCAGAGCTTGCACTCCTCCACTTAACCTTCAGGCACCGGGCAGGCGTCAGGCCCTATACGTCGTCTTGAAGCCGACTTAGCAGAGCCCTGTGTTTTTGCTAAACAGTCGCTACCCCCTGGCCTGTGCCCCCCACAAAAGCTTGCGCTCATGTGGGGCCTCCTTCTTCCGAAGGTACGGAGGCAATTTGCCGAGTTCCTTCAGGACACTTCTCTCAAGCGCCTTGGTATACTCTACCTGACCACCTGTGTCGGTTTCGGGTACGGTCTATACGGTGGGGCTATTTCCCGGGACCTCTTCGAAGCACGTCCAATCCGATAAGGACGTACAACACACGAGATCCGTCACACACCACCAGGCCCACGAATATTAACGTGGTTCCCATCGACTACCCCCTTCGGGCTCGTCTTAGGGGCCGGCTCACCCTGCGCGGATTAGCCTTGCGCAGGAACCCTTGGTCTTTCGGCGAGAGGGCATCTCACCCTCTTTATCGCTACTCATGTCTGCATTCGCACTTCCGATACCTCCACGACCCATTACCAGATCGCTTCGCAGGCTTACGGAACGCTCCGCTACCGCGTACACAAAGTGTACACCCTAAGCTTCGGTGCGTGTCTTGAGCCCCGTTACATCTTCGCCGCAGAAACCCTTGTTTAGACCAGTGAGCTGTTACGCTTTCTTTAAAGGATGGCTGCTTCTAAGCCAACCTCCTGGTTGTTTTGGGATTTCCACATGCTTTCCCACTTAGACACGACTTGGGGACCTTAGCTGTAGGTCAGGGCTGTTTCCCTTTTGACGACGGACCTTAGCACCCGCCGTCTGTCTCCCGAGTATCACTCATAGGTATTCGGAGTTTGGTTAGTATTGGTAGATCTCGCGACCCCCGCAACCATCCAGTGCTCTACCCCCTATGGTGTCCGCTCGAGGCACTACCTCAATAGTTTTCGCGGAGAACCAGCTATTTCCCGGCTTGATTGGCCTTTCACCCCTAAGCACAACTCATCCGGTAACTTTTCAACGTTAATCGGTTCGGACCTCCAGTGCGTGTTACCGCACCTTCATCCTGGTCATGCATAGATCGCCGGGTTTCGGGTCTAATACTTCAAACTAAAGCGCCCTATTCAGACTCGCTTTCGCTGCGCCTACACCTATCGGCTTAAGCTTGCTTGAAACATTAAGTCACAGACCCATTATGCAAGAGGTACGCAGTCACCCCATAAAGAGGCTCCTACTGCTTGTAGGCAATCCGTTTCAGGTACTGTTTCACTCCCCTCATCGGGGTGCTTTTCACCTTTCCCTCACGGTACTAGTTCGCTATCGGTCATGTACGAGTATTTAGGCTTGGAGGGTGGTCCCCCCATGTTCAGACAGGATTACACGTGTCCCGCCCTACTCGAGTCCTTCATCATCACTTTCGCATACGGGGCTGTCACCCGCTATGGCCGAACTTTCCAGATCGTTCTGCTAGTTGAAATGAAGGCACTGGCCTGGTCCGCGTTCGCTCGCCACTACTAACGGAATCTCGGTTGATGTCTTTTCCTCCGGCTACTGAGATGTTTCAGTTCACCGGGTTCGCTTCTCGAAACCTATGTATTCAGTCCCAAGATACCTGAACCGCCTAACCCTCACAGAGCCGAACGCCGACACGCATGAAGCGTGCCGCCGAGCGGCTCAGCTAGGATTAAACGGATAGGTGGGTTTCCCCATTCGGAAATCGTCGGGTCACAGGTTGCTCACACCTCACCGACGCTTATCGCAGCGTGCCACGTCCTTCATCGCCTGTACATGCCAAGGCATCCACGAATTGCCCTTACCTCACGCTTGAGAGCCCACACCACCACCATCAACGCTGGGCTTGTCTCGCGACAAAGCCGACTCGGCAGAGCAGCATTGGGTAGCATCTCGGTGTGGTCATTAAATACTCAGCCAGATATTGTGAATTGCCAGCCCGTCCGCTTCGCTCGGGCGTTGCCGCCTTCGCTCTACTTTCAAAGCCGACACCTTCACGGCATCGATTTTAAAAACCCATTCACAATGTCAAAGATGAGGTGCGTACTACGCACCTCGTAACCGCTGCTTGCACAGCGGAACTGGTGTCTTCATCTCTAGGTATATGCAGGATGGTGGAGCCTATCGGGATCGAACCGATGACCTGATGCTTGCAAAGCAACCGCTCTCCCAGCTGAGCTAAGGCCCCATGTGCCAGCAGTGAGATGCGATAGCGAAACTATCGCACACATCTGCAAGCACGATCGGCGCGCAAAGCCTTGCGCCAGAGGGCGCGGCTTTGCCGCGTCCGGCGGCGTAAGGCCGGACCGGACGCCTGCGATGGTGGGCCGAGTAAGAGTTGAACTTACGACCTCACGCTTATCAGGCGTGCGCTCTAACCACCTGAGCTACCGGCCCGCACACGCTTGCGCCGTCAGTCGCAGCAAAGCTGCGCCTTATGGCGCGCTATCCTGCGCTGGCCGAGCTTGTTCACGTGCAAAATAGCTTCGCTATTTCGTCTCGTGAACTAACCTAGGATGAAGGGACATGAGGACGGCGGTTGGAATGTCTTTGGAATGGGAGGAAGCTCTTTCGAACCGAAGTCCGACGCTTTCCGCCGCTATCCTTAGAAAGGAGGTGATCCAGCCGCAGGTTCCCCTACGGCTACCTTGTTACGACTTCACCCCAGTCGCTGAACCCACCGTGGTCGCCTGCTCCCCTTGCGGGTTGGCGCAACGCCTTCGGGTGAATCCAACTCCCATGGTGTGACGGGCGGTGTGTACAAGGCCTGGGAACGTATTCACCGCGGCATGCTGATCCGCGATTACTAGCGATTCCGCCTTCATGCTCTCGAGTTGCAGAGAACAATCCGAACTGAGACAACTTTTGGGGATTAGCTCGCCCTCGCAGGGTCGCTGCCCACTGTAGTTGCCATTGTAGCACGTGTGTAGCCCAGCGCGTAAGGGCCATGAGGACTTGACGTCATCCCCACCTTCCTCCGGCTTATCACCGGCGGTTCCTTTAGAGTACCCAACCAAATGATGGTAACTAAAGGCGAGGGTTGCGCTCGTTGCGGGACTTAACCCAACATCTCACGACACGAGCTGACGACAGCCATGCAGCACCTGTGTTCCAGTCCCCGAAGGGAAGAAATCCATCTCTGGAAGTCGTCCGGACATGTCAAACGCTGGTAAGGTTCTGCGCGTTGCTTCGAATTAAACCACATGCTCCACCGCTTGTGCAGGCCCCCGTCAATTCCTTTGAGTTTTAACCTTGCGGCCGTACTCCCCAGGCGGATAACTTAATGCGTTAGCTGCGCCACCCAAGCACCAAGTGCCCGGACAGCTAGTTATCATCGTTTACGGCGTGGACTACCAGGGTATCTAATCCTGTTTGCTCCCCACGCTTTCGCACCTCAGCGTCAATACCAGTCCAGTCAGCCGCCTTCGCCACTGGTGTTCTTCCGAATATCTACGAATTTCACCTCTACACTCGGAATTCCACTGACCTCTCCTGGATTCAAGCGATGCAGTCTCAAAGGCAGTTCTGGAGTTGAGCTCCAGGCTTTCACCTCTGACTTACAAAGCCGCCTACGTGCGCTTTACGCCCAGTAATTCCGAACAACGCTAGCCCCCTCCGTATTACCGCGGCTGCTGGCACGGAGTTAGCCGGGGCTTATTCTCCCGGTACAGTCATTATCTTCCCGGGTAAAAGAGCTTTACAACCCTAGGGCCTTCATCACTCACGCGGCATTGCTGGATCAGGCTTGCGCCCATTGTCCAATATTCCCCACTGCTGCCTCCCGTAGGAGTCTGGGCCGTGTCTCAGTCCCAGTGTGGCTGATCATCCTCTCAGACCAGCTATGGATCGTCGGCTTGGTAGGCCTTTACCCCACCAACTACCTAATCCAACGCGGGCTCATCCTCAGGCGATAAATCTTTGATCTCGCGATATCATCCGGTATTAGCAGCCGTTTCCAGCTGTTATTCCGAACCTAAGGGCAGATTCCCACGCGTTACGCACCCGTGCGCCACTAAGGCCGAAGCCTTCGTTCGACTTGCATGTGTTAGGCATGCCGCCAGCGTTCGTTCTGAGCCAGGATCAAACTCTCAAGTTTGATGCTCGATTCGGCCCCGGTGGAATAACCGAAAACCAAACCGCTCACTTCAAGGAGCCAATTCCTGCACATCACATATTCAAGTGGATATGTAACGAGACATACGAACTGGCTTAAAGCTTATTAACGATCCCCGAGCACCTTGAATGCCCAGGACAACCGCCAAGCCGCCGCCCGCATGTCCCTTCATCTAAATCACAATGTCAAAGAGCCGACAACAAATACCGGCACCACTTCCGCCCCTGAACCCTTCCGGTCCAGAAACCCAGCGTGCCAGCATCTCAATGCCAGTACCACCCCGAAGCGCCACACTCAGTGGCCCGCTCCGTCGCGGTGAAACCCCTCTACCCATACACCATATTAGGGTCAA
>NZ_JAVSCQ010000060.1:0-4653 GCF_040560405.1 Facivitalis istanbulensis
GTCCCGCCGTTCTCGCGGACGGCCGTCCGGCGGTCAAGGCTGTCGTAGTCGAACGTAAAAAAGGTGCCGTCGGGATACGTCATCCGCGTGCGATTGTCGTTCGCGTCAAATTGGTAGCCGAGCGTCAGCGCCGCGCCAGACAGGTTGCTGCTGCTGCTGATCAGCCGGCCGAACCCCTCATAGCGGCTGGTCAGCCCCGCGCCCTCCGCCGAGCCGAACCGCGCGTACAGCGGGTGCCCCTGGAGGTCGTAACCGTAATAGACGTCCGCCGCTGCCCCGCCCGGTACATCCTTCACCGTCACCCGGTTGAGCGCATCATAGCTGTAGCCGATGACGTTGCCGTCGCGCTTCCTGACCGTCAGCCGGTTGCCGTTAGCGTCATAGCTATAGGTCTCGTAATCGGTCGCACTCACCGCGCCGTTCGTCATCTTGTCCGGGAAGTTCCACTGCGCCAGTCGGTCGAACCCGTCATAGCTGTAGCTCGACAGGTTGCCATTGGCGTCCCGCACGCTCGCCTGCTTGCCATTCGCCGTATAGGTGTAGGATACATAGGTCTGTTCGACAGGAGTCCCTACCGCACGGCGGACCTCGGTGAGCCGGTCCGCACTGTCATAAAGATTCTGCGAAATCCGATCCGGACCCTGACTGCCCTCGGGGCCCAACGTGCAAGCCGATGTCGGCAAGGCCCCGAACACAGCCGGGTTCATCCGTACCACCGTGCACTCAAGACGTGCGGCCGCATCATAGCTGCGCTGCTCCACTAGCACGACCGTCTGCCCCCAGGCAGGAGCCGCCATTGCCGTCGCGCTGCCAAGCAGAAACAGCCGTCGCAATACCCCCAAGTTCACCTCCCCCGAAAAAACCGATGATGGACCAATGGATTACGCCGCCTGGCCGTCACATCGCACTCAATTAATCAAGCAGATATTCCGGTACGCCAATTGTTCATCATTTACAGATCGGCGCAAGGTCCAAACCCCGCCATTGCAAATTTTTTCGCGCGCAAGCACCTCAGGACAGGTACTCGACTTGCTCAATCGACAATCCAGTGATCCAATAGAGCGACATGTCTCGGCTCCCTTTCTCGGGGCTCCGATCTACACGTTTAAACCATAAGGGGGGTGCCCGTGCGATATCGTAAGCTCTTGCTTTGCTGCGCGTCTTTCTGGTCGATTGCAAGCGCAGCGCAAGACCATTCGCAAGCTAGCTACCCGATCGTCGAGCCTAAGCTTACTGATGATTTCGTTGATATTACGTCCCTATCGATGATGACAGCATCGCCTTTCGCGCTTGCGGCCCCTGGTTCGCCGCGAATGTTGTTTCGCACCGTCTTCAATGGCCGCTACCTGTCGAATTCACAGACAGCTCGCGTCGACGACAATACGTTTCGCGATTACAATCATCAGGGAACCCTTGATCGTGACATCGTCGTAAACTTCGCTGGCGAGAGCAGGCTTTTTCAATGCCTTCAAATACAGGGAGAGTGCCAGCAGATAATCATGCGGGATGGCACAAGATTACTCAGGAATTCAGAAAAATCCTATACACTTACCGATCGAAATGGAACAATCTATGAGTTTGAAGATCTTGATACGCGAGATATAGACAATTACGGATGCGATTCGGAGAGTGGATGCAACTACGCCGGATATTATGGTAGCGCATATGTTAAAAAGACAAAGTATCCGGAAGGCGTTGTTGTTACCCACACTGGATTAACAAAAATATCTGATAACATAGGATATTCCATTGAAAGCAATTATATTCTTTCAAACTTTTCCACAAAAATAGGACGTATAACAACTTCTGTTGTATTTACACCCGCGATTCAAAATGGACCAGTATATAGAACCATTCGTGAATTCAATTCACTTGGTCAAGAATATCGAATAGAATTAAAGGCTGAACGAGAGCCAACATGCGATGGCTCTTCACTGAGCGCGAGTAATTATCTGCCGATAAAAATCGTCTCGCCGCAAGGAGTAGAAACTTCGATCACCTACCCGCCACCGTCGCCATACTCGCTCCGCGGCAATATAAATGTGGGTTTCAAATACGATCCGCCGGGGCGGCGCGTGGTGCCGGTCAGCACCGTTTCGCGAGGGGGACGGTCATGGCAATACGCGAACGGAGGTCGAACCGATTCATTGGGGCACACGACGTATTACGGTGTTGCCGAGAGATACAATAACTACGATCAATCTTACGCTTGGAATCCTGGCTGCGTCGACAACACGGTCGGCGGATATATTACGTTTATCAAAAAACCAGATAACACTATAACATCATTTGAATATGATGATTATTATAGGCTTACGAAAACCAAATATCCTGAACTTAACAGTGAAGAATATACTTACGACGATAGGGGAAATATAACAAATGTTGCGAAAACATCAAAGCAGGGGGTTGCGCAGCACGCATTCTCGGCGGGCTTCGACGCAACATGCATCAACACCAAGACATGCAACAAGCCGCAATGGACCCGCGACGCGCTGCTACGTCAAACCGATTACACTTACGACTCCACGCATGGTGGTATCCTGACGGAGACTCTTCCTGCGGATGCCAATGGCGTTCGTCCACGTAAAAGATATATTTATACCGCCATGTATGCAACCGATATCAATGGCGTACCGATCACCGCCGATGGTCCGATCTACAAACTGACTGCGGTATCCAGCTGTTTGTCCGCCACGCCGGGCAATCCGGACTCGTGCGTCGGCACAAGCAGTGAGCAGATCGAAGAATTTTATTATCAACACCCTAGGCTACTGAAAACCAAGATGCGCAAGCGTACGGGGGATAACTCAGAGGTAAAAGAAACGTCCTTTCTCTACAATGCGAAGGACGAACTGATAACGATAGACGGCCCTCGCACCGACGTGGATGATAGAACATATATAACGTACGATGGCGTCGGCCGAAAGATTTTCGAGATCAGCTCCGATCCTGACGGGACAGGACCGTTGCCAAGATCGATCATACGACATCAATATAATTTTGATAGCCAGGAAGTTCGGACTGAGTATGGAACGGGAAGCATGGTAGATGGTTCAGATTTCGTGTGGATCAATGCCAAACGAATGACATATGATGATGCGGGCTTTCACACAAAGACAGAAATGATCGTTCCTTGAATCATGGAACTACTTTAGCATGAGTTTATTTTTTGGGCTTTATGGTCAGGATCTGTAATTTGGGTCCGCTCGGCGGTTGTCCCTTGAGGGTCTCAAGGATCTGTCCGCACTCGCCGACCTGTTGGTCGGTGGTGCTGTATCGGGTCTCACAAGGCCGGACGTTGCATTGACTCGAAGCGGGCTTGGCAGCCCATCTGATAACCTTCGCAGATCGTCCGTCCCTGCGTTCCCTCTCGGGACACCGCCATCGGGTTAGCTGGAGAGCATCACCGCTGGCGAAGGGGAGCTTATCGTATTTCAGGCCTCGAACAAGGTGCCGTCGCGCAGCATGGCGTGCATGATGACGGCAAGGCGGCGGGCGAGCGCAACCCGCGCTTTCTTGAGACCGCGTCGCTTGGCGATCTTCAGCGCCCAGGTCTTGAGCACGAAGGTCTGGCGCGTGCGCGTCAGGATCGAGTTGGCCGCTTCGTAGAGCAGCTTGCGGACGGTGCCATCGCCCTGCTTGGTGATCCGGCCCGTCCAGTCGAGTTCGCCGGACTGGTGCCGACGCGGGACGAGGCCAAAGTAGGCGCCAGCCGTGCGGGACCGCTTGAACCGGCCTGCCTCATCGACAGCGGCAGCGAACGCAGCCGAGGTCTGCACGCCGACGCCGGGGATGCTCATCAGGGCCTGACAGGCCGGAGAGGCGATGCTGATCGCATTGAGCTCGCGATCCGTCCGACGGATCTCGTCAACTAGGCCGGTCCGCGCCCGGAGCAGCGAGGCCTCCGCCTCGCCGAGACCCGGGATGGCGACGGCGGCCTGCACCCGCACGAGGAACCGTTCCCCCTGGCCTGCCCCCGGCCTGATCCCGAAGGTGGTGCAGAGGCCGCGGATGGTGTTGTCGAGGCGGACACGTGCTTCGACCAGATGCGCGCGGGCGGTAATCACCGAGCGCACCCCATGCGACGTCGGCCATTTGACGTGCACTTCCTTGTAGAAGCCGGTCCGGGCCAACTGTGCGAGGCCTGCCGCATCATGCGGATCAGTCTTGTTCGCCTTCATCGCCTTGAGGCTCTGGTGGGCCTGGCGCGCATCGATGCATACGATCGCGACGCCCAGCTCGCGGAGGCCACGCGCAACCCATGGCGTCATCCGGCCGGTCTCGATTACCACGCGTTCCATTGGACCATGGCGTTCCAGCAGCGAGGCGATCGCTTCCGGCGTGCTGTCCACGCATTGTGCTGCGACCTTGCGCCCTTCGGCATCGACAATGCAGACGTGCGACGTTTCCATCGACAGGTCTATTCCGGCATAGTGTTTCATGGCTGCTTCCTTCCTTCAGGTCCGACAACCAGAAGGTGCGCCGCTCAGCCGGCCCGAGAAAGCAGCCACAAATTACACGATGACTCGTTGATCACAGCCAGAAGATGACGGTGGCGGCGAGTGCGATGGCGGAGAAGAATGCGGTGGGGCATCGGTCGTAGCGGGTGGCGACGCGGCGCCAGTCTTTCAGGCGGCCGAACATGATCTC
>NZ_JAVSCQ010000061.1:0-2788 GCF_040560405.1 Facivitalis istanbulensis
TCCGTTCAGGAGGTCCGACGCATCGCCAACAAGCTCGCTCAGCGCCGGATCGAGCCTGCCTACGTCATCGCCTGGTCATGCTGGAGACGAGCTCACCAAGCTGCAGCAAGAAGGGCTCACCTCAAAACTAGAATGCAACTGTAATGCTAAGGCGCAATACTACCTAACGGGACGAGCCTTTGGCGAGGCTCGTCTGAGCCGCTGCCAATATAGCGCGCCAAGTTGTCATATGGAGTGACATGACCCCAGTCTTTCATCCAGCGGCAACCAGAGACCGGCCGGTGTTGTCGCGCATGAGCGCAGGTGAAGCAACGGGCGGGGTTAACCCCGCCCGTTGCTGTTCGAGTTTGGCGGCGAATGCCGTCGGGGTAGCGTAGCCCAGCGACGAGTGCGGTCGCTCGGTGTTATAGTCGTCGACCCAGCGCGCCAGGATCGAGCGGGCCTGGCGAACCGTGAAGAACAGGGTTTCGTTGAGCAGTTCGTCGCGCATGCGACCGTTGAAGCTCTCGACGAACCCGTTCTGCGTCGGCTTGCCCGGCGCGATGTAATGCCACTCGATGCGGGCATCGCCGGACCAGGCGAGCACCGCGTTCGACGTCAGTTCCGTCCCGTTGTCGCTGACGATCATCTTCGGCTTGCCACGCTCCGCGATCAGCTCGGCCAGTTCGCGCACGACCCGCCGGCCCGAGATCGAGGTGTCCACCACCGCCCGCAGGCATTCGCGCGTGACGTCATCAACGATGTTGAGCACGCGGAACCGACGGCCGGTCACGAGCTGGTCGTGGACGAAGTCCAGACTCCAGCGCTGGTTGGGAAGCGCCAGCACCGGCGCGGGCGCACGGCTGCCTGTGGCGCGCCTTCGTCCCTTCCGGCGCCTGACCGTCAACCCTTCCTCGCGGTAGAGCCGCTGGGTCTTCTTGCGGTTGATCGTGATGCCGTCCCGGCGCAGCAGGATGTGCAGCCGCCGATAGCCGAACCGCCGACGTTGCTGCGCCAGATCGCGCAAGCGCAACCGCAGGTCGCCATCGTCCGCCCGGCACGAGCGATACCGCATGCTCGTGCGATCCGCTCCGACAACCGCGCATGCCCGCCGCTCGCTCATCCCCAGCGTCGTCTGGAGATGCGCGACCGCTTATCGCTTCGCGGCGGGCGTCACCACTTTTTTGACAGCAGGTCTTTCAACCCCGCGTTGTCCAGCATCGTGTCCGCGAGTAGCCGCTTGAGCCGTGCGTTCTCCTCCTCGAGCGACCGCAACCGCTTCGCGTCGGATACCTCCAGGCCGCCGAACTTCGCCTTCCATGCATGGTAGGTCGCGCTCGACATCCCGTGCTTGCGGCACAACTCCGTCACCACCGCGCCCGCCTCGGCCTCCTTCAGGATGCCGATGATCTGCTCTTCCGAAAACTGCTTCCGCTTCATTCCGTTCGTCCCTTCAAGGGCCGGTCTCTAGGTCCAGGTGGATGAAGAAACGGGGGTCATGTCAATGCCTGCCCCGATGCAAAACGAGCCGGCTTTTCTCGCAAAGACCGGACCAGAGACAGAGGCAGGCTCAGGGGGTTCTACAGGGCCGGAAAACTCCCACTCAAATCGGGCTAAAAAACCGTAAGGAAGTCAAAGATGAAGCGCATTTGATAACTCCGTTGCAGCTTGCACTCAATGGAAATGGCGCTCGGTGTCATATATATCACTTTAGGTGAATAATTATCTCTCAATCGAATCGTTTCAGGGGGAATTCAGCATGGCAACCTTTCGTGATTCACCTCACGTAGCGCTGCCTACATCCTCATTCCTCACAATGCCCGCCTTGGCTCAAGCTGAGGAAGAGATCAAAGCAAAAAGCAACACAGCGACAGCGTTCCAATAATTTTAATGAGGAAATATTATATATGACGAAGCATGAATTATGGTTGTGGGTATTTGCAGTATCCTGCTCGGCGGCGATAACATCTCCGGCACATGCTGGCTGTTTCGATCCACGGTCTGTAATAAAGGTTATGCGCTCGCCCGCTCCGCATGGGCCAGTCATACTGGCACATCGAGGACTATGGCTGAAGAAAGTCGCGACCACAGGAAATCTACCGGAAAACAGTATAGCTTCACTTAATGCAGCGGAGATTGCTGGGAGCCCCACGGATCTTAAGCATTGCATTGAGGCCGTTGAGATGGACATAAAGACAACTAAAGATAATGTTGCCGTGATATCACACGACTTCAATTTAGGCGGAGCTACCACAATCCCAAGAAATAATTTTAGTGCATATACAAATACTGGAGATAATCCAAGAGTTGATGCCGTAAATTTCGACAGATTTAACGAAATATTCCTGAGAGATGGTAGGTACTTTAGTGCGCCAAGTACCCTCATCGCAACAAGTTTTAAGAATATTCTAGATTACTATTACTATAGTAGATCGTCTTCTGTGATTGCTCTCGATATAAAAACTAAGAATGATGCAATTGCCGTTGCAAAAATACTGAGTGAAGACGATCGCGATTTCTCCCATGGCAAAACGGAAAAATTGAAAGCGAGCGATTTTGTTATTTTCAAATTAAATGCCACGATTTGGCCTGATGGCGGCGAATATATTCAGGACATGAAAATGGCTGGCGTCGACACGCCCCCCATGGTTATAGTTATATATACGACAAATATGGAAAGTGCTCTAGGGTGCGTCTGCATTTGCAGGATTTCCATGAGGCGAGAGTTCTGATTCAAGGTTGGTGAAGGAGCCAGGCCTTGAGCAGACGGACGCTGACGGACGAGCAATGGGAGCGGATCGCGGGTTAT
>NZ_JAVSCQ010000062.1:0-2635 GCF_040560405.1 Facivitalis istanbulensis
TGCACAGCGACATCGCAGTTGAAGGGTCAGCGACATCGTAGATGACGTGTGGGGGGAAGCGGAGGCCGGGCGTAGCCCGGACGTAGCTTCCCCCCACACGGGCGCGGGTTTCCCCGTGCCGTTGGCGGCGACAGCGGTCAGGATGGTCCGATCTTCAACGCCAAGAAGAGGATCGGATGCCTGGCCGTCCCATCACCGACCAACAGCAGAGGTACTACATGTCCCTTCGTCAAAAACACCCGCAAAAAGCGGCCGCCGCCATGGCGGGCTTTTCCACCAGCACGGGCTACCGGACAGAGAAAGATCCCCGGTCGCCATCGGAGCGTCGCCGGGAGCGACGTCATGGCGGCGGCAGGCCAGATCCGCTCGCCGAACTGTGGGATAAAGAAATCGTGCCTTTGCTCGAGAGCACGCCGGGCCTGAAGCCCATCTCTATTCTTGGGGAGCTGGAGCAACGCCACCCCGGTCTCGATCTAACACCAGCCCGCAGGACCCTGGAACGCCGGATACGGCTATGGAAGGCCGAGTATGGACCAGAGCGTGAGGTCATCTTCCGGCAGGACCATCCGCCAGGCCGACAGGGCATGTCGGATTTCTTTGACGCCCGCGATCTGAAGGTCACCATCTCCGGCAATCCGAGCCCGCACCTGATCTATCACTTCGCGCTGGTCTATTCCGGGTGGGAGCATGCCGAGGTCGTGCTGGGAGGAGAAAGCTTCACGGCGCTGGCCTGCGGCCTTCAGAATGCGCTGTGGCAGCTTGGCGGCGTGCCGCACGAGCATCGCACCGATAGCCTCTCCGCGGCGTTCGCCAACCTGGAGCAAGATGCCCAGGAAGATCTGCGGACCCGCTATGCCGCCCTGTGCGCCGATTACCAGATGGAGCCCACCCGCAACAATCGCGGGGTCGCCCATGAGAATGGGTCCATAGAAAGCCGTCATGGTCACCTTAAGGATCGGCTCGATCAGGCACTCCAGTTGCGCGGGACACGTGACTTCGCCTCCATCGAGGACTGGCGCACGTTCCTCGCCCAGATCGTGGGCCGCCACAATGCCCGGCGGCGCGATGCCTTGCGCATCGAAGCTGAGCACCTGCGCCCGTTACCTTCACGCCGCAGCTGCGATTATGATGAAGCTACGGTGCTCGTCACCTCATCGGGCGGCTTCGTGCTGCGCAAGGTCTTCTACACCGTGCCTTCCCGGCTCATCGGCCATAGCCTGCGAGCCAGGATCTTCGATGACCGGATCGACCTTTATCTGGCCGGGCAGCCCATCGAGACCCTGCCACGCGGGAGGGCGCCCGATCGCGGACGGGGCGGTCATGACCACGTAGTCAATTATCGGCACGTGATCCACAGCCTGCGTACCAAGCCCCACGCGCTGGCAAACCTTGTCTATCGCGACAAGCTCTTCCCTCGCAGCGAATATCGCCGCTGCTGGGATGCTCTGGAGGGTGCGCTTCCCAAAGCCGCCGCATGCCGCAGCATGGTGGGGCTGCTGTGGCTTGCGCATGACCAGGCCTGCGAGGCTGAGCTCGCCGCGACCCTGACCGGCATACTCGATGGCCAGGGTTTACCCGATCTGAGGGATCTGCAGGAGCGCTTCCAACGCCCCGGCAAAGAGCCGGCCGATGTGGTCGTCGATATTCCCCAGCCTGACACATACGACGATCTGCTCACCGCCAGGGAGATGGCCGCATGAGCATCACTGTCGACACCGCCCAGCTGCCCATGTTGCTTGGCACGCTGCGTCTGCCCACCATTGCCCGTCTCTGGCCGGACTTCTGTTCACGAGCGGACAAGGAGGGGTGGCCGGCTTCGCGCCTGCTGGCAGCCTTGGCCGAACTGGAACTCGCCGAACGCGAACAACGCCGGATCCAGCGCCATCTTACAGAAGCACGGCTGCCTCCCGGCAAGACCCTGGATGCCTTCGACTTCAGCCTCGTTCCCACCTTGAGCAAGGCCCAGGTCATGGCTCTGACCCAAGGAGATGCCTGGCTCAAGGCGGGCCACAATCTTCTGGCATTTGGTCCGCCCGGTGCCGGCAAGAGCCACGCCGCAGCCGCCATCGGCAACGAGCTCGTCGCGCGCGGATACCGGGTCTTCTTCACCCGAACCACCGATCTCGTCCAGCGTTTGCAGGCCGCACGTCAGTCCCTGACCTTGACCCAGGAGATCGCCAGGCTCGACCGCTTCGACCTGCTCATCCTCGATGACCTGTCCTACGTCCGCAAGGACCAGGCAGAGACCAGCGTCCTGTTCGAACTCATCTCTGCCAGATACGAAAGGCGCTCCATCATGATCACCGCCAACCAACCATTCAGCGGTTGGGATTCCATTTTTTTGGATAAGGCAATGACTGTCGCTGCCATCGACAGGCTCGTTCACCACGCCACTATCCTGGAAATGAACGTCGAGAGCTATCGCAGGCGATCCGCCCTGGCCTCAGCGACATCGCTCCGCGACAGTGCTCCTGATCCAGCGACATCGCCCAGCGACATCGAAACCATGCCAGCGACATCGCTGCGCGACAACGCCTCTTGATCCAGGCCAACCTCGTGTGACACTATCCCCAACGTCACCGCTGACACATCACCATCAATGTCGCTGACCAGTCACCGACGATGTCGCGCTACA
>NZ_JAVSCQ010000063.1:0-2491 GCF_040560405.1 Facivitalis istanbulensis
CGGCCTGGGAGATAACCCGCGATCCGCTCCCATTGCTCGTCCGTCAGCGTCCGTCTGCTCAAGGCCTGGCTCCTTCACCAACCTTGAATCAGAACTCTCGCCTCATGGAAATCCTGCAAATGCAGACAAAGCCTAAAGGCCGACTGAAAAAGTCACTTGGATGGTGCGTGGGTTCAGCGGTCGGAAGAATCCGTCGCCGGTGACAGCGGGCGAGATGAACGACAGCGCATCCTTGTCGAACAGGTTGTCGACGTTCAACCGCGCTCGCACATTCTTTACCGGACCGATGGCAATGCCGTCCCCAAGGTCGACATAGGCCGAGACGACCGTGAACCCCGACACCTCCGACCCCGGCGTGTTGACGAAGGTCGACTGGCGCGCGCTGGTATATTTTGCCGAAATGTTGGCCACCAGCCAGCTTGCGGGCTCCACCGTCAGCCCGCCCGACACGATCCAGCGCGCGCTGTCCGGGATGGTCTTGCCCGCCGTCGCGAACGGCGTCGGGCTCGCGGGAATGTCATCGAGGAAGGTCGCGTTGTTCCAAGTGACGTTGAGGTTGGCATAGGCCAGCCCGCCGGTCCAGGCAGGACGGTAATTGCCCAGGAACTCGACACCGTAAGCCTTCACTCGGCCGACATTGCGGAAGAAGGTCTCGGTGACATTGGTCGTACCGGGCAGGATGCTCGCAATCGCCTGGATGCGATTGTCGAATCGGGTGTAATAGCCCGAGAGGGAAGCAAACAACTCGCGCTGATTGGTGCGTATACCCAGTTCCACATTCTTGGCCCGCTCCGGCGCGGGGGCGGCTACGACTGCAGCCGAGCTGTTGAGCGCCACGGAATAGATGTCGTCCATCCCTTTGGGCAGCGCCATATTCTCGGCATAGGAGGCGAAGATCTGGGTACGCTCGTCGGGGAGGCGGTACAGGAGGCCCCCGGTCGGCAGGAACAGGTCGCGATAATGTGCGCCGTTGACCTGCGGCCCCCAGCCCGGTTTCACCACGCCGCCCACGACGCGGGCATAGTCGTTGAAATCGCGGTAGCCGCGCTGCTGATAACCGAGGTCCAGTCCCTTGATTCCCAGGTCGAGGCTTAGCCTCGGCGATAGGGCAATGCGGTCGCGCAGAAACAGTTGCGTCGTATCCCGCTGCGACCGATAGTCGCGGCGGCGATACACGACTTCGCCATAATTGGCCGGGCTCGCCGGCGATCCGTCGGTGGTGTTGTAGCGCAACTGCGTGCGGCGATACTTGTCCGTTTCCACCCAGATCCCCAGGTCGACGGCATGGGCGCCCAGATCGGCGTGGAGCGTATGGACGATGCCGTACCGATCGCCGCCTACCCCCGAATAGCCGAACTGCGTACCGCGCGGCGCGACCACGGCCTGTCCCGGGGCGACCTGCTGCCGATAACGGGTCAGACTGTTGGCATAGCTGTCGGGCGATACGCCATAACCGTCCTTGTCCTCCCAATAGGCGGTCGTCTCGGCATGGACTCCGTCCGCCAGCGCGAAATGCGTGGTCAGGCCGTAAAGGCGGTCATGGCGGACGTTGATCGCGAGGTTCGCATTATAGGTGTAGTTCCCGTTCGAATAACGCGGTCCGCCCGTCACCGGCGTGTAATCGGGGACGTTGGCGATATAACCGCGATCGCGGCCGGTCTTGCCGCCCAGGTCCGGCGTCGCCGACAGATAGTCGGCCCGCGACAGCGTCGGCGAATCATAGTCGAAGAAATCGTTGGCGACGAACTTCAGCCGCGCCCAGTTCTCGCCGCCCAGATCGACATGCGCCGCCGCCTCCCAATGCTCGCGGTTCACCGAACCTGCCCCCCGCCACAGGTCGCTGTTCAGCTTGGTGCGGCTGACATAGGCGGTGAGCGGACCGATCCGGCCGCTGCTGAGCCGGACGAAGGTACGCCGCAGGTCGTAATCGCCGAAGCTCTGCGCCGCGAAGACGCCCGCGACCGTCGGCGGCGTGATCGAGCGATAGGAGACGATCGGACCCAGCGAGGAATAGCTGGGCACCGACACGCCACCCGCCCCCGCCGACGCCTCGACCACCGCGAGATTTTCGTTGTCGATATACCGGAAGACGGGGCTGCCGCCGAACGCGTCGCTACGGCCGGTCGGGATCCCGTCGACGATGAAGCCGATCTGGTCGAGATTGAACGCACGCACCTGCACGCTGTTGCCGAACTCGTACAGGCCCAGCGCACCATCGGTCTGCACGTTGAAGCCAGGCAGCGACTCCAGCATCTTCAATCCCGAAATGCCCGATGGCGCGGACAGCAGCGCGTCGCGCGTGACCGCCACCGTGGCCGTCACCCGGCCCTGGCCGATGGCCTCGTCCGCCTGGGAGATGCGGCGTCCGCTAGGGTCAGGACTCGTTGATCACAGCCAGAAGATGACGGTTGCAGCGAGCGCGATGGCGGAGAGGAAGACGGTCGGGCACCGATCGTAGCGGGTGGCGACGCGGCGCCAGTCCTTCAGGCGT
>NZ_JAVSCQ010000064.1:0-2317 GCF_040560405.1 Facivitalis istanbulensis
TTCCAGCTCCTGTCGCTCCGCATCCGTCAACGATATCGACACCGCAGCCACACGACCTCGACCCGCCATCTCTCACCTCCGCATCAAACGCGAAAATGATACACTGAACTTCTCGATCAGGACACTAGAGCGGTTTCCGATCAGTCTGCATCGTATCCGGCGTTGGCGAAGTAGTTGGCACACTTCTGTGGTGGGTAGAGTGAGCTGCTGCCGGTTTCGTGGACACCGAGATAAGGTGTTTTTGAGACCGGAAGGTGTGAATGCAACGACGGAAGTTCAGCCGCGAGTTCAAGCTCGAGGCGGTGAAGCTCATTCGGGAGCGCGGGGTATCGGTATCGCAAGCCGCCCGCGATCTGGACCTGCACGAGAACGTGCTGCGCAAGTGGGTGCGCGAGCAGGCAGCGGACCCGGGATCGGCGTTTCCCGGCCATGGGGTGATGAGACCCGAGCAGCAGGAGATTGAACGGCTG
Organism: Facivitalis istanbulensis; assembly: GCF_040560405.1. Classification (NCBI taxonomy): domain Bacteria; kingdom Pseudomonadati; phylum Pseudomonadota; class Alphaproteobacteria; order Sphingomonadales; family Sphingomonadaceae; genus Facivitalis; species Facivitalis istanbulensis. Next base: position 471 of record NZ_JAVSCQ010000064.1, read on the forward strand.
CGCCGCGAACTGGCCCGGATGGAGGCCGAGCGCGACATCCTAAAAAAAGCGGCGGCCTACTTCGCCAGGGACTCGATATGAGGTTCGAGTTCATCGCGAAGCACCGAGGAATCTGGCCGGTGTCGTGGATTTGCGAAGCGCTCGGTGTTTCGCGTAGCGGCTTTCATGCCTGGCTCGTTCGTGCGCCCAGTGCCCGCGCCCGCAGCGATGAAGAGTTCGGCGCCAGGGTCCGGTGCCAGCTTCATCTCCAGCTATCGGACGTACGGTGCGCGTCGTGTCTGGCACGACCTTCTGGCCCAAGGCCTCTCATGTGGCTTGCATCGTATCGAGCGGCTGATGCGCCTTCACGGCCTGAAGGCGCGTCCGCGGCGCCGGGGCCTGCCCAAGGACGATGGCCTGCGCTCGGTCATCGCCGACCACCTCCATCCGACCAGTCATACCAGTGCTCGTATGACCAGTCGTAGAACCAATAACTTCCCGCACCGCCCGCGCCCTCGTCAAAGGCAACAAGCATCCCGGCTACCGGCGCTACCGCAAGGTAGCCTGCTGGCCTTCCACCGACTGGCCGCGCTCAACGATGCCATCGATCCTCCCGATCGATCGCGCGATGGTATCGCGTGCTTCGTCGAGCATGCGGGCATCGTCGGCCCTGGCGTTCGCGGCCGCCTGCACGATCTGTTTGGTGAGATCGACGGGCGTCAGCGCGACGGCCGGACTGCGCTCGATTCGGTGGTCCGCATGGCGACGAGGTTCGGTGCGGCGCATTGCAGCTCGCGCGTATCCTCGATGATGACGACGCGATCGGAGGTCTTGGCGACCTCGGCGAGCAGTGCGTTGGTGAGCGTCGTCTTGCCCGTGGGGGTGCCGCCCGCGACGAGGATGTTGGCGCGTGACGCGACGCCCTCGCGCAGCGCCTTCGCCTGGGCGACGGACATGACGCCGGTCACCACATAATCGTCGAGCGTGAACACGGCGACAGCTGGCTTACGGATGGCAAAGGCCGGAGCGGCGACCACCGGTGAGAGCAGCCCCTCAAACCGTTCGCCGGTCTCGGGCAGCTCGGCCGAGACCCGCAGGCGGCCTGCATGAACCTCGGCGCCAACATGGTGCGCGACAAGGCGGACGATGCGTTCGCCATCGGCGGGCGACAGTCGTTCGCCCGTGTCGGACAGGCCCTCACGCAGTCGATCGATCCAGAGCCGCCCGCCCGGGTTCAGCATCACCTCGACGACAGAGGCATCTTCCAAAAACCGGGCAATGGCCGGTCCCAACGCCGTGCGCAGCATTCGCGCGCCGCGTGCCAGTCCTTCCGAATTGTGATGCGATGCCGCCATTTCATCCCCGATCTCGGCAGGGACACATCAGACTGTCCCCGCTCGGGGATGATTAAAAGAGCCAGAAGTTTGGCCAGTTCAACAAGTATCTATGCGCGGTAAAAGCCCATCGAAGCAGGGCGCAAAAATACTTTCGCAGGCGTAGAAACGCTTCCCTCACAATGAACTTCCGGCACCCGATGCTTGACGCGCATGTCGATCTTCCATGCTGACAATCGACCGGCCGATTCAGCGAAACGTCGTCGCTCGATCGTGCGGGCCTCGCGCTATCAGGGTGCAGTAAAGCGGGCGCGGACCCGATCGAAAGCGCATCATTGCTGCGGGAGGTGTGTGCCATATCGAATGCGGACGGCATCATCATCGCTGCCTGGAAAGACATTTTCGCTTAGAGGCTGTTATGAACCTGTGGCGAGGGTCGCGGCCTGCTTCATCATGAGGCAGGCGAAAGCGACGACATGAAGTCCGGCGAGTGTTTGGGCATAGCGCTCGTAATCTTTGACGAGGCGCCTGAAG
>NZ_JAVSCQ010000065.1:0-2210 GCF_040560405.1 Facivitalis istanbulensis
TTCGGCCGTCTGAAGGATTGGCGCCGCGTCGCAACTCGCTACGACCGCTGCCCAACCGTCTTCTTCTCTGCCGTCGCCCTCGCGGCCACCGTCATCTTCTGGCTATGACCAATGAGTCCTGACCCTAGCACTAATTGATCAAGGCTGCTTTTTGGAGGCAGGCTTGAGCCGGGGCGAGCTCACCGAGGCGGAATGGCGCATCCTGAGGGATTTGTTGCCGATCGAGGGCAGAAACCGAAGCCGTGGGCGGCCTCCCGAACAGAACCGTTCGATTATCAATGGCATACTCTGGCGGCTTCGATGCGGTGCGCCGTGGCGCGACGTGCCGCCCAAATACGGGAGCTGGAACACCATCTATCGCCGGTTCCGACGATGGAGCGAGGCTGGGGTCTGGGAGATCGTGGCGGTGACGCTGGCCGAGATCATGGCGGATACTGGCCACTACAGCATCGACAGCACCACGGTCCGCGCCCACGTCTCGACAGCGGGCGGAAAAGGGGGGCTCATCGACGCGCTCTCGGCCGCTCGCGGGGCGGGTTCTCCAGTAAGCTTCACTGCCTGGCTGATGCCCTCGGGCGACCGTTGGCCTTCCACCTGACAGGCGGCGAGGCGGCAGATTGCAAGGCCTATAATGCCCTAATCGACCTTCCCGAGCGAACGCCTGATGCCTTGCTTGCCGACAAGGGCTACGATGCCGATGCGATCCGTGCCGACCTCGCGAAACGGAAGATCGAACCCGTCATACCCGGCCGCTCAAACCGCCGGGTGAAGATCGAGTATGATCAGTCGCTCTACAAGCAGCGCAACCGCATCGAGCGCATGTTCGGCCACCTTAAAATCAACCGCGCCATCGCCACCCGCTACGACCAACTAGCCAGCAGCTTCCTCGGCATGGTCCACCTCGCCACCGCTCGATACTGGCTCAAATTTGTCCACGCCGCCTAGCACAATCAAAATTGCCCAATGATCCGAGTGCCCATCGCTTTCACCTCGGGCGCGCCATATGTCGCCGATCGCCCGCCGCGATATGCCGTAGCCGCCGAGAAATATGCCCTGTATCTGGTTGTCTCTGGCGGAGGCCGGCCCTCATCCGCAAGAGCGTAGCAACGGCGGTATTCGGCGGTGCGAAACTGCGTATCGCCAACGGTTCGTCATTACCGCAAGATTGTGTTGCGCTTTGGCGTGACAGAAACGCGCATTCAATTGGATCAAGCCGGAAACGGCTGGGATAAGTCTGCGCTCGCCATCAGGCGGCTCCCGCAGATGCGCCGGCATCCACCGGACCGCCTCGATAACGCGGCGAGCAGGAGGCTTGCGAAGATCGCGGCCGAACCGGGCAGCACTCGCATAGCCGGTCCTGGCGGCACCAATGGCGATGGATCATGGTTGGATACGAGCAAAAGGCGCACTTCGTGCAGTCACATCACGGCGTCGAAAAGACGCTGTTCAACCAGGCGTGCACCTCTTGCACCAGACGCAGTGGATTGTTCCCCTGACAATGCGCATCCGCCCCGGTTTCCGGTCCGAGGACCAACAATTGGCTGCCGGGCGACGACACCCCTTCGCTCCAACGCCGGGTCTGCTTCTGCCAGACCCCGCCTTCCTGCGTGCCCAACACCGAAAGAAACGGCATCCGCACCTTTGCGGGATCGGCGCATTGGCCGTCCCATTTGCGCGCCAGTGATGGAAGGTCGTCCGTCCCGCTCTTCCACATCAGCACCTCCATGTTCCTTCGCGCCGCCTGAGAAGGGTTGGCATGAGAGCCAGCGACCGCTCTGAAAAGCTCGGAAGGATCGAAAAGGACAGGCGTCGCGATGACCGCGGCCAATCGCGGCTCCTCAGCGGCGGAGCGGGCCGCGAAATAGCCGCCGAGACTCATGCCGAGCAAGGCCAACCGCGAAATGTCGACGCCGTGACGTGCCATGAGGAAATCGAGCACGGCGCCGACGGGTTTTTCGGTTTCCGGCTCCCAGAAAAGTCCGTCGGCCGGCGTGGCGCCCTGTCCCGGCAGATCCACCAGAACCACATTATAGCCCCGCTCGATGTAATAGCGGCCTTGCGAGAGGAAGCGATCCTCATGGCAGGTGTAGCGCGACATCGTCGGTGACTGGTCAGCGACATTGATGGTGATGTGTCAGCGGTGACGTTGGGGATAGTGTCACACGAGGTTGGCCTGGATCAAGAGGCGTTGTCGCGCAGCGATGTCGCTG
>NZ_JAVSCQ010000066.1:0-1724 GCF_040560405.1 Facivitalis istanbulensis
ATAACCCGCGATCCGCTCCCATTGCTCGTCCGTCAGCGTCCGTCTGCTCAAGGCCTGGCTCCTTCACCAACCTTGAATCAGAACTCTCGCCTCATGGAAATCCTGCAAATGCAGACGCACCCTAGGGTAAGCGCGGCCGTCTATACCGACAGCCGCGCCAACCTCACCGAGGCACTCGGGTTGCGCGACGGCGCGCAGGTCGGGGCGATGGATGTGAACATCAACGTATCGACGCCCACGTCTACTCCTCTATCCCTAACCTGACCGACTCATCAAAGAACGTCTGGGCCAGTTCACTCACTTCCTTTCGAGATACGCCAACTCTTGGGAGGAAGTCACTTTCATGCATCTCCGCGACCAACTCCCGCAGACTGGCCATTATGATGTGATACTCATTCTCTTTTGCGGTGATAATCACATCACCCTCTAAAACATCAACCCTCATAGTTCACTTAATTCCATTCTGTTTTAGGTATTCTTCAAAATTACGAGGCCTAAAGGCTGTCCCTTCGGCATTTTGATTTCGCCAAACGATGGTTTCAGACTTTCGATCAACGAACAGGGTCCGTCCATCCTTGAAACTTCTGGTTTCACTAGGATTGCGTAGAATACCTTCTACGTGTCGCTGGAACTGACGCTGAGTGCGCACACCCAAGTCGCGAAACTCCGCGCCGTGCTTTGCCCAAGCATGACCACGAGCGATCTCCTGAGCTCCAAGCTGCGCTCGCAGACCCGCTGCCGCAACTGCGCTCTCGGCTCGCAAACCTGTCCGCGCACCAATTCCAAGAGCCCGCGCACCCCATGCGAGTCCCTTTGCGACAAGAGCTTCGGGACCAAGAAACAGGCTTGCTCCGATCGCAGCACCAGTCGCAATCTGCCGGCCTTGCTCTTCCCTGATCGGCTTGACCGCCTCATCGAGTTCAGGATGGAACGGGTTGATCGGGCAGTTCTCGTCCTGACACATCCCCGTCGGATCACGCCCATTGACTGGATCGTTTGCGACATAGGCGTAGAGGTTGACCTGGTCCTTATAGCCGCTGGGATCGGTTTGCATGAACCGACCCAACGTGGGCGAGTACATACGCGCCTTGTAATAGTACATGCCGAGGTCGGGCAGCCACGCCTGTCCGGTATACTGGAAGCGGCCGATATTGCCGCTGCCCGGGATGCCGTATTCGTCATAGCTGTCGATGGCGATCCTCGCGCCCGACGCATCGGCGATCGAAACGATCGAGCCCTGGCCATCGATTTGCAGGCTGCGGCGGTCGCCTGGCCCTGCTCCCTCATACCACAGGATCGGGTCGTCATCGCCCGGTCCGTGCACGTAGCGCCGCAGCACATTGCCCGACCCATCATATTCCGCGACCAACTCGTCGCCGTCATAGAGATACCGCGTCGACCCTGACGATCCCCCCGATGTCTGCCACAGGCGCCCATCTGGATCATAGGCCAGTTGCAGCCCGTCCGAGCGCGCGACCAGCCGGTTCTCGACATCATAGGAATAGGCGCTCGTCCCGTCCGATGTCAGGTTCCCGTTCGCGTCATAGCCGAACGTCGCCGGCCCCGCCCCGGTATACTGGTTGAGCCCGTTCACGGCATAGGCCCGGTTCACGTTCACATAGCCGGTGAACGCATAGCCATCGTTCGACCGTGTCTTCGCCGTGATCTGGCTCGCCGGATTATACTCGAACGTCGTCGTCACGTCGTCCGCCGTACCCGCCAGA
>NZ_JAVSCQ010000067.1:0-1671 GCF_040560405.1 Facivitalis istanbulensis
CCCACATTCTCCAAGTAAGTCGCTGATTTCGCTGTCGTAATCGTGATATTTCGCATATAAATCATGGCGTTGACGGCTGCGAGGGGCGCGTTTCATGGATCACCTGGAGGGTGCGGGCTTGGCGCGGGGAGATCGGGTTGATTTCGACCGCCGTGTGCGTCTGGAGTTCCGTGGTGCGCAGATCAGTTCAGACGGTGGCCTGCTGGTGATGCGCGAGCTTGATGACGTGCTCGGCCTGTCCAATCTGGCGTCGGAGGCGCTGCGAGACAGCCGCACCGGGAAGAACACGCTCCATCGGCTTGACGGATTGTTCCGGCAATCGGTGTTCGGACGACTGGCCGGATACGAGGATGTGAACGATGCCGACCGCTTGGCCCTCGATCCCGTGATGCGTCAGGTCGTTGGCGGCAGGGCCGTCGAGGCGCAAGCTGCTTCGGCATCGCAGATGGGACGGTTCGAGACCGAGACGCTGGCTCTGGCCGCGAACCGGGCGGCGCTGGCCGATCTGAACGGCCAATGGATCGACCGGTTCCATGACCGCAACGGGTTGAAATACATCGTGCTGGACATGGACAGCTCGGTCAGCCCCACCCACGGCGATCAGGAAGGTGCTGCCTGGAACGGGCATTTCGACTGCACCTGCTATCACCCCATCTTCTTGTTCAACCAGTTTGGCATGCTGGAGCGCTGCGCCCTGCGTAACGGCAATGTCCACAGCGCCGATGGCTGGCGGGATGTCCTTGATCCCGTCATTGCCCGATATGCTGGCCGCGACCTTGGTGGACGCTTCTTCCGGGCCGACGCTGCCTACGCGATCCCCGCGATCTATATGCGGCTGGAAGAAGCCAGGTTCTTCTACGCCATCCGTCTGCCCGCCAACGCCGTCTTGCGCGAGAAGATCGCGCATCGGCTGACACGGCCCGTGGGACGGCCTTCGCTGACCAAGGTCAAACGGTTCTTCGAGGACTTCGAGTATCAGGCGGCGTCCTGGGACAAGCCGCGCCGCGTCATCGCCAAGATCGAATGGCATCCGGGCGAGCTGTTCCCCAAAGTCGGCTTCATCGTCACCAACCTGCCGATGGAGCCAGACTGGGTGGTGAGGTTCTACAACCAGCGCGGCACCGCAGAGCAGCACATCAAGGAAGGCAAATATGCCTTTCGCTGGACGCGGCTGTCATGCCGGAAGTTCCGGCACAACGAGGTGCGGCTGCAACTGCACGCGCTGGCCTACAACCTGGCAACCTTCCTGCGCTGCATCGAACTGCCCGAGGCCATGGCGGACTGGTCGTTGACCAGCCTGCAACTCAAGCTGATCAAGATCGGCGCCCGCGTCGTCCGCCACGCCCGCGCCATTACCTTCCAGTTGGCCGAGGTCGCCGTCACCGGCCCGATGGTGCGGGCCGTCCTTGCCGCCATCCGCCGTCTTCGAACGCCTCCGTCATGCGCATGACCACGATCCATGCCCAAGCTGAACGAAAGCGGCAGGACAGGTCCGTCTGCCGCGCGGAAAAGCGGCTCTGCCGGGCCAGAATGCTGCGGGTTCGAGGCTTGATCCACCCGACTTCGGCCGTTTGCGCGACGACAGACACCGCTCGGGGCGAAAAACGCTTGCCCAGCGAGCAAAATCAGGCGATCTTGAAGTCAAGCGGCAGGCCACTTGGGGAATGTCGG
>NZ_JAVSCQ010000068.1:0-1628 GCF_040560405.1 Facivitalis istanbulensis
ATGCGTCGGGCGCGAGGATCGCCATCGACAGCTATGACGAATACGGCATCCCGGGCAGCGGCAATATCGGCCGCTTCCAGTATACCGGACAGGCGTGGCTGCCCGACCTCGGCATGTACTATTACAAAGCGCGTATGTACTCGCCCACGTTGGGTCGGTTCATGCAAACCGATCCCAGCGGCTATAAGGACCAGGTCAACCTCTACGCCTATGTCGCAAACGATCCAGTCAACGGCAGGGACCCGGACGGGAAGCAGACTGTGCCTGGGACGTCGAACCTTACACTGGAGGATTGGCAAAGAACCGCGCGGGATATTGGGCGTCTCGCAGAGAAAGCTGGTAGTGCCTTAAAGGATGCGGTGCTGGCACCCTTCCGAGCAGGAGATGAGGCCGCAAAGGCTGCGGGTGATTTCAGGCGGAACTATCAGGATATGCGTGAGGCCAACACCATCGGTGGGGATAAGTATTTCCATTGCAAGGCGAACTGTGAGGCTGCTTCTCGCGGCGCTGTAGGAGAGCGGGTAGCGGAGAAGATTAGCAACGTCCGGGAAATTACCGATCAGCGTATTAAGGGCGACCCTCGTAGCGCGTCCGTAGCGGATCAGGCGGCTAACCGACAGGGTCGGGCTGCGGGTTCTGAAGCTGCCTCACGCAACATGTCGCCAATTCCAGGCGCGCAAGATCGATTAGCCCCTAATGTCTGTCGAGCTGGCTGCGACTCTCTCCGGCCTCGCGGACTGGATGATAGGTATTGAAGGAGGGGTTGAGTGCGTAGAAGAGGTATCATTATCAGTCTAGTAGTCGCCGTAATCATTTTAGTTGCATCAATTGCGATGCGGGATTATTTTACAGTCGATAGATGCTTGGACTCAGGCGGAAAGTGGAATCATGATGAGGGGCGCTGCATCGGGGCTCATAATTCATGATGATGCTAATGACTCGCGGGGCGTATGATGTTGTATTTGGTTAGGGCGCTCCATTCGTCGATCGCCCCGACCTGCGCCCCGTTCCTCAATCCAAGCGCCTCGGTGAGGGATGCGCGGCTGTCGATATAGACGGCCGCGCTGGTCCTGGCCCTGCTGATCGCGACATAGACGGAGGCGGCATCGACGGTATTGGTCCTGAACGATTCCAGATGCGCCATGACCCGATAGCACGTCGCGCCCTGGGACGAGTGGATGCTCCGCACCCATCCCGGCCGGACATGGCGGTCTGCCTGTTGAGCCGCTCGGCGCGGTAGTTGTTGCGGGTGAACTGCACGCGGTCCCCGGCGCGGAGCTCCTGTTCGACCTAGACCAAGGCGTCGGCCTAGGCGGCACTCCAGCGGGCGGGCTGCCAGTCGTGCGCCTTGCCACGCTCGGGGACGAGTCGCACCATCCCCGCCTCGGCATCGACCGCCTCGATGCGGTAGCCGATCCCGCGCCGGGCCGGTCCTTCTCGGACTTGCGGAACGCCACGATGTCGCCGGGCTGGTGGCGAGCCGGGCCTGGGCGCGGGCCGCTACGACCTCCAGGGGCACCCGCTGTACGCGCGGTTCGGCTCGGCGGAGGGCGCGGGGCTGACCAGCCGCTATGAGGGGTTCGGCCGGCTGATCAGCAGCAGCAGCAACCTGTCTGGCGCGGCGCTGA
>NZ_JAVSCQ010000069.1:0-1530 GCF_040560405.1 Facivitalis istanbulensis
ATATGCTCCGGATCGGAGCGACCCAGCGCTATGTCGATCCGCTGGCGGCCGGTATCAACGATCTGCAGGAGATGTCCAAGACCCACGAAGCCATTTCCAGGGCGAAGACGCAGACGTGGCATCGGATCCTCACGCACTATCTGCCGCTGTATCTCCCGGAGATCGAGCGTTTCGCTGGCAACAGCCGGTCTGACTGATTCCTGGCGCTGATCGAACGTTTTCCAACGCCGGGCAGCATCACCTTGATCGGACGCAAGGCGTTTGCCGAACAGGCATGGCCGCTGATCGGCCGCAAGGTCTCCAAGGCTCGGGTGGTCAACGATATCTACGAGACCGCCTGTGCATCGATCGCGCTGCCGATCGAGGAGGACTCCACTGCGGTCGCCATGTTCCGCATGGTCATCGCCCAGGCGCGCACCTTGATCCAGCAGCGTAACGAGATCGAGCGGATCGCCCATGAGGCGTTGGCGACGAACAGCGATTATCAGCTCCTGCGCATGATCCCCGGCATCGGCCCGATCAATGCCCCGACGATCCTGGCCGAGGCCGGCGACCTGCGCCGCTTCAGCCACCATCGCCAGTTCCTTAAGTTCTGCGGCCTCGACCTCGCCACCTACCAGTCAGGGATCTTCAGAGGACGGACCAAGCTATCAAAGTACGGCAACGCCCGGCTGCGATGCACCTTCTGGATGGCCACGCAGGTCGCGATCCGGCATCTGGCATGCGCATCTCATTTTAAGGACGGTGAGGACCACGATCTCGATGATCGATGGATCCTGTGTTTGCTATGGCCGAGAGTGCTTTCCTTGACGGTGGAAGCCATCTGGATCACACATTCATCAGCGCCGACCATCCCCGGCGCAACGAGACCTGCTGGCCTTTCCCCGCCGCTGCTTCCCGACATAGGACGTTGTCGGTGAGCAGCCTGGGCTTGTGCAGCACCGCGGCGCTGTCGCAGCCGGAAGCCGCCAGGGCGAGGTCCAGCGTGTCGGTGACGTCCTCGGCGCGCATGTTGGTGCACAGCTTCCAGGCGATGATGTAGCGCGAGAAGTCGTCGAGCACCGTCGACAGATACATCCAGCCCCAGCCGATGATCTTGAAGCAGGTGAAGTCGGTCTGCCACAACTCGTTCGGCCGGGTGGTCTTCGTGTGGAACTGGTCGGCGGCCTTGATCACGACGAAGGCCGGGCTGGTGATCAGATCATGGGCCTTGAGCAGCCGGTAAACCGTGGCTTCCGACACGAAGTAGCGCGGCTCGTCAGTGAAGCGCACGGCCAGTTCCCGGGGGCTCAACCCGGACTGTTCCAGCGCCAGCTCGATGATCCGGTCGTGGATGCCGGCCGGGATGCGGTTCCACACCCGGCTCGGCACCGATGGCCGATCTTCCAGCGCTTCCGGTCCGCCTTCGAGGTAGCGGTCGTACCAGCGGTAGAACGTTCGCCGGGCTATGCCGAGTTGGTCCAGCGTCTGCCTGGCGGGCGATGCGACTGCTCGACGATCCTGATGATCTCGAGCTTCCCGGATGCGGGA
>NZ_JAVSCQ010000070.1:0-1441 GCF_040560405.1 Facivitalis istanbulensis
CTATCACTACTTTGGCAGAAGTATGATTTTTGGGATTCCCAGTGAGGGAGATGCATGATTCATAGGGCGCCAGCTTTGATGGAGGCTGGCGATGGAAGAGGATTGGCAACGCGATCTGGAGTGCTGGTTGGAGCCGTATCTGGAAGATCTGGGCAACAAGACGCGGCGGCGGATGTGCCCGGCGTACATCGCAGGCCTGATCGGTCCGGGTGATCGCAAGAGCATCCAGCCGATGGCGGCACGCGCAGACGCGCTCAGCTATGACCGGCTCCACCATTTCATCGGTGCGGGGCTTTGGGACAGCGCGCCGCTGGAGGCGACGTTGTGGCGACAGGCAGATGCCCTGGTTGGCGGTGACCAGGCCTGGCTGATCATCGACGACACCGCGCTCCCCAAGAAGGGGAAGGCCTCGGTCGGTGTCGCGCCGCAATACGCCACGGTGCTGGGCAAGAACGCCAACTGCCAGACCCTGGTGTCGGTGACGCTGGCCTCGGGGGAAGTTCCGCTCATGCTGGGCCTGCGACTGTTCCTGCCGGAAAGCTGGACCAGCGATACGCCCCGGATGGCAAGGGCGGGCGTGCCCGAAGCATTCCAGGCCTATCGCACAAAGCCTGACATCGCCATTGAGGAGATCGACCGCGTCCTGGCTGCCGGTGTGCGCTTTGGCTGCGTCCTCGCGGATGCCGGCTACGGCCTGTCAGCGCCCTTCCGGCAGGCGCTCAGCGCTCGGGGATTGTGCTGGGCCGTCGGCGTCCCCCGTCATCAGAAGATTTATCCCGCAGACGTGCAACTGACCTTCCCGGTGGCGGGGCGTGGACGACCGCGGGTTCGGCATGTACCCGACGTCAAATCCCGGGCCGCCCATGCCATGCTCGAAGAGGCAAAGTGGCGGCAGGTCAGTTGGCGTCGAGGAACAAAGGGGCGCCTGACGGCCCGCTTCGCGGTCATGCGCGTGCGGATCGCCGATGGCCCACCACAGCGGATCGGTGCCGCAGGCGCACAGCATAGGCCGGGCGAAGAGGCTTGGCTGGTGGGCGAGCATCGCTCCAACGGCGAGAGGAAATACTATCTCTCGAACCTTCCCGCCGACACGCCGATCAAGGACGTCGCCGGCGCCATCAAGGCGCGCTGGATCTGCGAACAGGCGCACCAGCAACTCAAGGACGAACTCGGTCTCGACCATTTCGAAGGTCGCTCGTGGACCGGGCTGCATCGCCATGCGCTTATGACAATGATCGCCTATGCCTTCCTCCAGACACGAAGGCTCGCCCAGGCGGGGCGGAAAAAAAAGAGTCTCCGGCCCGCCACCTCAGCCGACCCTCCCGGCTGTCCGTCAGGCCATCCTTGATCGTCTGTTACGCCCGCCGTCGCGACACTGTCCGAACTGCGGAACGGCGCTACCATCACCGCGTCCCACACTTCTGCCAAAGTAGTGCTAGGC
>NZ_JAVSCQ010000071.1:0-1310 GCF_040560405.1 Facivitalis istanbulensis
TTTTGAGGTGAGCCCTTCTTGCTGCAGCTTGGTGAGCTCGTCTCCAGCATGACCAGGCGATGACGTAGGCAGGCTCGATCCGGCGCTGAGCGAGCTTGTTGGCGATGCGTCGGACCTCCTGAACGGACCAGCGGATCAACTCCTGATGGTGGGCGTCTTCGGTCTTTTTGGGGGCGTCGTGTTGTTGGCGCGGTATCGGACTACGGCCATCATGGCGAAGGCGAGCATTACGAGCGAGACGTGGCGATGCCAGCCGTGCCAGGATCGCGTCTCGTTATGGTCGAGGCCGAGGTCATTTTTGGCGGTCTCGAAGCTGTCTTCGATCGCCCAGCGATGGCCTTCAACGGAAACAAGCGTCTGTATTCCTGTTCCGGCCGGGCACCAGGTCGTGAAGAAGGCGAGATCACTGTCGCCGATGTTGCGACGGATCAGGAGGCCCCGGGTCCAAAGGCCCGTCTTCGTCTCATGATATTCTTCGGCCTCGAGATCGGCGAGTTCGCAATAGGCCCAGTCGTGAAGCCGGGCGCCTTTCGTGCCGTCACCGGCGGACAGGCGCTGCCAGGCATCAGGGGCAAGATCGTGCGCAATCTCTTCTGCCGTACCGGCGACCGGCGGCTTGCCCACCCAGGAACCGAAATAATGGTCCGACTTGACGCCAAGGACATAGCCCTTGCACGCACGCCGCAGCATGCCCTCGATGTCGCCTACGCCGTACACCGTGTCGGCTGCCACCCATGAGAACGGGACATCGACGGCCAGTGCCCGCCGGATCATGTCGATCGCCAGTGCGGGCTTGGTAGCGAAGGCGACAGTCTCGGGGACATGGGCCGCAGCAAGCCTTGCCGGGGCGGTCGTCCAGCTCTTGGGCAGATAGAGAGCGCGATCGATGAAGGCATGACCACGAGCCGACACATAGGCCGCAAACACACCGATCTGGCAGTTGGTGATCTTGCCGGCCGAACCGGTATATTGTCGCGCGACACCGCACGATGCCTTGCCCTGCTTCAAAAAGCCGGTCTCATCGATAACCAGCACGCACCCCGGCGTGGCGAGATGCTCCACGACATAGTCTCGCACGATCTCGCGCAGAGCGTCCGCATCCCATCTCCTGCGCCCCAGAATGGCCTGCTGTCGCCACGGACCGGGGTCTCCCGCCGCTTCCGCGCGCATCCAACCTGTCTTGCGCCGCTCATCACCCAGCAGGCCATCCAGGAAAAGACTGGCCGACGCCGCTACCCGGTCCTGCGTGAAAAGGCTGCGCATCCGCGCCTTCACATCGCGCAGCGATGTCGCCCACAGCTCCAGTGTCG
>NZ_JAVSCQ010000072.1:0-1186 GCF_040560405.1 Facivitalis istanbulensis
TAGTGTCCTGATCGAGAAGTTCAGTGTATCATTTTCGCGTTTGATGCGGAGGTGAGAGATGGCGGGTCGAGGTCGTGTGGCTGCGGTGTCGATATCGTTGACGGATGCGGAGCGACAGGAGCTGGAAGGCCTTGCCAGCCGTCGGAAGACAGCGCAGGGACTGGCTCGTCGGGCGAGAATTGTGCTGGAGGCGTCGCGCGGTCTTCAAAATAAGCAGATTGTTGCTCGCCTCGGGTTTGACGCCAACACGGTCAGCAAATGGCGCCGACGTTTTGCGGAACGGCGCTGCGAGGGTCTATATGACGAGCCGCGCTCTGGTGCGCCGCGTACGATTGGTGACGACGAGATCGCCCGGACAATCCAGCGAACGCTGGAAGAGACTCCGGCCGGTGCAACGCACTGGTCGTTACGCAGCATGGCGCGGGCGACAGGCTATGCTCCGTCGACAATCCATCGCATCTGGAAGGCGTTTTCCCTCCAGCCGCATCGCAGCGAGACGTTCAAGCTGTCGACCGACCCGCTGTTCGTCGAGAAAATGCGCGATATCGTCGGGTTGTACATGGCACCTCCCGATCGTGCCCTGGTGCTGTGCATTGATGAGAAAAGTCAGATCCAGGCACTCGATCGGTCACAGCCACTCCTGCCCATGCGCCCCGGGCAGCCGGAACGGCGAACCCACGACTACAAGCGTCACGGCACGACCTCGCTTTTCGCTGCGCTCGACATTGCGACCGGCAAGGTGATCGGAAAATGCTATCCACGACACCGCGCCCGCGAATTTCTGAGCTTCCTGCGTCAGATCGATGCCGCAATTCCTCATGGCCTCGACGTCCATCTCGTCATGGACAATTACGCCACACACAAAACACCCGCGATCCGCGCCTGGTTGGCCAGAAGACCGCATTGGCAGGTTCATCTCACACCCACCGGAGCCTCCTGGATCAATCAGGTCGAGCGCTTCTTCGCCGATCTCACCAGCAGGCAGATCCGCCGTGGCGTCCATCGCTCGACCGCCGATCTCGAGGCGGCGATCGAAAGCTATATCGCCGCCACCAATGCAGACCCCAAACCCTTCAGATGGGCAAAGTCCGCCGACGACATTCTCGCTTCTATCCAGCGCTTCTGCCTGCGGACACTCGATACCGCGCATCAGCAAATCAATATTATTTCAGAATCAGGACAATAG
>NZ_JAVSCQ010000073.1:0-1105 GCF_040560405.1 Facivitalis istanbulensis
CCTGTCTGATGTGATGCTGGTATGAAGGTGTTGCGGAAGGGAGCCCGTCCCCCCCGAGGGTCTGGAGCCCGATAGGGAGCAAGGGCCCCTTCCGCGTTGGTCACAACCCTGAACAGTTGCTTGGGACTACCGATCCCGCACGACATGGACAGGAGCCTTACCCATGCCACAGGCCGTCATCGGCTGCGACCTTTCGCGTGCCCTTATCGACATCTGCGAACTGCCATCCGGTCGGACCGGGCAGATCGCCAATACACCGGATGCCATCACCACCTGGCTCGACACGCTCGACCACGACATCCGCCTCGTCTTCGAGGCCACCAGCGGCTGCGACGGCGACCTGATTGCTGCGCTGGCGACACGTGGCCATCCCTTCTCACGCGTTAATCCACGCCAGGCCCGCGAGTTTGCCAGAGCCACCGGTACGCTGGCCAAGACCGACCGGGTCGACGCCCGTGTCCTGGCGCAGATGGGCGCAGCGCTCGACCTGCCCGCCACCATCCCACTCAGCCCAGCCCGTTCGCGCCTGGCCGATTTCTTGCGCCGTCGCAGGCAGTTGGTCGACATGCGCAAAGCCGAAAAGCTCCATCGCCACAGCGCAGGTCAGCCCGAAATCGCCCAAGCCATCGAAGCTATGATCACTCTGCTCGGCCAGCAGATTGCCGATCTCGACCGACAGATCGCAGGCTTCATCGCTCAGGATCAGGCCCTGTCCGAACAGGCCCAGCTCCTGACCGCCGTTCCCGGTATCGGACCCACCGTCCTCGCCACCCTGCTCGGTGAACTCCCCGAGCTCGGCACGCTCTGCCGTCGCAAGATCGCTTCCCTCGCAGGCCTCGCCCCGCATGCCCGCAAAAGTGGGACATGGCGCGGCGCACGACGCATATGGGGTGGGCGGCGAAAGATCCGCGAAGCCCTCTACATCGCCGCCCTCAACGCTTCACGGCGCATCCCCGTCCTCACCGCCATGCGCGACAGGATGCGCGCCAAGGGCAAGGCGCCCAAGACGATCCTCATCGCCGTCGCACGGCAACTCCTCGTCATCCTCAACGCCATGATCCGAAAGCGACAGCCTATCGCTCTCGCATGAGCATCACAGTTGCCC
>NZ_JAVSCQ010000074.1:0-978 GCF_040560405.1 Facivitalis istanbulensis
CGGACGCCTGAAGGACTGGCGCCGCGTCGCCACCCGCTACGATCGGTGCCCGACCGTCTTCCTCTCCGCCATCGCGCTCGCTGCAACCGTCATCTTCTGGCTGTGATCAACGAGTCCTGACCCTAGAGGGATGGCTCTTGGGCTATCAAGCCAAATTCCAATGCCCCGACCTGCGCCCCGTCACGTAAGCGGAGGGTATTAGTGAGGTTGGCACGGTTGTCGGTATAGATGGCCGCGTTCTTTCGCGCCCTGCTGATCGCGACATAGACGGATGCGGCATCGACGGTGTTCGCCCTGAACGATTCGAGGTGTGCTATGGACTTGCCCCGGAAAAGTGGAGAGTTCCCTTAAGGTGAAAGGCGAACTCGATGACGAAGCCACGACGGTTCACGAAGGAGTTTGAGGACGCAGCGGTCCGGCTGGTGGCGACCAGCGGACGCACACAGCGCGAGATAGCGGAGGATTTGGGCGTCGGGTTGTCGACGCTGGTGCGCTGGATCAGCCGCAGCCGGGATCGCCTGGCAGAGATGCCCGGCACAGCGCCACAGGCGGATATGGCGGCCGAGCAGAAGCGCCTTCGGCGGGAGAACGAAGTCCTTCGGCAGGAGCGCGACATACTGAAGCGGGCGACCGCTTTTTTCGCCCGGGAGGGAAGTCGATGAGGTTCGCGCTCATCGATCAGGCGAAGAAGGATTTCCCCGTACACCGCCTCTGCCAGGTGCCTGGCGTCAGCCAGAGCGGCTATTTCGCCTGGAAGGATCGTCCGGCCAGCCGGCGGCAACGCGATGACATGGTGATGCTGGCGCACGTCCGTTCGGCGTTCGCGCTGTCGAACGGCACCTATGGCAGCCTGCGTATTCCGATGAAGTGGGCCGGGCGTACCGCTCTGAAGCGGGCCACCGTTCCAACGTGAAACGGGCCACCTGTACCGATCCGAAGCGGGCCACTTAGGGGATGCCTGCCTGGGTCGTACGGGAC
>NZ_JAVSCQ010000075.1:0-936 GCF_040560405.1 Facivitalis istanbulensis
TCAATGCAACGTCCGGCCTTGTGAGACCCGATACAGCACCACCGACCAACAGGTCGGCGAGTGCGGACAGATCCTTGAGACCCTCAAGGGACAACCGCCGAGCGGACCCAAATTACAGATCCTGACCCTAGAAATGCTTGCCGAAGCCGATGCCGACCGACGTCTCGGCGAGATATACGTCGGCTTCACCGCCGCCAAAGGATGCGGGGATCGAGCCACTTCCCTGCACGCGGTTCCTAGGCGCGCGCATCGCATAACCGGTTACCTCAAGCCCCGACGGTGCGGTCCACGTCGCGCCGAGCGTGAAATGGTCCTGCACGACGCCCGGTGCGAGGATGTTGAGGAATGTCTGCGACCGGCGAACCGGATTGCCCGACCGGCCATACCCCGCCCTCAGCACCCATTGCGAACTTGCCGTATAGCTGACGCCGACTTTGTAGACGGTGATGTCCCGCCAACCAAAGCCCGGGCCATCGGTGGCACCGAACGGAATGCCCTGGAACAGTTGCGCCAACGGATTGGCGATCGATTTCACCCCCGAATATTCGATCCGCTTGACGTCCCCAGCCAGCGTCAATGCCGGCGTCACCCGAAGGGCGACGCCCGCGCCCCATGATGCCGGGGCATCGAAGCCGCCTTGCCCTGCGAACAGGCCAGCATATTTGCGGAAACGCCCGGTCCACAGCTTGGACTGGTAGAAGGCACCGATCGACAGCGCATCGCTTAGACGGCCGAAATAGCCGACGCGGATACCGCCGCCGCCCGTCCAGCTGGTGCCCCTGTCGGTGAAGTTGGCGGGATCGGCCGATGCTGCACAGCGACATCGCAGTTGAAGGGTCAGCGACATCGTAGATGACGTGTGGGGGGAAGCGGAGGCCGGGCGTAGCCCGGACGTAGCTTCCCCCCACACGGGCGCGGGTTTCCCCGTGCCGTTGG
>NZ_JAVSCQ010000076.1:0-891 GCF_040560405.1 Facivitalis istanbulensis
GCCGCTGGTTTTTTGCGCGCTTCCGCGACGAGACGACGCAACGTCGGGAGATCGACAGCACCGGCGACGACCTGCGAGCCGACGATCAGCGCTGGTGTTCCGTTGAAACCGATCGCCTGGGCGATGCTATCGGTGCGCGTAAGCAGCGCGTCGATTTCGGCGCCACGGTTCTTCAAATCGCGTTGCAGACGGGGCCAGTCGACCTTGGCTTTGGCAGCCGCTGCCTTGACGCCCGCGCTGTCGAGCCGCGCCGGCGAGGTCATCAGGGCCTCGTGAAAGGCGGCATGCCTGCCCTGCCATTGGCTCGCGACAGCCGCGCGTGACGCCTCACGCGAGGCAGGTCCGAAGATCGGCCAGTCCCGGTACACGACCCGTACCTTCGGGTCGGAGCGAAGCAGGGCGTTCAGCACCGGCTCCATGCGACGGCAATAGGGGCAGTTATAGTCGAAAAACTCGACAACCGTGACGTCGTAGGTCCTGCCGGCGCGCTTGGGAGCCACGGGATCGTCAACGACCGCCTTGCGCGACAGATCGGGCTGCTGGGCCATGAGAGGCGTGATCGGCGCGGCGAAGGCAAGCGCGGCCAGGAGGCCCCGAGACAACAGGTTGCGACGATTCATCGGTGTTTCCTTGCTAATTCGATTCCATCGGCGAGCGCAGCGCGTGACAATTCACCGAGCTGGAGCTGTACGATCGTGCCGTCGCCCGCAACGAAGGCCGTTGCGGGATACCCCGCCACCTTCAGGGCTTGAGAAAGGCCACGATCGGGGTCGAGCGCGACATGGCGCGCTCCGATATTTTCACGGCCGAGAAAACCGCTGACGATCGCTTGCGCCTCGCCCTGATCGGCAAGAAGGATCGGGACCTCGCCAGGGCGCGACGCAACCGCAT
>NZ_JAVSCQ010000077.1:0-844 GCF_040560405.1 Facivitalis istanbulensis
GGACGCCTGAAGGACTGGCGCCGCGTCGCCACCCGCTACGATCGGTGCCCGACCGTCTTCCTCTCCGCCATCGCGCTCGCTGCAACCGTCATCTTCTGGCTGTGATCAACGAGTCCTGACCCTAGGCCTTGAGGCGACAAGACAGCAATTACTGAGGCCGTCGAATCGCCAGTAGGACTTATTGAACATATTGTTCACGTTGAACCGGATGGTGACCGGAAGAGCATTGGCGCGCTCAAAGGTATATCTCAAACCGGAGTCAAAAAGGGTCACGTCGGATAGTCGATAATATAGAGCGCCCTCCCGTAGATATTCACTCCCAGTGTATGTTACACGACCCGTGATTGTCAGGCCCTGTAAAAAAGGTGCATCCCACTCAGCAGCGAGATTCCCCTGGAACTGTGGAACGCCGGGCGCTGTTTTACCATTATTCACGGGATTACTTGTTTTCCTGAGCTTAGGATCGAGCAGCATTGCGCCGCCGAGCAAGCGCAATCGCGGTGTCAATTGACCCGACAAATTAAGCTCGACCCCCCGATTGACTTGCTCTCCATCCACGGTCTGCGTAGGCAGGGGAGAGCCGCTTTTATCCAGAAGGCTCGGCTGCGTAATCCGGAAAACACTGAGCGTTGATTTGAGGCTTCCCCAATCTACTTTAACACCCGCCTCATATTGCTCAGTTTTAAAAGGCGGAAGAATCTGACCAGCGTTCGCATAGCTAGGGTCAGGACCCATTGATGTGAGCGCCGTGATCTGATTCAGGCTCCGCAAGGAGACCGATATGAGCGACCTGTTTTGGCTGACGGACGATCAGATGAAGCGGCTTCGGCCGTTCTTTCCCAAG
>NZ_JAVSCQ010000078.1:0-841 GCF_040560405.1 Facivitalis istanbulensis
TAGGGTCAGGACTCATTGGTCATAGCCAGAAGATGACGGTGGCCGCGAGGGCGACGGCAGAGAAGAAGACGGTTGGGCAGCGGTCGTAGCGAGTTGCGACGCGGCGCCAATCCTTCAGACGGCCGAACATGATCTCGATGCGGCTGCGGCGCCGGTAGCGGCGCTTGTCGTATCTGACCGGCTCGTTGCGCGATCTGCGGCCCGGGATGCAGGGCTGGATGCCTTTGGCTTCCAGGGCGTCTCTGAACCAATCGGCATCATAACCACGGTCGCCAAGCAGCCACTGTGCTTTCGGCAGATCGTCGAGCAAGGCTGCCGCGCCGGTGTAGTCGCTGACCTGCCCGGCGGTCATGAAGAAGCTCAAGGGCCGCCCGTCCGCATCGCTGACGGCGTGCAGTTTGGTGTTCATGCCGCCTTTCGTGCGGCCGATCAGACGGCCGAGATCCCCTTTTTTACCCGCAGACTCGATGCCGTGCGGTGTGCCTTCAGGTAGGTCGCGTCGATCATGACGGTCTTCGGCACGGCCTCCGCTGCCGCGAGACCTTCCATCATTCGCAGGAAAATACCCCTCTCGCTCCACCGCTTCCAGCGATTGTAGAGCGTCTTGTGCGGCCCATAGTCCTTCGGTGCATCACACCAGCGTAGCCCGTTGCGATTGACGAAAATGATGCCGCTGAGCACCCGCCGATCATCGACCCGAGGCTTGCCATGGCTCTTGGGAAAGAACGGTTGCAGACGCGCCATCTGCTCATCCGTCAGCCAGTACAGGTCGCTCATCCACTCTCTCCTCACGGAGCCTGAATCAGATCGCGCCTCCCACATCAATGGGTCCTGACCCTAG
>NZ_JAVSCQ010000079.1:0-811 GCF_040560405.1 Facivitalis istanbulensis
GTCTGCATTTATCGTAGCCAGATCATGGCGCATGCGAGGTGAACGAAGCCCATGAAGGCGGCGATGGTTTTCTCGCAGCGCAGGGCGATACGGCGGAAGCGCTTGAGCTTGTTGAAGAAGCACTCGACCTGATGGCGCTCCTTGTAGAGGCGCCAGTCGATGGGCGGCTTGGCGGTTCGGCTGGGATTGGCCTTGATTTGGGCGGTCGCACCGAGTTCATCGGCGATGAAGGCGCGTAACGGATCGGCGTCGTAGGCGGCATCGGCGATGACGTGGCCGACACCCTTCAAGCCTGCCAGCAACGCCTCGGCCTGGGGGCGGTCGCCCCACTGCCCGGGTGTCGGATGAATGCGGATCGGCAGGCCGATCGCATCGACCGCCGCATGCAGCTTGGTTGTCAGGCCACCGCGGGACCGGCCAATTGCGGCAGCTTCAGCCCCCCTTTTGCGCCGCTCGCATCGGCGTGGGCCTTTGAGATCGTGCTGTCGATCAGGACGTATTCGAAGTCCGGCGTGTCGGCCAGGCTATGGAAAAGCCGTTCCCAAACACCCGCATGCGACCACCGCCGGAACCGGGCATGAACCCCAGTCCACTTCCCGAACACCTCCGGCAGGTCACGCCAGCGCGCCGCATTGCCTGCCATCCAGAGGATCGCATCCACGAACAATCGGTTGTCCACGCCGCTGCGCCCTCGTGTCCCCTCCCGGCCTGGGAGATAACCCGCGATCCGCTCCCATTGCTCGTCCGTCAGCGTCCGTCTGCTCAAGGCCTGGCTCCTTCACCAACCTTGAATCAGAACTCTCGCCTCATG
>NZ_JAVSCQ010000080.1:0-811 GCF_040560405.1 Facivitalis istanbulensis
GTGAAGGCGGACGGGACGGGCGTCGATCTGGCGAACGTGAAGATGTCGATGAACCCGTTCGATGAGATCGCGGTGGAAGAGGCGATCCGGCTGAAGGAGAAGGGGGCGGCGACGGAGGTCGTCGTCGTTTCGATCGGCGAGCCGAAGGCGGCGGACACGCTGCGCACGGCGCTCGCCATGGGCGCGGACCGGGCGGTGCTGATCACCGCGGACCAGCCGGTCGAGCCGCTGGGCGTGGCGAAACTGCTGGCCAAGCTGGTCGAGGAGGAACAGCCCGGCCTGGTGATCCTGGGCAAGCAGGCGATCGACGGTGACAACAACCAGACCGGGCAGATGCTGGCCGGTCTGCTCGGCTGGGCGCAGGGCACTTTTGCGAGCAAGGTCGAGATCGAGGGGGAGACGGCCAACGTCACTCGCGAGGTCGATGGCGGGCTGGAGACGGTGGCGCTGACGCTGCCGGCGATCGTGACGACCGACCTGCGCCTCAACGAGCCGCGCTATGCGTCGCTGCCCAACATCATGAAGGCCAAGTCCAAGCCGATGGCGACCAAGACGGCGGCCGATTACGGCGTCGACGTGTCGCCCCGGCTGACGATCACCCATGTCGCCGAGCCGGGCCAGCGGCAGGCGGGGATCAAGGTCGGCTCGGTCGACGAGCTGGTGGAAAAGCTGAAAGCGCTGGGAGTGGCCAAGTGAAGACGCTGGTTTGGGTCGAGCATGACGGCGGGGCCGTCAAGGATGCGACGCTGTCGACGGTGACGGCGGCGGCGAAGCTGGGCGAGGTGCACCTGCTGGTCGCGGGGCAGGGCAT
>NZ_JAVSCQ010000081.1:0-776 GCF_040560405.1 Facivitalis istanbulensis
GGAAAGAACGGCCGAAGCCGCTTCATCTGATCGTCCGTCAGCCAAAACAGGTCGCTCATATCGGTCTCCTTGCGGAGCCTGAATCAGATCACGGCGCTCACATCAATGGGTCCTGACCCTAGCCCTTGGTCCACGCCTTGCTGAGTTCGATATGCATTCAACTCGGTCCTATACTCGGCCATTCTGCTATCCGGGAAGCCAATTCTATTAAAATCGAGCTCGTGCCTCGCTTCATGCGCCAATGCCCCGGCGCCCAACCCCTGTTGAATATCGCCACGGCTAGTGCCCGGATTTGCAGCCGCGAAGGCTGCATTGGCTCCGTATGCATTGACTTGTTTGATATCGACGCTGATCCTGCCTCCCGGACCAGCGTTCGCCAAAGTGCCCTTGGCAAGGGAAGATGACGCAATCGTCACCCCGTTATTTTGGCCGAACTTACCGAGATAGCCGAGAGTAGCGCCTAAATTTTTCGCCGCGTCCGACTTCGGGTCCAGGCCCTTGAGCGCCTTCTGCGCGGTATCAACGTAGCCCCTTATCGTTCCGCAATCCGATTTGCTGCCAGAACATTCATACAATCCCAGTGGATCGCGCCTATTCACCGGATCGTTCCCCACATAGGCGTAGAGGTTGATCTGATCCTTATAGCCGATGGGATCGGTTTGCATGAACCGACCCAACGTGGGCGAGTACATACGCGCCTTGTAATAGTACATGCCGAGGTCGGGCAGCCACGCCTGTCCGGTATACTGGAAGCGGCCGATATTGCCGCTGCCCGG
>NZ_JAVSCQ010000082.1:0-765 GCF_040560405.1 Facivitalis istanbulensis
TTCTTCAACAAGCTCAAGCGCTTCCGCCGTATCGCCCTGCGCTGCGAGAAAACCATCGCCGCCTTCATGGGCTTCGTTCACCTCGCATGCGCCATGATCTGGCTACGATAAATGCAGACAAAGCCTAAGGGAACTCTCCACTTTTCCGGGGCAAGTCCAGACATTCTCGGAATCCTCCGTATCAGAGACGACCTTCCATCCTGCGGCGGGATTGCCCGTCACCTATTCCCTCCCTCCCGCAACTCATCCAGATAATCACTCCACCACTGGGCCATCTCGACACGCTCCCGCCAATAAGCGGACTGATTGTAGATACGCCGAACACTTCCCGCCACCATATGGGCCAGCGCCCGTTCGATCGCGTCGGGGTTCCACTTTCCCGACTCGTTCAGCAGCGATGACGCCGACGTGCGGAAGCCGTGGGCGGTCATCTGCTCCTTGGAATAGCCCATGCGCCGCAGCGCCGCGTTGATCGTGTTGTCGCTGATCGGCCTCGCCCGTGTCCGAACGGAAGGGAACGCGTAGCGGCCCGAGCCGGATAGCCCGCGCATCTCTGTGAGGATCGCCAGCGCCTGCCGGGACAACGGCACCGAATGAGGCTGGCGCATCTTCATCTTCCCTTCCGGGATGATCCAGACGTTAGCGTCCGCGGTCGTGGTGTAATTTCCCGGTGTAGATGATGGTGTATGCCGGGGTGGGGCCGAGGCCCCACCCCGGCGTCGGCGTCACGGTGGCCACCGGGCTCATCGGATATGGTGGAGTTTG
>NZ_JAVSCQ010000083.1:0-752 GCF_040560405.1 Facivitalis istanbulensis
GCATCTCGAAGTCGAGCGTGTCCAAGCTGTGCAAGGACATCGACGAGCGCGTGAACGCCTTCCTGAAGCGCCCGCTCGCTGGCGAGTGGCCGTACCTCTGGCTGGACGCCACCTACCTCAAGGTGCGTGAGGGCGGCCGCATCGTCTCGGTCGCCGCCATAATCGCTGTGGCCGTCACCACCGAGGGCAAGCGCGAGATCGTCGGCCTGCACATCGGCCCCAGCGAGGCCGAGCCATTCTGGTCGACCTTCCTGCGCGATCTCGTCCGCCGCGGGCTGAGGGGCATGAAGCTCGTCATCTCCGACGCGCACGAAGGGCTCAAGGCCGCCATCACCCGCGTCGTCGGCGCCACCTGGCAGCGCTGCCGCGTGCATTTCATGAGGAACGCGCTGGCGCATGTGCCCAAGGGCCAGACCACCATGGTCGCTGCCGCCATCCGGCAGGTCTTCCTCCAGCCGGACCATACCGCCGCCACCCAGACCTGGCGGCACGTCGCGACCAGTTGCGCGCCCGCTGGCCGAAACTGAGCACCTGCATGGACAATGCCGAGCATGACGTGCTCGCCTACATCACCTTCCCCGAACAGCACCGGACGAAGTTGCACTCCACCAACCCACTGGAACGACTAGGCTTTGTCTGCATTTATCGTAGCCAGATCATGGCGCATGCGAGGTGAACGAAGCCCATGAAGGCGGCGATGGTTTTCTCGCAGCGCAGGGCGATACGGCGGAAGCGCTTGAGCTTGTTGAAGA
>NZ_JAVSCQ010000084.1:0-680 GCF_040560405.1 Facivitalis istanbulensis
GACGGCGTGGCGCAGGCGGCGGCGAAGATCGCGGGCGTGGGCAAGGTCCATGTCGCCGACGACGCGGCCTATGCCCATGCGCTGGCGGAGAATGTCGCAGCCCTGGTGGCCAGGCTGATGGAGAGCCACGACGCCTTCCTCGCGCCCGCGACCACCACGGGCAAGAACATCGCGCCGCGCGTCGCCGCGCTGATCGACGTGATGCAGATCTCGGACATCCTGTCGGTCGAGGGGCCGGACCGCTTCACGCGGCCGATCTATGCGGGCAACGCGATCGCGACGGTGCAGACCCGCGACGCCAAGCTGGTGCTGACGGTGCGCGCCACCGCGTTCGAGAAGGCGGCGGCCGAGGGTGGTTCGGGGGCGATCGAGGCGGTTCCCTCCACCGGCGACGCGGCGAAATCGCGCTTCGTCGGCGCGGACAAGGCCGAGAGCGCCCGGCCCGAACTGACCAGCGCGAAGGTCATCGTGTCGGGTGGCCGCGCGCTGGGGTCGGAAGCGCAGTTCCACGCGCTGATCGATCCGCTCGCCGACAAGCTGGGCGCGGCGGTGGGCGCGTCCCGCGCGGCGGTCGATGCGGGCTATGCGCCCAACGACTATCAGGTCGGGCAGACGGGCAAGATCGTCGCGCCGGACGTCTATGTCGCGATCGGCATTTCGGGGGCGATCCAGCATCTGGC
>NZ_JAVSCQ010000085.1:0-648 GCF_040560405.1 Facivitalis istanbulensis
CCCGCATTGCCCGCCGTCAGCAGCTTGTCGCCGGTGAAGATCGAGTTCGCCCCCGCCAGGAAGCACAGCGCCTGCGTCGCCGCCGCCATGCTCTCGCGCCCCGCCGACAGGCGGACCATGCTCATCGGCATGGTGATGCGCGCCACCGCGACGGTCCGCACGAACTCGATATCGTCGATCCGCGCCAGCGGCGTGTCGGCCAGCATGTCGGCCAGCACCGTGCCCCGCACCGGCACCAGCGCGTTGACCGGCACGCTTTCGGGATGGCGCGGCAGGGTCGCCAGCGCATGGACGAAGCCGACCCGGTCCTGCCGCGTCTCGCCCATCCCCACGATCCCGCCGCAGCAGACCGAAATCCCCGCATCGCGCACGTTCGACAGCGTCGCCAGCCGGTCCTCGAAGCAGCGCGTCGTGATGACGTTGGCGTAGTTTTCCGGGCTCGTGTCGATATTGTGGTTGTAATAATCGAGGCCCGCCTCCGCCAGCCGCTGCGCCTGGGGCGCATCCAGCATCCCCAGCGTCATGCAGGTCTCCAGCCCCATGGCCTTCACCCCCTCGACCATCGCCACGACCCTGTCCATGTCGCGGTCCTTCGGGCTGCGCCACGCCGCACCCATGCAGAAACGCTGCGAGCCCGCCGCCTTGGCC
>NZ_JAVSCQ010000086.1:0-648 GCF_040560405.1 Facivitalis istanbulensis
TTGGGAAAGAACGGCCGAAGCCGCTTCATCTGATCGTCCGTCAGCCAAAACAGGTCGCTCATATCGGTCTCCTTGCGGAGCCTGAATCAGATCACGGCGCTCACATCAATGGGTCCTGACCCTAGAGGTATCGAATCACGGCGACCTTCCACTGTGTGTCGCTATCGCTGAAACTCGGGTTTGACTGGGTAAAATAGAGCTCATACCCGACAACGGAGAGAATCTGGAGAATCGCCCTCCACCGACTATGATGTCGGGATTGGATGTCAGTGAGGGGCTTTATGTTATTCCATCCAGAAAAGATCGTCTCATATTTGTGAACATTGGTTCTGCCGGCTCGCCATCGCATATATTAAAGGGAGTTATTAGGGCTGCTGCGTGTCGTGACATATTCAGCGGCAATGCTGTAAAACTTGCGGAGAAGCCGTTCTCGCAAACTTTGTAATGAATTGAGCTATGCCATCTCGGCTTGGTAGCTGCCGAGCCCGACGTGGGTTTTCGGTAACGTTGCCGTTGCATCAATCGCCCCGACCTGCGCCCCGTTCCTCAATCCAAGCGCCTCGGTGAGGGATGCGCGGCTGTCGATATAGACGGCCGCGCTGGTCCTGGCCCTGCTGATCGCGACATAGACGGAGGCGGCATCGACGG
>NZ_JAVSCQ010000087.1:0-640 GCF_040560405.1 Facivitalis istanbulensis
TCGGCGGCAGGGCACTGATGGTCAACGCTGTGGATGAGGAAGCGGCGCGGTTCTGGCAGCGGCGCGGGTTCATGCCGTCGAAGGACGAACAACTCGTCCTGTTCCAATCCATCGCCGCAATCGCTGCTTCACTCAAAGAGGGCGCAGGTACTATATTGCGCGGGTAGATGGTATCAGTCCCAGCGGATTGTAGTCACTTCCCAAACAGATGTCAGAGTTTGCGGACGGTCCTGACAGGCGGCTTTACAGCCGCGAAAACAGGATAGCTGAGGTGGTGCCGCCTTCTTGGACAGTTTGGCGGCTGAACTAAGCTATATCCTGGTTGGTTTGAGCCGCCATTCTGGTGAACGCCCTATCCGGGGCATGCCCCGGATAGGGCGTCGCGCTGCCCCGCCCATACACCTCGTCCGGCGTTCGGCCGGCCAGGCGGGAGCGAGGCCGCTGCCCGTTGTAATAGCTGATCCAGCGGCCAAGCCCGGTTCGCAGTTCGGAGCCGGTCTCGAACGCGTTCAGATAGACGCATTCGTACTTCAGCAACCGCCAGAGCCGTTCGATGAAGACGTTGTCCATCCAGCCGACCGGTTAGCGTCCGCGGTCGTGGTGTAAATTCCCGGTGTAGATGATGGTGTATGCCGGGGTG
>NZ_JAVSCQ010000088.1:0-638 GCF_040560405.1 Facivitalis istanbulensis
TCTTGCCCCAGCCAAAGGTCCACAAGACGATCTTCGCCTGACGCTCACCATCTGCGACAACCCCCGGCTATGAGATCCGCCATGACCCAGCTCGCTTCGATCCCGATCTTCTCGACCAAGCGCCTGCTGCTCTGCAGCCGCGAGAACGCCGCTCGCGTCGCCGCGCAGATCTTCGACCAGAACCGACGTGCCTGCGTCGTGCGGACCGGACATCCGCTCCAGCCCTACCGCGCCGTCGAGGTGCCGACCCGGAGCGACGAGGTGGAGATGGTCCTGTGCGCCTGACCCCACTTCTGCTGCTCGGGATCCTGGCGTCGTGCGGCGCAGCGGACAGCCGCGGTACGGCCCGTGGCGATGCCGACCAGCGAGCGCCCCGTTTCGATGCCGAAGCGCGGGCGCTGGACGGCGACACGGTAAGCGTCGACTTCCGCCTGCTCGGCGTCGATGCTTTCGAGCGCAAGCAGCTCTGCCAGCGCGACGGCGCGTGCTGGGCGTGCGGGAAAGCCGCGCAGGACCTCGCCGCGCGGCAGGTCCGCAACGCCTCGGCCGCGTTCACGCTGACCCCCGACGAGACATACGGCCGCCCCGTCGCCACCGTCACGGTCGACGGCAAGGACCTTGGCGAGTCCATGATCCGC
>NZ_JAVSCQ010000089.1:0-547 GCF_040560405.1 Facivitalis istanbulensis
CATGAGGCGAGAGTTCTGATTCAAGGTTGGTGAAGGAGCCAGGCCTTGAGCAGACGGACGCTGACGGACGAGCAATGGGAGCGGATCGCGGGTTATCTCCCAGGCCGGGAGGGGACACGAGGGCGCAAGGGCCAGACCACCGTGGTCGCTGCCGCCATCCGGCAGATCTTCCTCCAGCCGGATCATGCCGCCGCCACCCAGAGCTGGCGTCACGTCGCCGACCAACTGCGTGCCCGCTGGCCGAAACTCGGTGCCTGCATGGACAATGCCGAGCATGACGTGCTCGCCTACATGACCTTCCCAGAGCAACACCGGACCAAGCTGCACTCCACCAACCCGTTGGAACGACTAAACAAGGAGGTGAAGCGCCGCGCCGACGTGGTCGGCATCTTCCCCAACGAGGACAGCATCACGCGCCTCATCGGCGCCGTGCTGCTCGAACAGAACGACGAGTACCAGCTCCAGAGCCGCTACATGCAGATCGAGGGAATGGCCGCTCTCGCCACACCACAGATCGAGGAGGTGACGCCGCTACAGATTACACCCA
>NZ_JAVSCQ010000090.1:0-539 GCF_040560405.1 Facivitalis istanbulensis
CCAGCACTCCAGATCGCGTTGCCAATCCTCTTCCATCGCCAGCCTCCATCAAAGCTGGCGCCCTATGAATCATGCATCTCCCTCACTGGGAATCCCAAAAATCATACTTCTGCCAAAGTAGTGATAGCCTTCTGCACTCTCCTATGGCCAGAAATTGTGGAATTCGAAGGCTATGTGCTTCGCGGCCCGCTGGACATTGAGCGACTGCGAGCTTGGGAGCACCATGGTGATCTGAGCCGTCAGCAGATCGAAACGGCTATGAACGCGTATCTGCTGGATGAGGTGTTCCCGCAGGATACGGCAGACGCCGCCCTCAAAAGTGCGCAATGTGACCGATTGCTGACCATCATGGCAGATATGCTCGAAGCAAAGTTGACCCGTGACTTCCCCGAACGTGTTTTCTCAGGGCGTTTGTTAGCGTCCGCGGTCGTGGTGTAAATTCCCGGTGTAGATGATGGTGTATGCCGGGGTGGGGCCGAGGCCCCACCCCGGCGTCGGCGTCACGGTGGCCACCGGGCTCATCGGATATGGTGGAGTTT
>NZ_JAVSCQ010000091.1:0-536 GCF_040560405.1 Facivitalis istanbulensis
GCCATCGTCGCCGCTCGCGTGTGGTCGATATTAACTCCATCGCTCCCCAGCGGGATCGACCCATCTAAGCTTCTGCGTCCGCCTCGCGGTTGAGTCTCGCCGACGCCGCGCGCGTCGACTGACTACCCTAGAGGATCATGCACTATGAACGGCAGTTTTCGCCGGTCGCGCACCGTTGCGCTGACCGGCGCCTTTGCGGCGCTATCGCCCGTAGGTGCGGCGTGGTCGCAGACCGCACCCCCCTTTGCACAGCTTCTAAATCAGACGCGTGATGTGCCGCGCGTCCTGGCGCTAGAAGCAGACGTCGCCCGAGCACGCGGCTTGGCATTACAAGCGCGCGCCCGACCGAACCCCTCGATCAATGTCTATGCAGAGAATTTCGTGGGCGACCACGATCGCAATGCGCGCAATCAACAACAGACGACTTTCCAGGTCGATCAGCCTGTCGAACTGGGCGGCAAGCGATCCGCTCGGATCGCCGCCGGTGAAGCCGGGATCG
The DNA here is from genome assembly GCF_040560405.1 of Facivitalis istanbulensis. Lineage (NCBI taxonomy): Bacteria > Pseudomonadati > Pseudomonadota > Alphaproteobacteria > Sphingomonadales > Sphingomonadaceae > Facivitalis > Facivitalis istanbulensis. The sequence goes on from NZ_JAVSCQ010000091.1 coordinate 500, forward strand.
TTGCGGCAAAGGCGCGCGATCGTGACGGCCGTCTCGT
>NZ_JAVSCQ010000092.1:0-465 GCF_040560405.1 Facivitalis istanbulensis
TCCCCCGTCGCGGGGTGGAGCAGCCCGGTAGCTCGTCAGGCTCATAACCTGAAGGCCGCAGGTTCAAATCCTGCCCCCGCAACCATCTTTACTTGCAACCCCGCAGCTCCCGCCGCGGGGTTTTTGCATTTCTACGCGCCAGATTGCGCTCATGTCCGCCCAGCAACGCTTCGAGCGCCGCGGTCTCCTTCAAGAAGTCGGGGTTCTTCCTGCCGGCGGCAAAGCGCAGCATCGCGGCCAGGTCGCCCCGCAGCACGATCGCTAGCTCTCCGCTCTCCGGCACGAGCCTTACTTCCTCGACCAGCGACCGCAGCCTTTCGGCCGCTTCCGCCCGATTATGGTCGTGTCCGTCAACGTGGTGTAATTTCGGTCGTGGCACCGGGCTGCATCGATCAGGCGGCCTTGGGTGTAATCTGTAGCGGCGTCACCTCCTCGATCTGTGGTGTGGCGAGAGCGGCCATGCCC
>NZ_JAVSCQ010000093.1:0-371 GCF_040560405.1 Facivitalis istanbulensis
ATAGGCCCGGTTCACGTTCACATAGCCGGTGAACGCATAGCCATCGTTCGACCGTGTCTTCGCCGTGATCTGGCTCGCCGGATTATACTCGAACGTCGTCGTCACGTCGTCCGCCGTACCCGCCAGATCGTCGCTCAGGCTCGCCAGCCGTGAGATCGCGTCATAGCCGTAGCCGCTCGATACCAGTCCACGCCTGTCACCCGCCCTGCGCCCCTGCGCATCATAGCTGATCGTCGCCACCACGGTCCCGCCGTTCTCGCGGACGGCCGTCCGGCGGTCAAGGCTGTCGTAGTCGAACGTAAAAAAGGTGCCGTCGGGATACGTCATCCGCGTGCGATTGTCGTTCGCGTCAAATTGGTAGCCGAGCGTCA
>NZ_JAVSCQ010000094.1:0-271 GCF_040560405.1 Facivitalis istanbulensis
CTAGGGTCAGGACCCATTGATGTGAGCGCCGTGATCTGATTCAGGCTCCGCAAGGAGACCGATATGAGCGACCTGTTTTGGCTGACGGACGATCAGATGAAGCGGCTTCGGCCGTTCTTTCCCAAGAGCCACGGCAAGCCGCGGGTCGATGACCGGCGGGTGTTGAGCGGGATCGTCTTCGTCAATCGCAATGGGCTGCGCTGGCGGGATGCACCAAAGGACTATGGCCCTCACAAGACGCTGTATAACCGCTGGAAACGCTGGGGCCGGA
>NZ_JAVSCQ010000095.1:0-255 GCF_040560405.1 Facivitalis istanbulensis
GTGGCCAAGTGAAGACGCTGGTTTGGGTCGAGCATGACGGCGGGGCCGTCAAGGATGCGACGCTGTCGACGGTGACGGCGGCGGCGAAGCTGGGCGAGGTGCACCTGCTGGTCGCGGGGCAGGGCATCGACGGCGTGGCGCAGGCGGCGGCGAAGATCGCGGGCGTGGGCAAGGTCCATGTCGCCGACGACGCGGCCTATGCCCATGCGCTGGCGGAGAATGTCGCAGCCCTGGTGGCCAGGCTGATGGAGAGCC
>NZ_JAVSCQ010000096.1:0-255 GCF_040560405.1 Facivitalis istanbulensis
GTGGCCAAGTGAAGACGCTGGTTTGGGTCGAGCATGACGGCGGGGCCGTCAAGGATGCGACGCTGTCGACGGTGACGGCGGCGGCGAAGCTGGGCGAGGTGCACCTGCTGGTCGCGGGGCAGGGCATAGACGGCGTGGCGCAGGCGGCGGCGAAGATCGCGGGCGTGGGCAAGGTCCATGTCGCCGACGACGCGGCCTATGCCCATGCGCTGGCGGAGAATGTCGCAGCCCTGGTGGCCAGGCTGATGGAGAGCC